>DATJEI010000054.1:0-24932 GCA_035496735.1 Bryobacteraceae bacterium | reverse complement strand
ACGGCTGGCAAGCGTGTAGCGGCGGCTCTCAAGGAGTTTTGGCGCCAAGAGGGACTGGACGCGCGACGACCTCGATAACCGTCGGTAGTGATGGAAGATAAAATGGGCGTTTAGGATACCTGTGAAGGTGCTAATTTCTCGCGTTGCCTTGTCGATTTGCGGCGCTTGTGCGTTCGAGGCGTTTTTGCTCTGTGTTGCGTGGTTTGAGGTGCCGGGTTTAGCCACCGTGGCCGGGTTCCTCCAGATACCATCTATTGCATTGGCACTCGGCATGCCCCCACCAGAGATTGCCCCAAATGGTAAGCGTGATTTGTTTGCGTTGATGTTTCTAGTTCAAGGATTTATTTTTAGCCTCATCGCGTTGGGAGTACAATTCCTAATTCGACGCGTCCGGCTCCTGAAGGCAAGCGGGGCTGCCACCTAACCACCGATAATCGGCCGCCTGTAGTACACTAAAGGTTCTGGCTTCCTGCCCTGCCACTGGTAGAGTGTGTGCAGGCCAGGCGACGAACCAATTCGCAAGAGAAAGAGAATTTGTATGTATGCAGTGATTGAAAACGGCGGTAAGCAGTATCGCGTAACCCCGGGCGAGACGGTGCAACTGGAGACCGTGGCGGGCGATGTAGGTACGCAGGTGGAATTCAACCGCGTACTGGCAGTGGTCGACGACGGGCAAGTGAGAACTGGAGCGGCGGCGGCGGGCACGATTGTCAAAGGCACCATTACCGAGCATGACCGCGAAGCCAAAACCATCGTCTTCAAGTTCAAGCGCAAGAAGCAATACCGGCGCACTATCGGGCACCGCCAGAACTACACGCGCGTGCAGATTAACGACATCGTGTAGGGATTCGTCATGGCACATAAAAAAGGTTTAGGCAGTTCAAAAAACGGGCGCGATTCGAACGCGCAGCGGCTGGGCGTGAAGGCGTTTGGCGGGCAGTTCGTGCCGGGCGGTTCCATCATCGTTCGGCAACGCGGCACCAAGATCAAACCGGGCACTAATGTCGGCATCGGCAAGGACGACACGCTGTTTGCCAAGGTCACGGGCGTGATTGAATTCCGCGACCGCGGACGCATGGGCAAGTTCGTCAGCATCGTGTCCGCCGAATAGCTGGTCTCTCTCCCGCGCTGCTCAAGGCGCGGTGTATCCCCATGTTGTTTATAGACGAAGTCATCATTACCGTCAAAGCTGGAGACGGCGGCAACGGGTGTCTTGCGTTCCGGCGCGAAAAATTCGTGCCGCGCGGCGGACCCAGCGGCGGTGACGGCGGACGCGGCGGCGACGTGGTGATGGTCGCTACTCAGCACCACAACACGCTGCTCCACTTTCGCTTCAATCCCGAGCACAAGGCCCAGCGCGGACGCCATGGCGAGGGCAGCGATAAGACGGGCCACAACGGACATTCAGTCGAACTTGCGACACCCGTTGGCACCGTAGTGTACGACGCCGAAACCGGCGAACTGCTGCATGACTTCACTACCGCCGGCGATCGTTTCGTCGTCGCGAAGGGTGGACGCGGCGGGCGCGGCAATGCCCGTTTCGCCACATCCACGCATCAAACGCCCACCGAGCACGAAGATGGCAAGCCCGGTGAAGAGCGCCGCCTGCGTCTCGAACTCAAACTGCTGGCCGATGTCGGGCTGGTGGGATTTCCGAACGCAGGCAAGTCCACATTGATTTCGAGGATCTCCGCAGCCAAACCCAAGATTGCCGACTACCCGTTCACCACTCTCATACCGAACCTTGGCGTGGTCTCTACCGACGACCAGCGCACCTTCGTGGTGGCCGACATCCCAGGTTTGATAGAAGGCGCGCACGAAGGTCACGGCCTGGGCATCCAGTTCCTGCGTCACGTCGAGCGCACGCGCCTGTTGGCGCATCTGGTGGATGTTTCCGACACGGGACGCGATCCGGTGCACGATTTCGAAGTGATTCTGGCCGAGCTGGCCAGCTTCTCCGACGATTTGGCCAAAAAGCCCATGATCGTGGTCGCCACCAAAATGGACGCGGCGCAGGACCCCAAGCGGATCGCGGCGCTGCAGAGGCTCGCGAAAAAACGCGGGATGCCGTTCTTCAAGATTTCAAGCGTCACCGGGGACGGCATCAAGGAACTAAAGCGCGCCATGGCCGAGCGGGTTCTGGCTCCGAGCGACGCGGCAGCGCCAGAGACGGTTTCGCATTAAATCCCCGCAAGTCCGGAACGGGCCGCTTTCTGCTGGCTTCTAACAATCAGGAGGCACTATGAAGCGTGGTTTTATGAAACATTGGATGCTCCTCGGCCTGATGGGCGGAGTATTGACGGCGGTGGGTTGTGGCGGCCCGGGATATGTTGGGGTCTATGCGAGGACCGCGCCGCCGCCGATCCGCGTGGAGAGTCGCGGCCCCGCTCCGGGAGCGGGCTATATTTGGATCAACGGGTATTGGGGTTATCGCGGCAACGACTACCTGTGGGTTCCGGGGCGCTGGGAGCGGCCACCCCGCGGACGGCGGCGCTGGGAAGACGGCCGCTGGGAGCGTCGTGGCGATCGTTACGCGTGGCGTGAAGGCCGCTGGCGCTGAGTCTTGAACTTGGCCCCACATTAAAACGCTGTAACCGGCAACCTTGCGCAAGCGGCAGCCCTCTAACTAGCAGGAGAGTGCTATGAAAACGTGGATTCAAGCGGGGCTTCTCTTGGCGACCCTTTTGGTAACCGGCTGCGCCAGCAACGGATATTACGGGCGCAACTACCGGTATGATCGCGATTATCGATATCGCGACTATCGCTACCGGAATTACAGCGACAAATACGATCGTGACCATGACCGCTGGCATCGCGATCACGACCGGGATTGGGATCGCCGCGATGACCGCGGCAACTGGCGTTATCGCTAGCCCTAAGCCGGTGGAGCCCCGTCCGGCGCCTTGGGAGGTTTAGGTTTCTCGGCCTTTTCCTTGGCCGGCGGAATTACCTTCACCGGGCTGATCATGACGTGCGCATTGCGTCCTTCCAGGCGCGGCTGGCCTTCCACAGCGCCGTATTGGGTCAGGTCCGCGGCGAAACGAATGAGCAGCTTGCGCCCCAGATCGGTGTGGGCGATTTCGCGGCCGCGGAATTGAACGATAGCTTTTACGCGATTGCCTTCCTGCAGGAAGCGGATGGCGTGATTTTTTTTGAAGTCGTAATCGTGGTCATCCGTGTTGGGGCGGAACTTAAGCTCCTTCACCTGGATGATGTGCTGTTTGCGCTTAGCCTCGTGCTGCTTCTTCTTGTTTTCGTACTGCCACTGGCCGTAGTCCATCGCTTTGGCGACGGGGGGTTCTGCGGTAGGCGCAATCAGGATCAGGTCCAAACCCAATTCCTGCGCGCGACGCACGGCAGCTAGCGTGGGCATGACTTCAACGCTGCCATCGGGAAACACCGCACGCACTTCACGCGCGCGAATAGCTTCGTTGACGTTTTCGCGTATCCTCGGCCGGCGGGGTGCAAAACCTCGTGGATTCATCGAGCGGAAAAACCACCAGCGGACGAGAGCATCATCATATGACCAAATAGTACCAGATACAGCGGCCCGACCGGGCTGCCCTAGTGCCCCACCGTCGCTTCGATTTTTTGAGTGGTGGCTTCGGCGGCCTGGAGATTGGAGAGTGCCTCATCCCAGTTATGGGCTTTCAATGCGGTAGCCGCGTCATCATAGAGGGGCTTTAGGCGGAACACGGCCGCTGCGGTTTGGGCATTGAGCGTCATGCCTCTTTGGACCAAGCTCAGCCGCAATGTCTCAGCGTTCTTCCAGGCGGCGGCGGATCGCGCTACATCGGTATCGTAACGCACCGCGAGGTCGGCAGCTGTCTCCTGCTCCGCGTCGGGTACCTTGCCCAAGTCAGGCGAAACCAGCGTGAACGGCGGATCGCCGGGCTTGGGGGGTGGCGGCACTACTACCGGCAATTGCTTCCCGGGATAGGCGCAGGGGAACGATGAGAACGCCACAGCAACGCGTGCCGCAGCGGCGCGCGCCTCCGGATCGGTGGCTGTTGTGCTGACCGATCCCAGGTAAGCCGACATATTGCGGGCCATTGCCATGTTCGCGGCGTACTGAGCCGCCGCCAACCCGGAACAATACGGCACGCCGAAAGTAAGATAGCGTTCCATGCGCCGGATTTCACGAGCATCGGCGTTGGCTGCGGGGACACCCAGCATTCCACTGGCGCTGCGGTACCAGCGGGGTCCCGGCACACCCTGAGCGGACGCACGCTGGCTGGAAATTGCAATGAATGCCAGACCAATCAACGTCAGCGGTTTCATGCGTTGCTTACCGCAAGTGTCTACTGCATCTTCTTGCGGGCGAGGTAGCCTACCTTGGCAGGCGAGCCGACATAGGTCCCGCTGGAGATCTTATCACGCACGCTGGTAATGGTCATCTCGCCAACTTTATTGGTGAGACGGTCAAGAACTTCCTTCGTGGTGGGGTCCTTTATCTCGCGCACTACCTGATGGATCTCAAAGATCTCTCCCACATTTACACCGTCATTGCCCCCCGCGGCGATCACCAGCGAATTGCCGCTAACATCAGCCACCGTAGTCTCCACCTCGCGCACCGTCTTCTTCATGTTGGAAGACTGTTCCTTCAGGATGTCGGCAAGTTTGTTGACGCAATCCTGGGTGGCCTCACCGATAATCGTCTGGGCAAAATTCGAACTGGTCATGTCGACTTCAACACCCGCGACTCCCTTGCCCAAAGCGCCACCAATGGCTCCGAAGGCATTGCCCTTGCGGGAGGATTCGCCGCGGGCCTCTCCGGTGGCGATTACTTCGGAAGTTTCGGCATCGATCAGCCGGTAGTCTATGGCGACCACGGCTTTATCCTCATTCTTGCTGGAGGCGATTCCACCAATGACACCGCCGATAATGCCGCCGCCGCGGACGTTTCTCTTCTTGTCGTCGCGACCGAAGATGATAATGTCGCCGGAGAGCATCGCGTCAGCTCCGGAAACCTGACCCACCCGGGCGCCGCTTCCCTGCTTCACGCGATTGCTGGCGTTGAAGTCCTGCTCCTTCATCAGAGTATTGATTTTGGCGCGCTCCACCACCACCATGTTGTTGGCATCCGCGATGCGCTTGACCAGCATGGCGCGAATCCCCTTGCCGATGTTCTGCTGCGTGCCGAAGACCGCCTGCACGGAGGTCATGACTGCCGAGTAATCGAATTCGTCCACGATCACGCGCTTCTTCTGAGCCCTAAGCTGGCCTGCCGTGGGAGCCGTGGGGGGAGGCGCCGACACGACTACAGGAGCGGGCTCGGGAGCTGGTGGCGGGGGCGGGGGCGCGGCGGTCGGGGCGGCTGCTGCCGCGGGGGCCGGGGCGCTCGTCGGATCCAGCATCGCGCCGATGATATTCTCGGAGACACCCGCGTTTTTCAACTTCACTAAGTCCGCGGTAGTCAGGTTGGCCGGCTTATTTTCTCTTTGCAGAGTTTTGATGATCAGGTTCTCCGACAGTCCCGCTTTCACGGACTGGATCACGGAATCCACCGGCGAAGGCGCCGCCGCCGGCTTGGCTGCAGCGGGTTTGGCTGGCGCGGGTTTGGGCGCAGGCGGTGTTTGCGCCAGACCTGCGATCGCAAGAAGGCTAAGCGATACGAGGGATATGAGCTTCATCAAAATTCCTCCAAACTACAGTCATACGCGTCCGGGCTTTGCACCGGGTACCCAACCTTGCGGAAGGGGTCAAAGGCGGCCGTTGCAGGCCGCTACTCTCTGCACTGTATTGGAAACAGTATGGATGGACTGGAGGATCGGTGTCAAGGGTGGCGACGGCCAGCGCCGGCAACGGCCAGAGTCAGGCGGGAGCCGTCAATAGCCAGTAGGCCAGCAGAATCCAGGCCGCAATGAAGGCTAGTCCGCCGAGGGGAGTGACCGCTCCCAACATGCGTACGCCGCTAATCGCTAAGGCGTACAGGCTACCGGAGAATAGCGTTATGCCGGCCAGCAATAACATACATACCCACCCGGCCCGGGCCGCGGACAGTGCGCCTATGCGCGGCAGGAATGAGACCACCAGCAGTCCCAGCGCATGGAAAAAGTGGTACATGACGCCGGTCTCGTAAACCCCCTTCGAATACGCGTCGAGCCTCCCTTGCAGGGCATGCGCCCCGAACGCGCCGATCATGACGGCCAGAGCCAGCAAAATGGCGCCGACAGAGCTCCAGTTCATATCGCTCCAAAGATAGCACGGCCGCTCGAATCAGACGGCCGCGCTACGCATCAGGACCCACAGTTTTTCCCAGGCGGGGACGCGGACGCGGCGCGCCAGGACGTCATAATCCGATGCCACGATGCGATCGAGCAGACGCGAATAAATACCGATGAGGGCGCGCAGGGACGCGCGGCTGCGCGCATCGATCAGGCCCACCAGCGGCGCGGATTCCCGGTAGTACTCGCGGGCGCGCTGAGCTTCGAACCGCATTAACTGAACGAACCGCTCGCGCGGCTGAAAGGTGCCGGGCGATACCGCAAAACGCGCGAGGTCCTCGGCAGGGAGATAGATGCGATTTTTTTCCGCATCTTCGCGCACGTCGCGTAAGATGTTGGTGAGTTGGAACGCAATTCCGCATTTTTCCGCCAGCAGAAGTGCATCCTGCGACTCAAAACCGAAAATGTGGATGACCGTCAGCCCCACGACGCTGGCCACGTGGTAGCAGTAGTCGTAGAGTTCCGCGAAGGTCTGGATGCGGCGCGGCTCCAGATCGGAACTGACGCCGTCGATCATGTCGTAAAAATACTGGCTGGGAATTTTGTAGCGCGCCGCGGCATCGCTGAAAGCGGGCCAGACTGGATGTTCACCGGCGCGTCCCATGAGCGCCGCCGCAAGATCCGCACGCCAGCGGGCAATGGCGGCAGCCCGGTCGGGGATGCCATCATTGTCACTCAAATCGTCGCAGTAGCGCATGAAAGCATAGACGGCGCACATCGCGCGGCGCTGGGGTTTCGAGAGCAACAGGAACGAATAGTAGAAATTCTTAGCTTGACTGCGCGCGACGCCTTCACACCAGGCGTAGGATTCTTCAACCTTCATGCGGCCCGCGAGAACGCGCGCCGGGTGATGGCGCCGAGCAGCAATCCCACCCGTTCGGTTTTGGAGATCACCGGCCGGGCGCGAAGCACGTCGTAGTCCTGACGTTCGATTTTTTCGAGAATCTTCAAGCCGCCGCGGCTGAACAGTTCGAGGTCAATGGCGAGTCGCCGGTCCACTTGCCCCGCTAACGGCAATCCTTTGAGGAACAACTCCCGGGCCACGCCGACGGCTTCTTTCATAGCCCGCCGGAAACGATCATCGAAGCGCCGGGCGAACAAGTCTTCGACCGGATAGCCATTCCGTTCCAGCACGTCCAGCGGAAGATAGATCCGATCTTTCTGCAGGTCCACGATCACATCCTGCCAGAAGTTGGCCAGTTGCAGCGCGGTGCAAGTAGCGTCGGAAAGGGCTTGTCTCCCGGCGTCTTGATAGCCGCACAGGCCCAGTACCAGCCGCCCCACGGGGTTGGCCGAAAAGCGGCAATACTCGAACAACTCGTCGAAATTGCGGTAACGGGTGACGGTTTGATCCTGCTCGAAGGCTTGGATGAGATGATCGAACGGGTCCATCGGCAGATGATGCTGGACTACGGTCGCCCGGAGGGCAACAAACACCGGATGGCTGGCACGCCCGGCGAACATCGCATGCAGCTCACCGCGCCACCAGGCGAGCAGACGCAGGCTCTCTTGCGGGTCGCCAATCTCGTCGCCCAGATCGTCCGACCAGCGGCAAAACGCATAGACGTTATAGAAATCCTGGTGCAGGCGCTTGGGAAG
Organism: Bryobacteraceae bacterium; assembly: GCA_035496735.1. GTDB lineage: Bacteria > Acidobacteriota > Terriglobia > Bryobacterales > Bryobacteraceae > Palsa-187. The sequence goes on along the minus strand of DATJEI010000054.1, from coordinate 17,106 downwards.
CAGGAAACTGACTACCTGGAAATTTTCGTAGTGATGCGTGGCGAGCCAGTGGGTATAAGCCAGGGCTTCTTCGCGGTGCCACGTCCGCTGCATTTGATCCGGATCATTCAAAAATGCGGTGGGGCCGAGAAACACAATTCGTTCCGGCGCAATCAGGGGATGATGGCGGTCTTCAGGTGGCCGTTGTGGCTCATCAGATGCTGCATCACCTCCAGCAGATTGGCCAGAGGCTCGACGCCGTTCACCAGGTCCTTAGCCGTAATGTAGCCGCGGCCGATCACTTCGAGCGCTTTGCGAATCAGCGCGGGAGTGTGATGGAAGCTGGCTTTGCAAGTGATTTCGGAATAATGCAGGAGCTGAGTGTCCAGATTGACTTCGGTGCCGGTGGCGCAGCCGCCGAAGAAGTTCACCACCCCGCCGCGCCGCAGCAGGCGTGTTGCGAGCTGCCACAATTCCGGCAGGCCCACGGCTTCGATCACGACGTCGGCGCCGCGGCCTTCCGTCATGGCTTTGACCGCACCCACTACATCGGCGCCGTCGGTATTGACGATCAGTTCATCGGCTCCCATGCGGGCGGCGCGATCCAACTGCGGCTGGCGGCGTCCGATTGCGATAACACGCGCACCGTAAACCGCCTTGGCCAGGCGAACAAACATGATTCCAATGGGCCCCAGACCAATCACGGCAATGGTATCGCCGGGGCGAAGATTACTTTCTTCCAGGCCGCGCAGTACGCAAGCCAGCGGTTCCGCCAGCGCCGCATCCTGATATCCCACGTGGTCCGCTATGTGGTGCAGGTTCTTGCGGACAATCCGCTCCGGGATGCGGATGTATTCGGCGTAAGCGCCGTTATTGAACAGCAGATCGGTACACAGATTTTCCTGCTGGCGCTTGCAGTAGTAGCACTCGCCGCAAGGCGCCGAATTAGCGGCCATGACGCGGTCGCCGATGCGGAAGCCTTCTACGCGGTCTCCCATAGCCACAATGTCGCCCGCCAGCTCATGGCCGAACAGCGCCGGCGGAGTGATCATCCGCGCATGGTACCCGCGGCGAAACACTTTCACGTCGGTTCCACAGGTGAGCGCTGCGCGCACGCGCACCAGCACATCGCCGGGCCCGAGTTTAGGCACGTCCACAATTTCGATCTGCAGCTGCTCTTTGCCGTACAAGACGGCCGCGGTCATCTGCTGAGTCACTCTGTTCTCACCTCTGGGGCTGTACTACGATCTTCAACGATTCCGCGTCGGGATGCAACGCCCGCTCAATTCCAATATGAATATCGCTTAATGAATACCGATGCGAAATCAATTCTTCCACCGGGAGCGCCCCCGAGAAAACCAATTCCGCAGATTCATTCTGCAGATCGACAGACGCGCTATAGGAGCCGCACAGCATGCGTTCTCCCATACAGATGTCGGCGCCGGATACTTCGATTCGTTCCTGATGCGAGGTTTGCGCAAATAGCAGAATACGGGCTCCAGGACGCGAAATGGCGACAGCCTGCTCGACAATGCCTTTCGCGGAAGCGGCGATGATCACCACATCGGCCCCGCGGCCCCCGGTCATGTCTTTGATGGCGCTCTCAAAGGCGGCGTCTCGTGGATCATAGGCTTGGTGGGCGCCAAATTTGTGCGCTAGTTTCCGGCGGGTCTCGAAAGTGTCGGTTGCGATGATGCGGACTCCCGCTCGGGCGGCCATCATGGTGAAGATCAGTCCCACCGGTCCCTGACCCAGAATTGCCACCGCATCGCCGGGCTGCGGGTCGAGCTGCTTCATGCCCTTCAGGCAGGTGTTGACGGGCTCGACGAAAGAGGCGGCGTCAAAAGACACGCCCTCCGGAATCTTCTCGATGCCGCGCTCGACGATCCAATCCATCACGCGAACATATTGCGAGAAGCCGCCGCCGGCCGGCTCGTACCCGGCAGTCACGCCAACTTTCTTATAGACCGGGCATTGCGCGTATAACTTCTTGCCGCAGTAAAAACATTTTCCGCAAGGGATGTGGTGGAACACGATGACGCGGTCGCCGGGCTGGTATTTCTTAATGCCCGCGCCCACTGCCGCGATCACTCCCGCGGTTTCATGCCCGTAGATGCGCGGGCCGGGTAATAGGTTGTAGGCGATCTTCTTCAGATCGGTGGGACAGATGCCGCAGCTTTCGACGCGGATAAGCACTTCGCCCGCCCCAATCCCGGGAACCGGAACAGACTCCACCGCAACCACGCTAGCTCCCTTATACACGGCGGCGTGCATGGTCGAGAGAACGGGTTCAGCGGTCACGAGGCTAGAATCGGCAGTCGGCAAAAAAATCTCCCAGGGCATCGGCAGCCCTGCGGCAGTTCTGGTCGAATTCCATTAATTGTGGCATTACTGTGAAGGGCCGTGCGATGGCCGCCAGCGCAATCCGGCTCCGGGAAAAATCTCCGCGCGCGTTGCGAAAGCGATTGAAGTCCAGTGGCAGCGTGTCTCCGGCGCGGTCCGACACCGCGCGTATACATAAGTATGGAATATTCCACTCCGCGGCTTTCCTTTCGACAGCAGCGGATTCCATATCGACGGCGATCGCGCCCGTCTGGTTACGCAGGGCACGCTTCTCGGCGGCAGTGGCAGCCACACGATCGATGGAGTGAACCGCTCCCCGCACGAACGGGGCGCGGGCGTCGATGCGCGCGCCAGATACCACCACGTCGCCCAAACGGAGCGCCGGATCCAGCGCACCGCATAGTCCCGTGCTGATCATCCCATCCACGTCCTTCTTTTCCTTGAGCGCATCGAGCACCAGCGCTTCGCCGGGGCCATTGGCAAGCATCCACCAGCGATCTCCCTGCCACTGCGCTTCGCAAGCGAACTTTGCGCCTTGCCACACGAGTTGTTGGGCGTTTCCCATTCGCTTCCGAATCCCATCGAACTCACGCCGTTCGGCGGCCACCAGTAGCCAGGTCCTCACAATAACCGTTGGCCTGAAACCACTCCGCGGCGCGCCGCAGCGCTTCCACAGCCGGTCTGGCCGAATATCCTAACTCGCGTGCGGCCTTGTCGTGCCGCACCCACATTTTCTTGCGCGCCATGCGCACGCCATCCAGCGGCGCCCTCGGCTCCTGACCGGTCAAAGAGGCCCAGCCTGTCGAGGCTACCCCCGCCGCGTAAGCCACCGCGTACGGAATCCTCATTGTGGGCGCCTGCTTTCCCGTCACTTCTTCCAGCTTCCCAAAGATCTGCTGGAGCGTCAGGTTCTCGCCACCCAGAATATAGCGTTCTCCCACGCGTCCCCGCTCGCCTGCCAGAAGGTGTCCCGCAGCTACGTCACCCACGTAAACCACGTTCAAACCGGTATCGAGATACGCCGGCATCGCTCCCCGCAAAAAATCCACCACAATCTTGCCTGTCGGCGTTGGCCGGAAATCATGATCTCCGACCGGAGCCGTGGGATTCACGATCACCACCGGAAATCCCTGTCCCGCGAACTGCAGCGCGATCTGCTCGGCCAGGAACTTGGAGCGTTTGTAAGGCCCCCGCATTTCCTTCAGGCCGGCTGGCGTGTCCTCGGAACCCAGTTCACCCTTCCGTATTCCGATACAACCGACGGTGCTGGTATACACACACTGTTCCACTCCCGCCTTCTGCGCGGCGGACAGCAGACTGCGCGTGCCGTCGACGTTCGAGCGGTACATCTCCTCCGGCCGGGGCGTCCACAACCGGTAATCCGCCGCTACATGATAAACGGTGCCACAGCCTCCGACTGCCCTTGCCAGGGAGTCCTCATCCCGTAAGTCGCCTGGTACCGTCTCGATTTCCGTGCCGATTCCCGCCAACTCCGCCAGCGCCTTCGCGCTGCGCACCGGGTCGCGGACCAATGCCCGAACCCGCTGTCCTCGCTGCAACAACTGCCGCGCCACATGCCAGCCTATGAACCCGGTGGCCCCCGTTACCAGAACGGGCTTCATTGGGTGCGCTACCTCAACTCAATAGCCAGCTCAGCGATTTAAACGGATCCATCATTTTCGAATTCACTCCGTACGCCGAGGAAGGCTCATATCCGCAATGCACCATGCAGTCCTCGCAACGGGGATCGTTGCCGGTGCCGTAGTTTTCCCACTGGGTTTTGGTCATCAGTTCTTCGAAGGTGTTGTAGTGTCCGTCCGTAATCAGGTAGCAGGGACCCTTCCAACCTTTCACGTTATAGGTCGGCATGCCCCACGCCGTGCAAGGTAACTCGCGCTCGCCTTTGAGGAAGTCCATGTAGACGGGCGAGGAGACCAGAGGGAAGCGCTTGGCCATTTTGTCGATGTCCTTGAATTTCTCGTGCACGTCTTCACGCGTCAGGAACATCTCGCGATCGTTCACGGCCGAGTAGCCGTAGCCCGGCGAAATGGAGTGCCCATCGACACCGAACTGTTCGAGATACTCAAACAACTCCCAGATCTCCTTCATGTCGGTCTCTTTGAAGACCGTGGTATTGGAGAATACCTTGAAGCCGCCTTCCTTGGCGGCGCGAACGCCATCGATGGCCTCTTTGAAGACGCCTTCGCGCTCCACGGCGATGTCGTGATTTTTCTCCATGCCGTCCAGGTGAACGTTGAACACCAGGTTCGGATGGGGCGTAAAATCCTTCAGGCGTTTGCGTAGAAACATCCCATTCGTGCAGAGCTGTATGTAGCGTCCGCGCTTCAGGATCTCCGAGCACATCACGCCGATATCGGGCAGCAGCAACGGCTCGCCGCCGCAGATCGAGACCATGGGGGCCCCGCACTCATCTACGGCTTTCAGGCAATTCTCCAGGGACACGCGGTCGCGAATGCTGTCTTCGTATTCGCGGATGCGGCCGCACCCGGTGCAGGTCAGGTTGCAGGCGTGCAGCGGTTCCAGCATCATCACCAGCGGGAAGCGCTTGTTGATCATGGGATGCGGCTTGCGATCGCTCTTGGCCGAAGGAATTTGCGTATGGACAATCTTGAAGGGGTTGGCAAGGTCGTCGGCGGGAGCGACGTTCTTCTGCCACTCCGGCTTGGGCCGTATTTTATTCTTGGCGATGTAGGTCGCCATATCGGCGACCTGTGCGAGCGGAACTCTCATGGTCGGTCTGCTCCGTGGGCGCCTTTCGCCTTGAGGTAGCTGGAGAGGGCCAGCACCGGAAACGAGTGGCGATAGTAGTGATACTGCAAATAGAAGACGCCGGGAAAACCGGTGCCGGTAGATAACTCTTCGTTCCAGCCGCCGTCCTGGCGTTGGGTCTCGATCAAGTAGTCGACAGCCTGTTGAACGCTGCCGCTGGTGGTATCGCCGCTTGCCAACAGTCCCAGAATCGCCCACGCAGTTTGCGAAGGCGCGCTGGCGGCGGGAACAAAAGTACTCCGGGCGTAACTGGCGCAACTTTCACCCCAGCCGCCGTCGGCGTTCTGAATGGAGCGCAGCCATTCGCCGGCGCGCAGGATATAAGCTTCCCGATCGCTCTCGCCCGCTGCTTCGAGACCGCGCAGAGCCAGGAAGGTGCCGTAGATGTAATTGACTCCCCAGCGTCCGGCCCAACTGCCGTCGGCCTCCTGGGCGCGCTTAAGATATTCGACGCCGCGCCGAACGGCCGGATGATCGCGCTTAACGCCGCAGGCACACAGCGCTTCGAGCACTCGGCCGGTGATATCGGGGCAGGTGGGATCGAGCATCGCATTGTGGTCGGCGAAGGGCACGGAACTCAGGAATTGCCAATTATTGTCAACGTCGAACGCGGCCCAGCCACCGTCCTTAGATTGCATGGCCAGCAGCCAGTCGACCGCGCGCCGCATGCAGGCGTCCTGCTTCACGGCATCCGTGCCGCGCGCCCTGGCCAGAGCCAGCAATACCTGCGCGGTATCGTCGATGTCCGGATAAAACTCGTTGGCGAACTCAAAATACCAGCCCGACGGCTCGACGTTGGGGCGCTTCACGCTCCAGTCGCCGCGGCGGCGGACTTCTTTCGTCAGCAGCCAGTCGACCGCGCGGGCCATCGCGTGATCCGGCACCAGACCGGACTCGCCCAGCGCGTAAGCCGCGATGCCGGTATCCCAGACCACGGAAAAACACGGCTGAAAGTAGAAGCCGCGCTCGTCATCGACTAGCAGGTTGAAGAATTGCCGCTTGGCTTCCTCGACATCAGGATGGTCCGGCGGATACCCCAGCAGGTCGAGCGCCATGATCACGTAAAACATGGGCGGATAAATGGCCGCTAGGCCATCGGAGTAGCGAGTGCGCTCCAGGATCCACTGCTCGGCGCGGCGGATGGCCTTCCGCCGCAGTCCCTCGGACCCGTGCCGCTCCCAGAACTTGACGAACTTATCGGTCAGCAGGAAGAAATTGCGCCAGCTCCAAAACCCTTCGTCATTTGGAAAACTCAGTGGCAAGCCAGGCGACAGCAACTCGTTCACCGTGAACCCGGCTGGGACCGGACGCTGGGGGTTCATAGCATGCACGATCGAAAGCGGAATCACAATGGCGCGGGTCCACGAAGACATTTCGTAAATCAGCCGCCCCAGCAGCATGCCTTCGGGAGGAATCGAGGGGGTGTGTTCGCGCGGGTACAGCCCGAAGATGCTGAGGTTCACCTTGACGTAGCTGTTGGCCGCCTGCAAGCCACCCATGGCCAGAATCCGCTCCCGCAAACGGGTCAGATCGGGATCGTCGTAGGGCAGTCCCGCTAGCTTCAAAGCGGTGTATGCCTTCACCGAAGCGCTGATTTCGGAGGGTCCATGGGCGTAAATATTGAAGCCGCCATCCGGCAACTGCCGCGCCAGGATGGAACGAACGGCGCGACCGATGCGCTCGCGGCTAGGCGGGTTCCACACGCCGTCGACAGGCGGATGCCACCACAGCTCCAGCAGAATGTAATCCGATTCGAGCGTGGTATCGGCCGTGAGGTCGGCCCACCAATAGCCGTCCCGCTGTTGCGCGCCGAGCAGGAAGTTCACCGCTCGCCGCAGAGTTTGCGAACAGGATGTAACCAGGGCGTCGCTGAGTTGGAGGCTGGGACTCATACCCGCGCTATAGTATGCAGCTGCACCGTCCGGTTCAATTCGGAGGGCAGATTAAAGCGCACGTCTTCTTCCTTGATTTCCACTTCTTCCAGTTCACCGTAGCCGCGTCCGCGCAGCGATGCAATCAATTCCTGGACCAAATTTTCCGGGGCCGAAGCACCGGCCGTCACCGCGATCTTATCCACGCCCTCCAGCCATTCCGGCCGCACTTCACTCAGGTCGTCGATCAGGTGTGAAGCAACGCCTTCTTTCACGCAAACTTCGACCAGGCGGCGCGAATTCGAGCTATTCTGCGAGCCCACCACCAGCAGGAGCTGGCACATCGGCGCCACCGCCTTGACGGCTAACTGCCGGTTCTCGGTGGCATAGCAGATATCCTGCGCCGCCGGGCCTTGGATCTTCGGGAAACGCTCCCGTAATCTGTTGACGATATCCTTGGTCTCATCCAGGCTTAAAGTCGTCTGGGTTATGAAGGAAACTTTTTCAGGATCTTTCACGTTAAGTCGATTGACGTCTTCCACATTCGAAACGAGTACAGTGGCTTCAGGCGCCTCGCCCAAAGTGCCGATCACCTCGTCGTGATCCTTGTGGCCGATCAACACGATGGTGAAGTTCTTGCGGGCAAACTTGACGGCCTCCAGATGCACCTTGGTGACCAGGGGACAGGTGGCGTCAATGACTTGCAGGTCCCGCTCCACCGCCTGCGTGCGAACCAGGGGCGAAACGCCGTGGGCGCTGAAGATCACCCGCGCCCCGGCAGGTACCTCATCCAGCTCTTCAATGAAGATGGCTCCCGCCGCCCGGAGTTCATCCACAACGTGTTTGTTGTGAACTATCTCCTTACGCACGTAGATCGGTGCCCCATAAAGTCCCAGCGCTATCTTAACCACATCGATCGCCCGCACCACTCCGGCACAAAACCCTCGTGGCCTCAAGAGGATAATCTTCTTGGTCGAGACTGCCCGCGGAGCGATCGCAGAGTTGGCCATAGGTTAGTTGCAATTATAACAGCTTATGTTCGCCCTCAGGAAGATCAAGATTATGGGCGAACTCTGGCGTGGAACAATTTGATGCGGAAGCTTTCTTGGCTTCAATGAATCCTCAGAATCGATGGCTGACCGCGGGATGGGTAATTCGCCAAATTACATAGCTTATAGGCAGTAGGCGCTTGCTTGGACAAAATGCCGGTATGAGGAAAGGACCGAAGTCGACCCATTTATTGCCAAGCGGATCAATAGGGTTCCTCATCTGGAGGTACTGTTGCTACTATGGCGCGAGTCTTCCCGAACTTGGAGGCCGGAGACTCTGGCTAAACGGCTATGGATAACACCGCCGGTCTCCAGAAGCATTTTCAACGATCTGGTACGAGATCAATTGCTATCGGCAGGCCCGGATCGGGACGAATATCGCTATCAGTCCGATCCCGAAAAAGATCGTTTGTTGAGATCGGTTGGTAACATGTACCGGCAAGAAATGATCCGAATTTCGACAATGATCCATTCCAAGGCGTCTTCAGCGGTACGTGAGTTTGCGCGAGCTTTCCGGTTCAAAACTGAGCGCGAGTAGTATGGCGATAGCCGTTTCCATCCTTTTAGTCTTGTTAGTCTTGGCCGCCATCCTCCGCAAGAATTACGGACGCGGCAGCTGATCATCGGAAAGCGGGAACCCCGCTAGTTCTTCTGGCGCACGAATTCGAAGCGCTCCAGTGTTGCGGCATATCGGGCAGGCTGCTCCCCGCGGACCACTTTGCCAATGCACCGGAGCCGAACATCCGAGCGCGTTCCGGGCGCCCTCGGCAGCGTGATCATGTACTCGATCGATTCCCCGATCGCCACCGCCGCCTTGGATGTAAACAGCACCCCGCAGGAACTGACATTCCTGGTTTCGCCCTTGGACTTAGACTTGGCGGCGCCATCGATAATCTCGAAGGGAAGGCGCAAATCAAACCGCTGGTTTTTGCGTTGTTCCATCACAGTGTTATGAGTGTATAGGCGCGGGCAACTAAGGTCAACGCCTTAGGGTCTCAATCTGCATCCGATTGTAATGGTACTTTTGAACTTATGGACTACGTCGTGCCCGTTGCCCCGCAGCCTTCCCTCGCCGTTATTGGTACTCCGGCGCGTTTCCCGGTTCATCGCATTTACTGCGTGGGGCGCAACTATCTGGCGCACGTGCGGGAGTTCGGGAACGACGAGAAAAACCCGCCATTCTTCTTCGCCAAGGCCAGCGATATGATCGTCGAGGATGGCTCCTTGGTCCCCTACCCTCCCCTAACCACCAACTACCACCACGAAGTGGAACTGGTGGCGGCGATTGGCAAGGCCGGGGCGAACATCCCCGTCGAATCGGCTCTCGGCCACGTGTACGGTTACGCGATTGGATTCGATATGACGCGCCGCGACGTGCAGCAGGCAGCGGCCAAGAAGGGTCACCCGTGGGAAATCGGAAAGGCCTTCGATAAATCGGCGCCGTGCGGCCCGATTTATCCGGTGGCGCAGGTGGGGCACCTGCGGGAGGGTAACATCGAGATCGCGGTAAACGGGCAAGTGCGCCAGCACTCGGATTTGAACCTGATGATCTGGGGCGTGCCCCACATCATCAACCAGTTATCGCAGCAGGTGGCGCTCCAGCCGGGGGACCTGATCTATACCGGCACGCCGGAGGGCGTCGGTCCGGTGGTTTCCGGCGATGTCATGGTGGGACGTATCGCCAAACTGGGCGAGTTGACCATCAAAGTAGCCTAGTTGGCGCTGAGAATTACCGGATCGGTTCCGGTATGGCGGCGCCGTCGGCGCGCGGGTCGGATGCGGCGTAGTTGGTGCCGGTCTTTGAATTGTGCAGAATGGCTTGGCCGCGCCCCATCTCCTGGGTATACTCGCGGCGGATCGCGATTTGGTGCCGGCGCTCGGAGAGCTGCTGCAAGGTGCTTACCGGTACGCGATCTTCAATCGAAACATCGCATCCGGTGGAGTTGCGCTTGGTGAAGCGCGGTGCCTCCAGCGCTGCCTGCACATTCATGCCGTAGTCGACCAGGTTCGAAACGAATTGCGCGTGGGCGAGGGGCTGATTCGCGCCGCCCATGATGCCGAATCCGATGTGCAGGTCGCCGCGCTCCATGAAGGCCGGAATGATGGTGTGAAACGGCCGCTTTCCGCCGGCGAGAACGTCGGGATGATGGGGCTCCAGCGTGAATCCGGCGCCGCGGTTTTGCAGCAGGAAGCCCATACCGTCGACGGTGACTCCGGAACCAAACTCCGCGTACACGCTCTCAATCCAACTGGCCATGTTGCCGTCTTTGTCGACGATGGTCAGATAGGTGGTGTCGCTGCCCACGGGTTGACCGGGCGGCACCACACAATTCGCTCTCTTCGGATCGATCAAGGCCGCGCGCTTGCGGGCATACTCTTTCGAAAGCAACTGCGCCACCGGCACGTCGTAGCTATGGGGGTCCGCGTCATAGCGGTGCACATCGGCGTAGGCCAGCTTCATGGATTCGATGCGCTTGTGCATTTCGACGGCGCTGAATGCGCCTAGCGGTGACGCGGGCGCGGTCTCCATAATGTTCAGCATCTCCAGGGCGGCCATCCCCTGGCCATTGGGAGGCATTTCGTATACCCGCCAGCCCCGGTAATCGATCCAGATGGGCTCGACCCACTCCGAAGAAAATGAGGCGAGGTCCTCAGCGGTCATGGTGCCGCCCAGGCTGCGCGAGGTTTTCAAAATCGCAGCGGCGACTTCTCCCTTGTACATGGCTTCCGGGCCCTTCTCGGCGACTAGACGAAAGGCCCGCGCCATTCCAGGATTACGAAACAGATCGCCCTCCAGCGGAGCCTTTCCGTCCGGGAAAAACACGCGCATCGACTCCGGATTGGCCCGCACGCGAGAACTATTCGCAGCGTCCGCCCACGATTCCTGAATGGCCTCGGAAACCGGAAATCCAACTTCAGCGTAAGCAATCGCCGACTGAAACAGATCCTTCCAGGGGAGCTTGCCGTAGCGCTGATGCATTTTCCACCAGCCGTCCACGGCGCCTGGAACCGTGAAACTCTGGATGCCTTGCTGGGGCATGGATTTGATTCCCAGCTTCGTCAGGAATTCAGGCGTCAGGCCGCGCGGCGCGGGACCGGATGCGTTAAGGCCTTGCAGCTTCCCGGTCTTGGCATCCCAGTAGAGAGCGAACAGGTCTCCGCCCAAACCGTTCTTCATGGGCTCAACCACGGCGAGCACGGCGTTCGCGGCGATGGCGGCATCCACCGCAGTTCCGCCGCGCGCCAGAATCTGCACGGCGGCCTGGGAGGCCAAGGTCTGGCTGGTGGCCGCGATTCCCTGCTGCGTGATTACTTGCGAGCGCCCGTAATTGCGGCCCTGGCTGAACAGCGGGATTGGCAAAAGACCCAGCCCGATCGATAGGCAGCCGAGTGACCGGAGAGTGTTGAGGATCATGACGCGGCTATCATTTTGCGAAGTCTATTATAACTTTGCGCTACAATGAAAATACCATCCTCGGAGATCCTCAGTCGGCCCCGTTGTCCGTATCAAGGAGAAATATCATGGCCGTCACCCGCACCGCACCTTCTAAGGCCGCCGAACCCAAAGCTCACCGCAGTCCGCGGCGAGTTAGCAAGAGCGCGCCGGCCCCGGTCCTCGAATATGACGCAACAGGTCAGCAGAAAGAGATTGCTCAGGTGGCCTACCGAATCTGGCTCGAACGGGCAGATCGGCCGGGCTCTCCGGAAGACGACTGGCTCAAAGCGGAAGCCGAAGTACGCGCCCGGTACGTCACTGATACGCAACTCGCATAGCGGCCTTCGCCTTAACCCGGAAAGATTTCAGCAGCTTGGTACCCTATAGAAGCGTGCTATGAGTACGGTTACCCTTCACCCCGCGGCTTGCACTTCATCGTCTGAGCGGCGGCTGGCGTCGAACGCCGGCGTCTATATTGCTGTGGCCATCGGGTTGAATCTGGTATTAAGCTTTATTTCCTCGACCCTGTTGCCCTACCAGACCGCCCAAGCCGTCGGATAAGGAGCTTACCGCGGCTCTGCGGATGACGTAAGCTCGCGAACCGCGCGCTAGCGGCGGCGGATTGGACCATGCAAGCTGTTCTCTTCGACATGGATGGAGTGCTGTACAACTCCGAGGAGCCGATCCCCGGTGCGGCGGAGACGCTGAGTTGGGTTCGAAAGCGCAACATCCCGCATCTGTTTGTCACCAACACCACTTCGCGCGGGCGCGATGCGCTGGCCGCGAAACTGTCGGGCTTTGGAATTGCAGCCAGCCCGAGTGAAATTATGACGCCCAGCGAGGCGGCTGCCGATTGGCTTCGCGCCCGGGGCGCAGCCCGCGTGGCGCTGTTCCTGCGTCCGGCAGCCCGTCCGGCCTTCGATGGCCTGGATCTCTTGCCCGAAGATGCGGAGAGCGGCGCGCGGCACGTGGTGATCGGCGACCTGGCAAGCGCGTGGGATTTCGCCACGCTCAATCGCGCTTTCCGTCTGCTGCATTCGAATCCTGAGGCGGTGCTGATCGCACTGGGGATGACGCGCTACTGGAAGGCAGCCGACGGAATATCGCTGGACGTCGCTCCTTTTGTGGCGGCGTTGGAACATGCCACCGGCCGGAAGGCACTGGTGCTCGGCAAACCGTCTGCGGAATTCTTTCAGGCGGCCGCGGATCGGCTGGGCGTGGCAAACCGCGAGATCCTGATGGTAGGCGACGACATCGAGACCGACATCGCGGGGGCGCAATTGGCCGGCATGCAGGCTGCGCTTGTGAGAACCGGGAAGTTCCGGGAGTTGGATCTGGAAGGTCCCGTCAAACCAAATACGGTGCTGAATTCAGTAGCGGAATTACCGGACTGGTGGGTGCGGCACGCGACCTAGGTGCGCCCGGCAGGCATGAGACCCTGAGCGACGGGTAGGCCCAACTGATTTTGCAGATAACCGATAGTGACCTGTGTGGGAAGGGCCAAGGCCGTGCCGGCCGCTTTTAGCGCATCGAGAATTTTGAGAAGCAAGTCCTGCTGCGTCCGCAGAAATTCGCCATAGGCTCGGGTCAGCACTTAGACGCCAAGGTTGCAGGCAGGGTAAAAAAGTTCCGCCACGGGGTCGATCTCGCACTCAATATTCCGCATGTGTAGGGCGCTAAACTAATGGCTTCGCGTGGACGCGGGCGACTCCTGACAACTTACAAGCACTCCGGTTTCCATCGCAATGGAGCGAGCGAAGCCGGGTATTCGCGGGAGCGATGGGTCGCGAATTCAGGCCGAAACGGCGCCGTTATTGAAACTCTGGAGCGCCGCGGGCTCGCTGGGAAACGCAATGAGAACCGTGTCTAGCTTCGTGATACGCAGCAGGTCCACGATGCGTGCCGGAAGATTCATGAGCTTCAGCTGACCGCCGGCTTTATTCATGCGGGCGTAAGCGCTGGCCAGCTCTCCCAACCCGGAGCTATCGATAAAACTGACGTCCGCCAAGTTGAGGAGGATCTTGTGCACGCCCGTTTCGCGCAATTTGGCGATGGCCTCGCGCACCGCGGCCGAGCCATCGTTCAGAATAATGCGGCCCGCTAGATCGATGATCGCGACATCACCCGCATACCGCACCGATGCTTCAAAACTCACCCTTGCCTCCTGCAGGTCCGGGCAGCGACAGACCTGCCGGGATTGCCGTTAGTATAGCGAATCGGAGGCTTGCTGAAGAACTCTGACTTGTGAATCATCCTCGAATCCCATAGGCTGGCAGGCGTAGTATCAAAGATGGCGAATCCCTGGGTTAGCATACCTCTTGCGGATTATGAAGGCCACATGAAATCGGCCGAGGTTCAGCAGTTAGACGCCTTATCGGACCTGTTCGGGGAGGCTCTGGCTTGCTGCCGTCCCGCTTCCGTCGCAGTGCTGGGAATCGCGGGCGGAAATGGACTTGATCGGGTTGACGGCACAATTACCAACCGCGTCGTGGGCTTGGACATAAACCCGTCTTATCTGAATGCCGTCCGCCAGCGGTATGCAGATACATGCAGTCTTGAGCTTTACTGTGTGGATTTGGCTGAACAACTCATCGATATAGCGCCGGTGCAATTGGTGCATGCGGCCTTGGTGTTCGAACACGCTGGCACAGGCATCTGTCTGGAGAATGCATTATCTCTGGTGGCCCCTGGCGGCGCGTTATCCGTCGTGCTACAACTGCCTAGTCAGTTTGAGCAGGGTGTAGCCCCAAGTCAGTTTTCCTCGATTCAGAAGCTGAAACCTCACTTCTCGCTGATCGATACTAAGTGGCTTCAAGCAACCCTGGCGCAACGCGAATTTCGCGTGACTCACCGGACCGAGTGCTCACTCCCCGCGGGCAAAGGTCTTTGGATGGGAGTCTTCGCGAGGTAGTAATCTCACTGCTTCCGATGGCTCTTTCGTGACAAGCCCGCCCAGCGCGACAAACCGGACAACAGAAGAGCTGTCTTCGTGGGGCCATCCCGGTTTCTGGGACAATGGAAGCGCACCCCAAAAAATCGGAGACGCTTTGCTCAAGCAGATTACCGTGCACGGGGCACGGCAACACAACCTGAAGAACATCGACGTGGCGATCCCGCGCAATACCCTCACAGTAATCACGGGGCTGAGCGGCTCGGGCAAGTCCTCGTTGGCCTTCGATACGATTTACGCCGAGGGCCAGCGGCGCTACGTGGAAACACTGTCCCCTTACGCACGGCAGTTCCTGGATCAGATGGAGCGGCCGGAGGTGGACTCGATCGATGGGCTGAGTCCGGCGATTTCGATTGAACAGAAGACCACCAGCCGCAGTCCGCGCTCGACTGTTGGCACTATCACCGAGATCTATGATTACCTGCGCGTGTTATACGCGGCCATCGGCGTGCCGCATTGTCCCACTTGCGGGCTGGAGATTTCGCGGCAATCGTCGCAGCAGATCCTGCAGCAGGTGATGACGCTGGGGCCACAGGAACGCGTGATGATCCTTGCGCCCATTGTGCGCGGGCGCAAAGGCGAATACCGCAAGGAGCTTGAAAAACTGGCTCGTCAAGGATTCGTGCGGGCCCGCGTGGATGGCGTGCTGCGGCCGCTGGATGAAGAGATCACCCTCGATAAACGCAAGAATCACACCATCGAAGTGGTGGTGGACCGGTTGCTGATCAAGCCGGAAGTGGAAAAGCGCCTGGAAGCGTCGATCGAGACGGCAACCAAGCTGGCCGACGGGCTGGTTCTGGTGGCGCAGGTGGATGGACCGGAGCGGTTGTACTCGCAGAAACTGGCGTGTCCGGAATGCGGCGGGAGCGTACCGCAACTGGAGCCGCGATCGTTCTCCTTCAATAGTCCGTTTGGCGCGTGTGAGACCTGCACAGGCCTGGGCAGCCGCTGGAGCTGGGATCCGGCGAAAGTGATCGTGGACCCTTCGAAGCCCATGCTGGACGGGGCGCTCGGGATTGGCGGCAGTTCAACCCATGTGAACGGAGATTTGAAGCTGCTGGCCGCGCGTTTGAACATTCCGATTCAGAAGCCGTTCGAGAAGCTCTCGAAGAAGGCGCAGGAAGCGTTGAGCGACGGGCTGATCGCGACGCTGGACCACTACTACGAGCAGATAGATATTAGCGAGGGCGCGCGCGAGTGGCTGCTGCAATATCAATCCGCCGCGACCTGCCCGGATTGCCACGGCAAGCGGTTGAAGCCGTCGAGTCTGGCGGTAAAGGTGAGGGGCGTGGGGATCGCGGAACTAACGGGACTTTCGGTAACACGCGCGCTCGATACGGTCAAGAAATGGAAGCTTGCCGGACGCGAGGAGCAGATCGGGAAGCGTACGGTGGATGAAGTGCGGAACCGGTTGGAATTCCTGGTGGGGGTGGGACTTGGGTATCTGAGCCTGGAGCGTTCGGCGGCAACATTATCGGGCGGCGAGGCGCAGCGCATCCGGCTGGCCACCCAGATTGGCTCAAAGCTGCGCGGAGTCTTGTACGTGCTGGACGAGCCATCGATCGGGCTGCACTCGCGCGACAATGACCGCTTGCTCGATTCGCTACAGAGCCTGCGGGATCTGGGCAACACGGTGCTGGTTGTGGAGCACGACGCCGAGACCATCGAGCGCGCCGACTACGTGATCGATCTTGGGCCGGGCGCCGGCAGACTGGGCGGTCAATTAGTTGCGCAGGGGACTCCGAAGGAGATCGAGCAAAACGCCGACTCGCTCACCGGGCAATATCTGGCGGGCACGCGAGTGATCGCGCTTCCGGCTGAGCGGCGCGTGCCGGGCAAACGGCGGATCGCAATTCAAGGCGCGACGGAACACAATCTCAAAAACATCGACGTGGAGTTTCCGTTGGGATTGTTCGTCGCGGTGACCGGCGTTTCAGGCAGCGGGAAATCGACACTGGTGAACGATATCCTCTACCGCGCGGCGGCCAAGGAAGTGTACGGATCGCGGGCCCAGGCCGGCGCGCATACCGCGATCGGGGGTCTCGACCTGCTGGACAAAGTGATCGAGATCGACCAGGCGCCGATCGGCCGTTCGCCGCGATCAAATCCGGCCACCTACACACAGGTATTCACGCATATTCGCGACTTGTATGCGAAGCTGCCGGAATCGCGGGCCCGCGGTTACAAACCGGGGCGGTTCAGTTTCAACGTCAAGGGTGGCCGCTGCGAGGCCTGCCAGGGCGACGGGCAGAAGCGGGTCGAAATGAATTTTCTGCCGGACGTATATGTCACCTGCGATGTGTGCCGCGGGCGGCGCTACAATCATGAAACGTTGCAAGTGAAATACAAAGACAAGTCGATTGCCGACCTGCTGGAAATGCCGGTGGAGGACGCCCTGTCGCTGCTGGAAAATATCCCGCAGATTCGCGCCAAGCTGGAGACACTGGTCGAAGTGGGTCTGGGATATCTGCATCTGGGGCAGTCCTCAACCACGCTTTCGGGAGGCGAGGCTCAACGCATCAAGCTGGCGCGCGAATTGAGCCGCCGGCAGACCGGCAAGACGCTCTACATCCTGGATGAGCCGACCACTGGACTCCACTTCGAAGACGTGCGCAAACTGCTGGACGTGCTGCACAGCCTGGTCGCTTTAGGCAATACTGTCGTGGTGATCGAGCATCATCTGGATGT
>DATJEI010000053.1:0-6578 GCA_035496735.1 Bryobacteraceae bacterium | reverse complement strand
GACAAGACCGGTGTGATTCACGTGCCGGTGGGCAAGATCAGCTTCGATCAGCAGAAGCTGGTGGAAAACGCCAATTCGCTGATGAGCGCCGTGGTCAAGGCCAAGCCGGCGGCGGCGAAAGGCAAGTATGTCAAGAGCGTGACCATCTGCTCGACCATGGGGCCGGGGGTTTCACTCGACACCTCGCCGTATAACTTGAAGGCGGTTTAGGCGCGACCGGCTATGGGCCTGTCTTACTGAGGGTTTTAGGGATTTCCAATGAAAAATAAGAAGGAAAAGCAGCAGGATCTGGATCAGTTGCGCGCGCAGCTGGAGGCCCACAAAAACATCTTCCTGGCGGGCTACGAGAAGATGAAGGTCGATCAGGATTTCGAATTGCGCAAGACGGTGCGCGGCGCCGGCGGCACTTATAAAGTGATCAAGAACCGGATCGCCGAGAAGGCGGCCGAGGGCGGCGAAGCGGGCGCGCTGTTGAAAGATTTGAAGGGTATGTGCGCCATTGCCTATACCTCGGGCGATCCCGTGGCGCTGGCCAAGGCGTTGACCGCCTATGCGAAGGCCAACCCGGCATTCACTTTCAAGGCCGGCATGGTGGAAGGCCGCGTGGTGGATGTCTCAGGCATCAATCAGTTGGCGACGCTGCCGTCCAAGGAAGAGATTTTCGGCAAGCTGCTGTGGGTGATTAATGCTCCCGCGCAGCAACTGGTGACGGCGATCAACGGTGTCGGCCGCAACCTGGCGGTGGTGGTGGATCAGGGCGTGAAGGAAAACAAGTTTACGAGCTAGGAGCCAGGGCTTAGAGTTTACCCGTAGAGGACTGGCCGACCGGGCCAGCGGCCAGCAGGATTATTAAAGGTTTGAACGGTTTTTGGAAAGGGTTGAGGGAACAAACATGGCAGACATTAATGCGATTGCGGAACAGATTCAAGGGCTGACGCTGCTCGAAGCGTCTCAGCTGGTTAAATTGCTCGAAGAGAAGCTGGGCGTATCGGCGGCGGCTGCGTCGGTGGTGGCGGCTCCGGCGGGCGGCGGCGGCGCGGCGGCGGCACCGGCGGCGGAAGAAAAGACCGAGTTCACGGTGGTTTTAACCGCGGCGGGCGCGAATAAGATCAATGTCATCAAGGCAGTGCGCGAAGTCACCAGCCTGGGTCTCAAGGAAGCCAAGGACCTGGTCGATGGCGCTCCCAAGCCCATCAAAGAAGGCGTCAACAAGGAAGAAGCCGAGACCATCAAGAAGAAATTCGTCGACGCCGGCGCCACTGTGGAAGTAAAGTAGCGCGGCGCGGTAGGGGCGGGCGCGGGCCGGTGCTGCGGCGCCGGAAGCGCGGAACCGTCCCGCCATGTTGGTATAACAAGGGCCGTTTGCCACCTCGGGCGGCTTTTGTTATGATTGGATTACCGCAAGTGCGCACAGTGGGATGGCTGTGCGCCATTTGAGTTTTGGTTGCCCGTACGGCGAAAAGGTGAATTTGACGCCCTGCGTTGGAATCGGCAGTTCGTCTGAACTACCGCATGGCTTTGTCCCTGCGAAAAATAGACCCGCCCGAAGTGTGCTCACACCTTCGGGTTTTTCGTTTTGAATCGTTCTCTTAACTGCGTCGAGGAAATTGAATCATGCAAACTCCCGAAAATATTGTGATGCGCGAACGAGTGGATTTTTCGAAAATCAAGACTTCGATTCCGATTCCGAATCTGATCGAGATCCAGAAGAAGTCCTATGAGAAATTTCTGCAGATGGACCTGCTGCCGGCCGAGCGTGATGACGCCGGTCTGGAGAGCGTGTTCAAGAGCGTGTTCCCGATTTCGGATTTTCGCGGGCTCAGTCAGCTCGAGTTCGTAGACTATGCGATCGGCAACTGGGAATGCAAGTGCGGCAACCTGAAGGGGCTGCATCACCTGCGTTCGACCTGCCGGAATCCGGCCTGTGGAGCCACCATCAAGACCGATCCGTTCCATTTGGGCGACGTGCTGTGCCATCGCTGCGGGACCTTCAATAAAAATATCGTCACGTTCTGCAACCGCTGCGGCGATCCGGTGGGTCTGCAACTGAAATACGACGTGCCGGAGTGCGAAGAGCGCGGGATGACTTACGCGGCTCCGCTTAAGGTCACGATCCGGCTGACGGTGTACGACAAGGATCCGGAGACCGGCAACAAGACCATCCGCGACATCAAGGAGCAGGAAGTTTTCTTCGGTGAAATTCCGCTGATGACCGACAACGGCACCTTCATCATCAACGGCACCGAGCGCGTCATTGTTTCGCAGTTGCACCGGTCGCCTGGAGTGTTCTTCGAGCGCCAGCAAGCTCAGGGCTACTTCCTGGGCAAGATCATTCCGTATCGCGGCAGCTGGGTGGAGTTCGAATATGACAACAAGAACCTGCTGCATGTGCGTATCGACCGCAAACGCAAGTTTTATGGCACGGTGTTCCTGCGCGCCCTGGGATTGAAAACCGACGCGGAGATTCTGCGCGCTTTCTATAAGTGCAACGACATCGTCATTAAAGACAAGAAGCTGTTCTGGAAGGTTTCCGAAGGCCTGATCGGGCACAAGCTGTCACATGCGATTTCCGCCAAGGGTGAAACGGTGGTGGCGCAAGGACGCAAGATTACGAACAGCGTCTTTAAGGAACTGCAGAAATCGAAGATCGAGCAAGTGGAAGTCTCGGCCAACGATCTGGAAGGCGCCTATGTGGCGGCCGATGTCATCGATATGGAGACCGGCGAGGTCTTAATAGAGGCCAACCACGAGATCACCGCCAGTATCATCAGCCGTCTGATGGAAGCCGGCATTAAGACCTTCGACGTGTTCTTCCCCGAACTCGACGACGTGGGCAATGTCATATCAATGACGCTCAAGAAAGACGGCGTCAAGCAGCAGAGCGAAGCGCTGCTCGAAATCTACCGCAAGTTGCGGCCCGGCGACCCGCCGACGGTGGATACGGCCACGCAATTGTTCCAAGGCATGTTCTTCGATCCGCGCAAGTACGATTTTTCGCGCGTGGGGCGCATGAAGTTCAATATCAAGCTGCACGACAAGGCTGACGGGACGTCGCTCGATAAGCGCACGCTGGATCACCAGGATTTCATAGACACCATTCAATACCTGCTGAAGCTGCGGCGCGGCATTGGATCGGTGGACGACATCGATCACCTGGGCAACCGCCGCGTGCGCGCGGTGGGCGAGCTGCTCGAAAACCAGTTCCGCATTGGGCTGGTGCGCATGGAGCGAGCGATCAAAGAAAAGATGAGCGTGTATCAGGAAATGTCGACGGCCATGCCGCACGACCTGGTAAACGCCAAGCCGGTGATGGCGGCCATCCGCGAATTCTTCGGTTCATCCCAGCTTTCGCAGTTCATGGACCAGACCAACCCGCTCAGCGAAATCACGCACAAGCGGCGTTTGTCGGCTCTTGGACCAGGCGGTCTCTCGCGCGAGAGAGCGGGATTCGAAGTTCGCGACGTGCATCCGACGCACTACGGGCGCATCTGCCCGATTGAGACGCCGGAAGGTCCGAACATTGGACTGATCAGCTCTCTCTCGTGCTTTGCGCGTATCAATGATTATGGGTTTATCGAGAGCCCGTATCGGCGCGTGAAGGATGGCGTGGTGGTGGACGAAGTGCGCATTTTGAATCCCGGCGATACGGAATTCAAAGTCAACCAAGTCATGCTAAGGGCAGACGCGGAGAAGGCTAATCGCAATCTGGGAGCCAAGAAACAGGCGGCTGAAATGGAGCCGCACTGCGATTACCTCTCGGCCTGGGAAGAAGACAAGTACATTATCGCGCAGGCGAACGTGGGCTTGGATGAAAAGGGCAAGATCACTTCCGAGCTGGTAAATGCGCGCGCCGCGGGCAACTTCGTGCTGGATCATGTGGACAAGATCCAGTACATGGACGTCAGTCCGAAGCAGCTGGTATCGGTGGCGGCGAGCCTGATTCCGTTCCTCGAGAACGACGACGCGAACCGCGCATTGATGGGATCGAACATGCAGCGGCAAGCCGTGCCCCTGCTGCGCGCCGATGCTCCTTACGTGGGCACCGGCATGGAGCGGGTGACGGCGCGGGATTCGGGCGCGGTCATCATCTGCAAGCGAGCGGGAGTGGTGGATTCGGTGGACAGCGAGCGCATCATCGTGCGCGTCGAAGGCAATGTTCAGGAAGGACAGCTTTCCCGCGAGGTGGGCGCGGACATCTATACGATGACCAAGTTCAAACGCTCCAACCAGAACACTTGCATCAATCAAAAGCCGATCGTGCGTCAGGGGCAGCGCGTGAAGAAGGGCGACGTTCTGGCCGACGGGCCGTGCACGGATCTGGGCGAGTTGGCGCTGGGGCGCAACGTGCTGGTGGCGTTCATGCCGTGGCGCGGGTACAACTTCGAGGACGCCATCGTGGTGTCCGAGAAGCTGGTGAAGGAAGACTACTACACGTCGATCCACATCGAAGAATTTGAGGTCGACGGGCGCGACACCAAGCTGGGACCGGAGGAAATCACGCGCGATATTCCGAATATCGCTGAAGGTTTTCTGCGCAACTTGGATGAAAGCGGCATCATTCGCATCGGCGCGACCGTGAAGCCGGGCGACATTCTGGTGGGCAAAGTGACTCCCAAGGGCGAGACGCAACTGACGCCTGAAGAGAAGCTGCTGCGCGCGATTTTCGGTGAGAAGGCCGGCGATGTGAAGGATGCGTCGCTCTACTGCCCGCCGGGCATTGAAGGCACGGTGGTCGACTGCAAGGTCTTTTCGCGCAAGGGCGCGGAGCTTGACGAGCGTTCCAAGCTGATTTTGGAGAGTTCGGAAGAGCGGCTGCGACGCAATCTCGAGGACGAGAAGCGCATTTTGAACGATGAGCGCACCAAGCGCCTGGCGTCGCTGCTTGCCGGCAAGGAAATCCTGGCCGACCTGCACGACGAAAAGACCAACAAGAAGCTGCTGGCCAAGGGTGTCGATCTCTCCGCCGACATGATCGAAAAGCTGCGGGCCCGCGATCTGAAGCGCATGAAGTTGAAGGACAAGGACCCGCGTGTCAACGAGCAGATCGATGAAATCGAAGAGATGACTTCGCGGCAGATCGCAGTGCTCGAAAAAATCACCGAGGAAAAGATCGGGAAGCTGCGCAAGGGCGATGAGCTCCCTCCGGGCGTTATCAAGCAGGTGAAGTGCTATATCGCGATGAAGCGCAAGTTGTCGGTCGGCGATAAGATGGCCGGCCGCCACGGAAACAAGGGCGTGATCGCGCGTATTGTTCCAGAAGAAGACATGCCGTATCTGCCGGATGGAACGCCGGTCGAGATCGTTCTGAATCCGCTGGGCGTTCCCAGCCGAATGAACGTCGGGCAGATTCTCGAAACCCATTTGGGTTGGGCGGCGCAGGCGCTGGGTCTGCGGTTTGCGACTCCGGTATTTGACGGCGCGACCGAGAAAGACATCAAGGCGCAGTTGAAATCGGCGCGGCTGCCGAGTTCGGGCAAGATTCAATTGCACGACGGCATCAGCGGACAACCGTTCGAACAGCCGGTGACGGTGGGTTACATCTATATGTTGAAGCTCAGTCATCTTGTCGACGACAAGATTCACGCGCGCTCCATCGGGCCATACTCGCTGATTACGCAGCAGCCCTTGGGCGGCAAGGCCCAGTTCGGCGGCCAGCGCTTCGGCGAAATGGAAGTGTGGGCGCTCGAAGCTTACGGCGCTGCCTACGTCTTGCAGGAACTCTTGACGGCGAAATCCGACGATGTTTACGGACGAGCCAAGATCTACGAAGCGATCGTCAAAGGCGAGGCCGCGGCCGAGCCGGGAGTGCCCGAGAGCTTCAACGTCCTGATCCGCGAACTGCAATCGCTGTGCCTGGACGTGGAATTGATGAAGAAGCACACCGAAGTAATGGAAACCGCGCTGGCGGCTGACTAACGAAAAGGAGCAAATACTATGTATCGATCTTCCCCTTACGATCGCACCAATCTGATTGCCGACTTTGACTCCATTCGAATATCGCTAGCCTCGCCGGAGAAAATCCGGAGTTGGTCGCACGGCGAAGTGACCAAGCCCGAGACCATCAATTACCGGACCTTTAAGCCGGAGCGTGACGGGCTGTTCTGCGCCCGCATCTTCGGGCCGATCGCCGATTGGGAATGCTTGTGCGGCAAGTATAAGCGCATGAAGCATCGCGGAGTGATTTGCGACAAGTGCGGCGTCGAAGTGACCTTGTCGCGGGTGCGACGCGAGCGCCTGGGCCATATCGAGCTGGCTAGCCCGTGCTCGCATGTGTGGTTTTTCAAAGGCCTGCCCAGCCGCATCGGCTACCTGCTCGACATCACCTTGCGCGAACTCGAACGCGTGCTGTATTTCGAGGCGTTCGTGATTGTCGATCCGGGTGAAGTGGCGGACCTGCACAAAGGCGAAGTCATCAGCGACGAGCGCAAGCGCGCGCTGGATCAGGAGTTTCCCGGTAAGTTCGTCGCCATGATGGGCGCCGAAGGCATCAAAGAGCTGCTGAAGAAGGTGGATTGCGAAGGCTTGAGCCTGGACATCCGCGAGAAGATGAAGACCGAGGTGTCGCAGCAGAAGAAGCT
>DATJEI010000052.1:0-7806 GCA_035496735.1 Bryobacteraceae bacterium | reverse complement strand
GCCGACCGCGAATATCTCGACGGCGAGGTGGTCGAACGCAACATGGGGAACAAATCGCACGGAAGGCTACAAGGGTGGCTGGTTCGCCAATTGGGGTCTTACGAAGAGCGCACCGGGCTTTACGTGATACCTGAAGTCCGTCACCGAGTGAAGGAAGCCCGATATCGGATACCGGATATTGCAGTTTTCCAAGGAGAACCTGAAGGTGAAGTCCCCAGCGCGCCACCATTGGTTGCAATTGAAATACTTTCGCCCGACGACCGCATAGGCTATATCGTCCCGAAGCTAGAAGAGTACCGTCAGTGGGGTGTGCGCCACATCTGGCTGGCCGATCCGGAAGATCGCAAGCTATTCACTTATGGCGACAGCGGTCTTCACGAAGTGAAAGAGTTGAGCCTACCCGAATACAAGATTACGCTGACCCACGCCGACATCTTTGGCGCGGCCTAGACTACGCCCGTTCCAGATAGGCCGACTCTGATGTCGACACTCGGATCTTCTCGCCTTCGCTGATGAAAGGTGGTACCTGCACCACCAGGCCGGTTTCGGTCTTGGCGGGTTTGGTCACATTGGATACGGTGGCGCCCTTCAGTCCCGGCTCGGTTTCAATCACGGTCAAGTCCACCGTCGGCGGCAGTTCGATGCCCATGGGCTTGCCTTCGTAGAATTCGATCTCCACCTTCAGATTCGGGATCAGGAAATTGGTGGCATCGCCCAGGAAGTCGCGCGTCAGGTGCATTTGCTCGAAGGTCTCGGTGTTCATGAAGTAGTAGAACTCACCGTCGTCGTACAGGTATTCCATATCCTGCTGGTCGAGCGAGGCCCGCTCGATCTTATCTTCCGACGAAAAGCGATGCTCCATCATGGTGCCGGAACTGAGCTTGCGCATCTTTACCTGGACGAACCCGCGCAGGTTACCGGGGGTGCGGTGCTCCATCTTAAAGACCGAAAAGAGCTCGCCGTTCCACTTGACTACCATGCCGGGACGCAGTTGTGTTGCTGAAATCATATGGGGAAACCCTAGTGTAGCAGAGCACGGCTGCCGCTGCCGCCGGCTGGCGATACCGGCTGGCGGCAAAATCGAAATTCGCGGTATTAGAACGTAAGATTTTACGCTGCACCCTCGGAGTATGCCGATATGGGTGGTAGGAGAGTTCACAATGAAGAATCTATTTCTGAAACTGAAGACGTTGAAGGACACGCGCGCTCAGGATTTGATCGAATACGCACTCATGGCTGGTTTCGTTGCAGTTGCCGCGGGGGCAGTCATGCCTGGCGTTGCTTCGAGCATCAGCACGATCTTCTCGAAGGTCGGGTCGGTACTGGCGGTTGCATCTACCCAGAGCAGCTAGACCGAAACAGTAACATTAGCCGCTGCGCTGTAAAGGCTCACGGTATCGATCGACCCGCTCCGGCAGGCCCACGAGGTTTGCTGGACGGGCTGTTTCAGTTTGGACCAGCCGGCGTGGTCCGGGCGGATACCGCCCCGGCGGGGGCATCTTCGTTGTTGAACACCCGGCTGGCTAAAGCGGCGTCCAGGGCCGCCACCAGGACGTTGGTTGGGGCTTCCTGTTCCGGGTTAGCGATCGATGCCGGCTTAATGTACGGCAGCACCTGCCCGGCCGAAGGACGGTTGCAATCCAAGTAGTCCATGCCTTGTACCGTGATCAGAAGGTTGCTCTTGTCGTCGCTCGACACCCAGCCGCGCTGCTTGGCATACCACAACACAAAAAATAGCTCGTCCAATCCAGCGTTGAGCATGGCTTCGACGTAGCGCATCGGTAAGCCCGGTTTCAGGGGCTTTTTCTTGCGGCGCTCGTATAGGATGCACAACAGAGCCATGCGCAGTCCGGCATCCGAGCCCAGCGATTCGAAAAATTCTGTCCCGCTGAACTGCGGACAGGCCGCGTCCTCTCCGATTCCCTTCAGGTTGTCGAACGCAAGTCGCTGCGCGGGATCGGAGAGAACCTCGTAGGCCGCATTCACGGCGTCGAAGGCCTCCTGATCGCCGGTATCGGGGTTGTTGGGATGATACTTGCGTGCGAGTTCTGCATATGCGCTCTGCAACGTTTCGGAATCGGACCTGGGCTCGATGCCGAGCACGTAATAATGATCTTGAAACTTACCGGCGAGTGGAGTGGACATTTTGGGGTCAAAAACAGTATCACCTAGCCGGTGCTTTCACGGAACTCAGGCAAACCACCTACTCTTGTGGGTGGCTTGACTTAGGACTGGCTGGGCTTTGCATAACCACGCTGCAATCCGCACCAGGGGAGGCTTCGTCGCGGCGAACGGGCCTCTTGGAAAAACAGCAGGCCGTTGGGCGGGACTTTCGCAGTCATGCTGTATCATCTAGAGATAAGTCTCTCAGAGATACTCTGCAATGAACCCTGAAAACATCACAGAAGGTCTCACTTTTGACGACGTGCTGCTGGTGCCCTCGCGCAGTAGCGTGGTCCCCGCTGAGACCGACACTCGTACCTGGTTTACCCGAAAGATCGGCCTGAATATTCCGGTGGTCAGTTCGGCCATGGACACCGTCACCGAATCCCATTTGGCCATCGCGCTCGCGCAGCAGGGCGGCATCGGCATTATTCACCGCAACATGTCCATCGAGAAGCAGGCCGAAGAGGTGGACCGGGTGAAGCGCTCGGAAAGCGGCATGATCGTGGACCCGGTCACTATCGATCCCGAGCACAAGATCTCCGATGCGCTCGAGGTGATGAAACGCTACCGCATCTCCGGCGTGCCGGTGACCAAGAACGGCAAATTGGTGGGCATCCTCACCAATCGCGATCTGCGCTTTGAGACGCGTTACGATCTGCCGGTAGCGAGCGTGATGACCAAGGAGAACCTGATCACGGTCGGGGTGGGCACTACGCTCGAAGAAGCCGAGGCCATCCTGCACACTCATCGCGTGGAAAAGCTGCTGGTGGTGGACGAGCATTACAACCTGAAGGGTCTGATCACTGTCAAGGACATCCAGAAAAAGTTAAAGTACCCCAACGCCGCCAAAGACGCGCAGGGACGCTTACGGGTGGGCGCCGCGCTCGGATCTTCGGGCGATTATTTGGAGCGCGCGCAGGAACTGGTGAGCAAGAAAGTGGACGTGCTGGCCATCGACTCGGCGCACGGGCATAGTCAGCGCGTGATGGACGCGATTGCCAACGTGAAGCGCGCACTGCCGGAAGTTCAATTGATTGCCGGCAACGTCGCTACCTATGAAGGCGCCAGGGAACTGATCGGCCTGGGTATCGACGGGATCAAGGTTGGCATCGGGCCGGGTTCGATATGCACGACGCGTGTGGTCAGCGGCGCGGGCGTTCCTCAGATCACCGCCATTGCCGAGTGCGCCAAGGCGACGGCCGGCAGCGGAGTACCGCTGATCGCCGACGGAGGCATTAAATTTTCAGGCGATGTCACCAAGGCCATTGCGGCTGGCGCCGATTGTGTAATGATCGGCAGCCTACTCGCGGGTACAGAGGAGAGTCCCGGCGAGACCATTCTTTACCAGGGGCGCACCTTCAAGAGCTATCGCGGCATGGGTTCCATGGGTGCCATGGCGCAAGGCTCGGCCGATCGCTATTCGCAGGAGGCCACCGGTGGCGGCAAGTTGGTGCCGGAGGGCATCGAAGGCCGCGTGCCTTACAAAGGGATGCTGGCCGATCTGGTGTACCAACTGGTGGGCGGTCTTCGAGCCGGCATGGGTTATTGCGGCTGCGCGACCATCCCGGAGTTGCATCAGCAGGCCAAGTTCCTGCGCGTAAGCGCCGCCGGACTGCGCGAGAGCCACGTGCACGACGTGATCATCACGAAGGAAGCTCCGAATTATCGCTTGGAGTAAACGTCAGTTTACCGTCGCCTTGAGTTTCCCGGCCGCCAAGCGGACATCGATCTCTGACCCCACCGGCACGTCTTCCGGAGTCTTCACGATCTTCCCTTCGTGCTCGACGATGGCGTAGCCGCGGTCCAAAATTGTCAACGGACTGAGCTGCTTCAGATGGGCTTCGAGCGGCCCTAACTGGCTGCGAGCGCCGCTCAGCCGCAGGCGCATCGACTGTGTGAGAGCCGCGTCACTTGCCTCGAGTCTCCGCCGCGCCGCTGCCAACTGCAAACGAACGTCCATCTGGCTCAGCCGGGCAGAGGCGCCATCGAGCGCACGCCGGCAGGCCGCGAGCGATCCGCGCCACAGATCACGAAGCCGGTAATCCAGTTCGTCCACCCTCTGCATCTGCCGTCCGATTGCACGGTGGAGACGCGCACGGTCAACTGCGACGTTGTGCAGGGCACGCGCCAGCAGCGCTATCTTCAGGCGAACTGATTGCAATAGTTTGTGATCCGCGGCATTCAGTCGATCTACCAGACTCTCTCGCGTGGCAATCACGATTTCCGCGGCGGCTGAAGGCGTGGGCGCGCGCATGTCGGCAACGAAATCGGCAATGGTGAAGTCCGTCTCGTGCCCTACGGCGGAGATCACGGGCACGGAACAGGCCGCGATGGCCCGCGCCACCCGCTCCTCATTGAAGCTCCACAAATCTTCGAGAGAGCCGCCCCCGCGCGCCACGATAACCACCTCGGCCCATCCCGAGGCACTGAAATAATCGATGCCCTCTGCCACCTGTTCCGCCGCGCCCTCGCCTTGCACCTGCGCCGGATACAGGCGGATGTGCCGTCCGGGGCAGCGTCGCTCCAGCACATGCAGCATGTCCTGAATTACGGCACCGGTTGGCGATGTCACGATACCGATGCGTTGCGGCAGAGCGGGCAGGGCACGCTTGCGGCCGGCCGCGAACAGACCCTCGGCTTCCAGCTTTTTTTTAAGTTGCTCGAAGGCAAGCTGCAGCGCGCCGTGTCCCTGCGGCTCTATGGCCTCCACCACCAACTGCAGGTCGCCGCGCGCATCGTAGAGATCCACGCGGGCTCGCGCCAGCACCGCTACGCCGTCCTGTGGCTTGAATTTCAGATAGCGCGCCGCGGTCTTGAAGCAGACGCAGCGCATCTGCGCGTCTTCGTCCTTCAGCGTGAAATAGTAGTGGCCGCTGGGGTAGAGCTTCACGCCGGAAATCTCGCCCGCGACCCAAATATCCCTGAAATATTCGGTGAAGACGCCGCGCAGAGCGGTGGCGAGCTCACTCACCGAAAAGTAGTGCGGCTCGGGCGTCCAATCGAGGGCAATCTGCTCCACGCTTCAGTGTACGAAAGCCCATGAGAACTATGGCGGCCAATCGCCACAAATTGGAGTGGGATCGCGGCACAGAATTCCAACGCTCGACGGCTGGCGGGCCGTGGCCATCGGAGCCGTCATACTGTCGCACGCCTTCCAGTTGAGTGGCGCCGCATCCCGGCCGGTGCGGGCGGCCGGCTACATCATGGGACATCTGGGCGGACTGGGCGTGGCGCTGTTTTTTGCGATCAGCGGCTATTTGATCACAACCTTGCTGTTGGAAGAGGCCGAACGGCGGAGCGGCATCTCGCTGCGCGGATTCTACGTGCGCCGCGCATTTCGAATTCTACCGGCCGCATACCTTTACTTGATCGTTCTGGCGATTGCCGGCGGCTGCGGATGGCTGGGAGATTCGCTGCGCCGTGGCGAACTGGCGAGCGCCGCCTTCCTCTATAGCAACTATTGGCCGGAGCGTTCCTGGTATACCGCGCAGTTCTGGTCGCTGTCGATGGAGGAACATTTCTACCTGCTGTGGCCGGCGCTGCTCGCAGGACTGGGAGCGCGGCGTGCGCTCATTGCCGCCGGCGCGTTCTTGGCTGCCGCCGCAGTGTGGCGCCCGTGGAGCCTCGCGCATATAAGTCTGCCTTATCCGGCGTTGCAGAGGACCGATATGCGTCTGGACGCGTTCTTGTACGCTGGCGCGCTGGCGATCCTGCTGCACGGTCCGTACCGCCTTCCGGTGTTACGCGCTCTGACTGCGCCTTGGTTTCGAGCATGCAGTGTACTGGCCGTGATGGCTGCGTGGGTTTGGATGTTGGCGGGTTCCGCGCGTTCGGCGGGGACTCTGGTTGAGTCCGCGCTGTTGCCCGCAATCCTGGTGTCGGTGATCTACTGGCCGGGTTCGCGGCTATTCCGGATTCTCGAATGGCCCCCGCTACTCTGGGTGGGACGCATCTCCTATGGCATGTACCTGTGGCAACAGTTCTTCTTTACGCCACTGCGGGCCGTCACGATTTCCGCCGCGGCCGAAGTGTTTGTCCCGCGCCTGGTTCTGACCTTTGCGGCCGCCATCGTGAGCTGTTACCTGTTGGAACGGCCTCTTCTGAGCTATTCCCGCATGGTTTCAACCCGGTTTCAAAGCGCGCCGTTGGTCGAAGTCTTGGACAACAATGATATGGCCGATTCGGATCTGTCGGCTGTGTTGGTAATGCACAAGACCGCTGATAAGTTCAAGAAAGACAGTGACTGAAGATATCCAACCATTGCCTAGTTCGTGAAATAAGCCGTGAACGCCTCCGGCTGGTATTTCTGCCGGGAAAAAGCAGGGTGTCGCCAGGAGGAATCAAATTTCTTCTCCGACGGAAGGCGAACAGCGTCAGGGCGGAGAGGCCAGTGAAGGCAAGTCTAGCTGAACCGGGCTCGGGAATGAGATAAATTTGAACAGGTGCGCCGGCCGGTCCGCCGCCTTGCGGGGGAACTTCGTACAACTGAAGCGAGGCGGAGACTAAAAATCCTGCATCGCCAAGCGGCGGGAAGCCATTCGCAAGCCCGCTCAAATCAATCGTAAACGGAATTCCAAGCTCAAAAGGAAAATAACCAGAGGTCTGGCAATCGAGGTCCTTCGGACAACTGCCCAGGGAATACGGACCGATTGCCCCACCTACATGCGTGGCCCCGCCGACGCTACCACTTGAAGTCAGGACCAATTGCAGCAGCGCGATACCGTCCCGGATAGGACCGGGGGTATACAAATCCATGGTGAGGTCAATAGTGGCAGAGGCGGCTTGATCGCAGGAGATACAACTAGCATCACCCCCGATTGTGGCCGTGACCGCTCCTGGGAAGGTCGGTACGACGTAGGAAGAAAATAAATCGGTCACTCCGGATGCGGACCTTGTTTGGATCACCGTTATTGGGCCTGCTGTTCCGGCAACACTGAGCAGCGAAATCAATAGAACAAGGCGCACCATTAATTGTCCTTCCCTGGGGCTTAGATTATCTCACGCCAATACAGTAGATAGCTTGACCAGGGTCTGAGTGAAGCAAGCGTCGCCTTCTCGCACTTCTTGTGGCGACACAGAAATCAGGGGGTTGTGTATCATCAATAGGGGTGAGGAGCATCTCCCGACGCCCCCGCCATTACCTACGATGCTTGAGCCTGCCTTCGAAGCGGTCGGACCGATGCTCGGGTCCGAAGATCCGGCGAGCAGCTTGGACTATCTGATCCGGCAATTCCGCGAGGCTAAGGACTACCATCTTCTGTTCGAAGCCAAACTGATGAAAAAGCGCCTGGAACTGGGGCTGCCGCTGATCCAGGCTCCGAACCTTGGGTCGCTTCCGCGCGACGTCCAGGCGGAGTACCAGCAATATCTTGTCGAGGTCGCGCAAGAAACCGGCGAATTATTCCTGTTGAGCGGAAACATCCCCAAAGCGTGGCCGTATCTTCGCGCCACCGGTGACGTGCAGCGTGTCGCCGCGGCTATCGAAAACGTGGAACCAGGCGAAAGCGTCGATGCCATCATCGAGATCGCATTTATGCAGGGTGTCCATCCGGCCAAGGGTCTCGAACTCGTGATCGAAAAATTTGGCATTTGCAGAGCGCTCACGTACTTCGGCGGCAACGGGGGGGAGAAAGACCGCGA
>DATJEI010000051.1:0-3062 GCA_035496735.1 Bryobacteraceae bacterium | reverse complement strand
ATCCCGGCCGCGCTCAACGTCACCTCCGCCATGCCGCGAACCTTCCTGGTGGCGGCCGACGACGATACTACCGTCAACCCCGCTGAAAACGCCGGGCGTTTTTTCGCCGCGCTGCGCGCCGCCAAAGTCCCCGCGGAACTGCACATCTATTCTTCGGGCGGACATGGATTCGGAATTCAGAAGAGCGGGAAAACCTCGGCAGCCTGGACCGGCGCTTTGGTCGCATGGCTCAAGGAAGCGCAACTCGAGTAACGGCCGCTAAGACCGCTCACCCTCTTTCGCCGGAACCTGCGGTTCTTCGACCGCGTCCAGTCTAGTAGTGGCAACCGTCCGAAAGATCACGCCATTTGAGGAAGAAACTGCAGCCTCGGACCTGCAGTATCAGGAGCATGTAAATCCGCAGTGGGTGCGGCTGCTCGACGCCCTGCAGATGAATGTGCGCTACCGGCGCTGCTCGGGCGTCGAATTGCACGCCGAGGATGGGCGGCGTTTCCTCGATTTTCTCTCCGGGTATTGCGTCCATAACACAGGGCACAACCATCCTGCGATTGTGTCCGCCCTGCAGCGGGAATTAGGCCGCGAAGGTCCGGCCATGCTGCAGAGCCACGTTTCCGACCTGGCCGGCGAACTGGCACAGCGGCTTTGCAGCCTGGCGGGCGGCCGCCTCGATAAAGTGTTTTTCTGCAGTTCCGGAAGCGAAGGCGTGGAAGCGGCGATTAAGTTCGCTCGCGCGAATACAGGACGAACCGGATTGATTTACGCGAGCGGCGCCTTTCATGGGTTGACTTGCGGCGCGCTCTCCTTGATGGATGACGCCTTCTGGCGGGATGGATTTGGACCGCTGTTGCCGGACACCGAGGCCGTCCCCTTTGGCGATCTGCCGGCGCTTGAAACCAAACTCCAAAGGGGCGACGTAGCCGCGTTTATCGTGGAGCCAGTGCAGTCGGAGGCCGGAATTCGTCTGCCTCCGCAGGGATATCTGCAAGCCGCGCAAGCCGCCTGCCGCCGCTACGGAACGTTGTTCGTTCTGGACGAAGTGCAGACCGGAATGTTTCGTACGGGACGTTTTCTGGGCGCGCATCAGTATGGGTTGGAGCCGGACATGGTGGTGCTCGCCAAGGCTCTCAGCGGCGGACTGGTTCCTTGCGGCGCGGTGCTGATGTCGAACCGTATTTACGATTCCGTGTATAGCTCCTTGAAGCGGGCTATCGTTCACACCTCGACTTTTAGCGAGAACAATCTGGCGATGCGTGCGGGGCTCACCACGCTGGACGTCCTGGAGCGGGAGCATTTGGGCAAACGCGCGGCCTCGCTGGGCGATTACTTGCGCAGACGGCTGCGTGAGGCGCTCGCGGGCTATGAAATGGTGGATGAGATTCGTGGAATGGGATTGCTGAACGGTATTGCATTCAAGGCTCCACGCAAGCTCCGCCTGCGCGTGCCCTTCGAGGGTTTCCGCAACATCCATCCCGCGATGTTCGGTCAGTTGGTGGTGATGCGGCTATTCCGCGACCACGGCATCCTCACGCAGATCTGCGGCAATCATTTTATGGTGCTCAAGTCGGCTCCGCCGCTGGTGGTGGCTGAGGAGCAGGCCGATGAGTTCGTACGCGCAATGACGGCGGTGGTGGAACTGATGCACACTTCCGCAACCTTTTGGACCGAGGCTATAGGCCTGGCGCGCAGAGTTGGGAACATCTAGCGCCACGCCGGCTTTCTTTCACTCGATATTTTCGATGACATCTATTCCCAAACATACCGACGCATTTATTGTGGGTGGAGGCCCCATCGGGCTGGCGAGCGCCATCGCTCTCCGCGCACGGGGTTTCAGCGTGACGTTGGCGGACCCGGCACTTCCACCGATCGACAAGGCCTGTGGCGAGGGACTGATGCCGGATGCTCTTGCGTCGCTGGCGCGGCTGGGTATCACGCTCCGTCCCGAAACGTGTTTCCCTTTTCGAGGAATTCGTTTCCTGGGCTCCGGCAGTGCAGTCGCCGCCAGTTTTCCCGAGGGAATGGGCGTCGGCATACGGCGGACGCACTTGCACCAGGCGCTGATCGAACGGGCTGAACACGTTGGAGTTTCCTTGCTGTGGAGGACTCCCGTGAGAGGCCTGAGCGAAACCGGCGTGGTGTTGGACAGCGGCCCGGTCGAATGCAAGTGGGTGGTCGGCGCCGACGGCGAGAATTCGCGCGTCCGTGAATGGGCGGGGCTGGACGGCACGCGGCACACTTCGCTCCGCTTCGGATTCCGCCGCCACTATCGAATTGCGCCGTGGGCCGATTGCGTCGAAATCTATTGGGGCGCGGGCTCGCAGATTTATGTCACGCCGATCGGTCCCCAGGAAATCTGCGTGGCGGTGATTTCGCGCGACTCGCACCTCCGCTTGGAGCACGCATTGCCCCAGCACCCACAGCTTTTCGAGAGATTGAAGACGGCACCGGTGACCACGGCGGAACGCGGCGCGGTGTCAGCTACCCGGCGGCTGGCGCGAGTCTATCGCAATCGTGTAGTGCTGGTGGGTGACGCCTCGGGATCGGTGGACGCGATCACGGGTGAAGGGCTGCGGCTGGGCTTTGAACAGGGCATGGCGCTGGCCAGAGCCTTGGAAGACGGCGATCTGAGCGAGTATGCGGCGGCTCACCGCCGGTTGGCGCGGCGTCCCGCTTTCATGGCCGCGCTGATGTTGTCGTTGGATCGTTCCGCGTGGCTCCGGCGACGCGTGCTGCATGCGCTTTCCGACGATCCGGGGATCTTCGCCACGCAACTGGCGATGCACGTGGGGGGCGCGAGCAGGGCCGACTTTATCCGCGATTCGATGCTCCCGCTGGGCCGCCGCCTGCTAGCGGCCTGAGCGCGTGTTTATGAAGCGACGCCTCCTATTTTTCCTGCTCTGCACTCTTCCGCTGGCTGCGGCGGAGAGCACCGTCGAACTCGACGCGGCGCGTACCACCATCAGCTTCACACTGGCGGATGTTTTGCACACCGTGCATGGCACGTTCAAACTGAAGCGCGGGTCGATCACGTTCGACTCCTCCACCGGCAAGGCTTCGGGAGAGAT
>DATJEI010000050.1:0-12150 GCA_035496735.1 Bryobacteraceae bacterium | reverse complement strand
CGTCGCTGCGAGCGATGGCCTGCGGGGCCACCGCTTGGGTGGCAGCCAAAACCTTGCGTGACGCCCGCCTGCGTTGGCGTTTTCTTTCCGCGTTTGCATGGTTCGGGGGCGCGCTGAGCCTGGTCTCCGTAGTCGCCTATTTCACTTCTCGCGGGCGTATCTTGTGGGTCTTCGCCAGTGCTTATCCGGACGTTTGGGGGCCGTTTCTGAGCCGCAACGATTTCGCTGGATTTATGGAACTGAGTTTTCCGGTGGCGCTGTTGCTGGCAATGGATCGACGGGCGCAGGATTCCGGGATAGGGACAGCTTCGATCGCAGATGAAGTCCAGGCGCGCTTCCCCTTATGGGTTCCGGCTTGGATGCTCGCAGCGGGATTGGCCTCCGGCTCCCGGGCCGGCGCCATCTTGCTGCTGGCGGAAGCGGGTGTGGTCCTGGGACTGATTTCCCGGCGCCGCGCAGCCGCGAAGTTCATCCTGTGGGCCACGCTTCTCGTCGCAGTGGCGGGGGCCGGCACGCTCGCGCGACGCTTCGCCGAAAAAGACCCGTGGCGCTACCGGCGCGAGATGGCGGCGTCCACTTTGAAGCTAATCGCGGACCATCCCTGGCGCGGTTACGGGCTCGGCACTTACCCCTATGTCTATCCGGCCTACGCAACTTTCGATATAGGCGCCGTGGTCGAGCACGCGCATAATCAGTGGCTGGAATGGGCCGCCGAAGGAGGGATACCGCTGGCTCTGGTTTGGCTGGCCCTGGCTGCTGGAATGAGCGTTCGTGCGGTTCGCTCGATTTGGGGCATCGGAATTTTGGCGGCATTTCTGCATGCGCTGGTCGACTATCCCTTCGTGCGCTGCGGGCTGACGGCCTGGGATTTTACGCTCATGGGAGCTTTGAGCACAGCGGCGGTGAGAAAAGCCCCGCGGATCGCAGACTCATCAAGAAACGAGAAAGGAAGGTGACAGGTGAGAATGGATTTTCTGAGATCGGCGGTGGCCGTCGTGCTCGCCGTTTATCTGGCCATTGGTTCGGGATTCACGGCCGCGGCGGTTCCGGCCATCGGCACAGTGGTCACCACCGGAGCATTCCGTCTGAACCATGCGACCGTACGCAGCAACGCGACCCTCTTTGAGGGCGCGATGGTCGAAACCGGCGTCGCGCAGGCGCGCATGGATCTAACGAGTGGCGCTCGGCTGGATTTGGAGCCGGACTCTGCAGCACGAGTTTTTGGCGGCCATCTGGCGCTCGAACGCGGCGCGATGCGGATCGATGAGACTGGTGGGTCAGGCGCTCTACACGCCACTCGATTCAGAGTGGAGGCTCGCGATTTGACGATTCAACCCGACGCAAGCGCGACAGTGGGACGGATTGTACTCATTGGCACCGGGCGGGTTGAGGTCGCCGCGCGGACTGGTGCCTTCCGAGTGTTTAATCCGGGAGGCGTACTGGTAGCGAAGATTGCCTCGGGAAGAACGCTGGCGCTGGAGCTGCGGTTGAAGCCGGGTCCGACCCGAATGACGGGGCGCCTGGTGAAGCAGGACGGGCATTATCTGCTGACGGATGAAACCACGAACGTAACGGTGGAGGTGGCCGGTTCCGCTTTGACAGAACCAGTCTTGCCAAAAGCGCTGGGGCAGCGCGTAGAGGTCACGGGATCCACGCGTTCAGGCGCGACTCCGGTGAGCGGCGCCTCGCAAATCATCGAGGTAGCGCAAGTCAGCCCGGTGCCTCCGTCGTCGGAAAGCGCTCCGCCGGGGGGTGCTCCCGCGGGGTCTGGCGGAGCAGGTGATACGGCTCCCGCCGGCGCGGGTGGATCTGCGGGCGGCGCGGCCAGCAAAAGGGCGCTTTCGGTGACCATGCTTGCGGTCATCGGTGGAGTTGCGGCCGCGGCGGTAGTGGGAGGGTTGGCGGCCACGGGCAGCCTTGGAGGAAGCACGGCCCCTCCCGTGAGCCGCTGAGTGGCGCGCAATTCGCGTGCTTCGTCACATGTTCTATTCGCGCCTATTTGCCGGCATCAGCGTTTTCGGTTTCGCGTTGGCCCTGGGGGCCACGCTGCGGCTTGCGGTCGCAGAATGCGCCTGGCGTTGGGGGAGCGGGCCGGGCGCTGGATGGACGCTGACACTCGGCAACGCACGTCATTTTGAGGATCTGGCGGAGCGGCAGCCGGTCTCGGCGGGCAGCTGGCTGAGGGTAGCCGTGCGCTTGAATCCACACGATAGCATTGCTTGGATGGCTTTGGGACTCGCGGCGGAACGGGACGACGACATGGAGAAAGCGGCGGCCTACCTCTTAGAGGCTGAGAAAGTCGACCGGCAGTACCTGCCCGCCTGGACTTCCGCGAATTTCTTCTTTCGCCGCGTCAACCACCTCCAGTTCTGGCGCGCGGCCTCGCGAGCCGCGGCTATCTCCTACGACGACATGGCGGCGCTGATCGACCTGGCGGACCACCGTGAGCCCAACGCCATCGCCGCGCTCGAGCGCCTGGGAGAGAGCGCTCGTCTGGAGCGGGGGTATCTGCACTTTCTGATAGGCCGAAGCCGGTGGCGGGAAGCCGCGGCGGTGGCCGCCCGCTTGTGCTTGCGGGGTGACCCAGGCGACCGGGAGTTACTGCTCAATTTCACCGACCGCTTGATCGAGGCCAATGAAGGCGAGGCGGCGTTGGCCGCGTGGAATGGGCTGCATCCGCTCCCTGGTCCCGATCGCGCCAGTCACGGCATGCTGGTCAATGAAAATTTCAAACGACAGCCATCCGGGCACGGCTTTGACTGGCGGGTGACGGTACCGCCGCCGGGGTCGGTTCATTGGGAGCCGTCGAAGCTCAAACTTTCGCTGGCGGATTCCACTCCGGACGCGTTCACGCTACTGGAACAACGGGTGGTGCTGGAACCGGGCCGCTACCGTTTGCGGTTCGAGTA
Source organism: Bryobacteraceae bacterium (assembly GCA_035496735.1). Lineage (GTDB taxonomy): Bacteria > Acidobacteriota > Terriglobia > Bryobacterales > Bryobacteraceae > Palsa-187. Next base: position 9,241 of record DATJEI010000050.1, on the reverse strand, counting down.
CCGGACGGAAGGGCTGGCGGAACAAACCGGGCTACGCTGGACCCTCCTTCAGGGCGGCCGAGTGGAAGCGTCGAGCCCGGCGTGGGCCCAGGCATCGAAGGCCACTGTCGCCGAATGGTATTTCCCAGTGGCGAAAGCGGGCCTCTACGCGTTGACCTGGATCTATAGCCGTGTGCCCGGGACCACCCGGCCGGAAGGCCGCGCGCAACTATCTTTGGCGGGCTTGGAGATGCGATGACAGCTACCGATAATCTGGTGCGGCATTGTCCCAAGTGCGGTTCGGTGCGAGTACACCGCTCGCGGCGGCGCGGCCCGCTTGACGGTCTGATCGTGGGGCTGGGAGCCGAGATTTGCCGCTGTCACGACTGCTGCCTGCGCAGAGCATGGTTCGGAGTCTCGCCCATTCCGATTGGCAACCGCGATCCGGAGGCCTCGCCGTGGGCCGGACTTCTGACGATAGGATCGGGTGGCGTCGTTCTGTTTGTGCTGCTGTGGGCGCTTATCCGGTTTATAGAATGATTTCGATGAGCTGAAGTGCTCAATCCTTCGCGTTTCTGTCCGATGCGTCTTTCAGAGGACGCCGGCACACGTGTTCGATTTCCCAGCAAGCGGGCAAACTTTCGAGGTGGGCCCGAGGCCGGGCCTGCCGCTCGCGGCAAGTCTGGCGATCCATGCAGGGGCGGCCATGCTCCTGCTGACTGTCACGTTCTCAGATGGAACCACCCACAGGCCCCCGCCGCCGCGAGCTGCGATTCTGCTGGAGCCGCCGCCGGTGATTCACGCCGCAGCGCCCACAGCGCAACGGACGGGCCGGGCCCCGCGTCGTCTGTTTCGCGTTCCCCTCATCCGGTCTGTAAGCCCGCCGCCTCGCGAATCGGCACTGGTCCCGGCGCTTCAAATTCCGATGGCGGAAGTCATCCGCCCATTACTGCCGACGGTGGAGCTTGCACCCCCGGCGGCCGCCCCCGCGCCACCGCTTCGAACTGACAATTTTGTACCGTCAGCAGCACATGCGCCGGGTCAGGCTGCATCAGCAAGAGTGGTTTCGCGGTCGAGCGGGTTTGAGCAGATCGGGATTGAACCTCCACGCCGCCGGCGGGAGCCGCCGGTCTTAGGCGGAGAATTTGCGGATGCGACGATGATTCAACCCGGCCAGTCGCACCCCGCCGGCACTGCGCTCGCGCTACCGGTCCCGCGCTCCGTCGAGATTCTCTCGAAGCCGCGCCCGACGTACACCGAGGAAGCGCGCCGCCAGCGCATCGAGGGCGAGGTGCTGCTTCAGATCCTGTTTGCCGCATCCGGCGATGTGCATGTGCTCCGGATCGTCCGCGGACTGGGCCATGGTCTGGATGAGAGCGCCATCGCCGCGGCCGAGGCCATCCGCTTCCGGCCCGCCGAGCAAGCGGGCATTGCGGCGGATTCGACCGCCATTGTGCACATCAAATTTCAGCTCGCCTTTTAGATAAACCATGAACCGTCGCTGCGCTCTTCTTACCGTACTCGCTGTCTTGCCGCTGGGCGCGGCCGAACCGGCCGACGCTTTGGTCGAGAAACTTCTCGACCGTATTATCCAGCGCGAGAACGTCTTTCTGGCGGCGATCGCGGCGCGAACGCCCCTGGTCGAAACCTACATTCAAGAGACGCCCGAGGGCAGCGACGCTTCGGCGGGACCTGCCGAGGATCACTATTTTCTGGGACGCGTCCGCTGGAACGGCGCGGTCGATTATCAGGTTCTGGTGGCGCGCACCGATGCTCCGCTGGCGAAATCCGGTTTCTGGCTGCCTTTCCATTTGGGAACTGCGAAGAACCACGCGCTCACGTTCTTGCCGCGCGGATTTGCACAGATGGCGGTGCTCGATCTCCACGATTTCAATCGCCGCACTTATCGCTTTGAATACGTGCGGCGCGAGTTCCTGGGCGAAGTCCGCTGCCTGGTGTTCGATGTGGCGCCCGTCAATAGCCTGGCGCCAGGAAAATTCGTGGGCCGCATGTGGGTGGAAGATCGCAACGACGCCATCGTGCGTTTTAACGGAACCTACGTGCAGCTGTCGCCCACCCGGGAAGCCATCGCCGAGCGCTACTTTCATTTCGATAGCTGGCGGGTGAATGCCGCCGAATCGCTGTGGGTTCCGGCCCAAATCTATGTTGAAGAACAGGCTTCACCGGGCCGGCGAATAGACGGCGCCATGCCGCATTTCAAGGCGCAAACACGCTTCTGGGATTATGCCGCGACGGCCTCGCGCAAAGTCGATGAATTGACCAGCATTCTGATCGAGAGCGCTTCCGCGGTGCAGGATCAGGACGCGCCGCAGGATATTTCGCCGCTCGAAAGCCAACGTTTGTGGGAGCGGCAGGCGGAACAAAATCTGCTGGCCCGCCTCGAAAAAGGCGGCTTGCTCGCGCCGCCCGGGCCGGTGGAGGAAGTTCTCGACACCGTGGTCAACAATTTGATCGTGTCTTCCAAACTCGACATCGAAGCTCATTGCCGGGTGCTGCTGACCACCCCCTTCGAGACTTTTACCATCGGCCACACTATCGTTATCAGCCGCGGCTTGATTGACGTTCTGCCGGATGAAGGGAGCCTGGCGCTCACGCTCGCGGGCGAGTTGGCGCATATCGCTCTGGGACACTCCACGCAAACTCAGTTCGCTTTCAACAACCAGACCATGTTGAGCGATCTCGAACTGTTGCAGCGTTTCCGCTTTGGGCGGCCGGCGCAGGAAATGCAGGCCGCGTCGGAGAAGGCCATCGCGATGATGCGCGCGTCACCTTATTCAAACTTGACCAATACGGGTTTGTTCCTCAGGTCGCTGGCCGCGCGCCGCGCTGCCATGCCGCGTTTGTTGCAGGCAAGTTTGGGCGATCAGGTGGCCGATCCGGCGGCGCTGGCGCGTCTGGAAAGTTTCGCGGCGGCGGCGCCAGCGCTCGAACCCGAGAAACTGGAGCAGATCGCGGCGCTGCCGTTGGGCTCGCGGGTGAAGCTGAATCCCTGGACGAATCGCCTGGCGCTGGTAAAGATGCGACCGCTCGCGCCGCTCTCGCCGCGCGAAAAGATGCCGTTTGAGGTGACGCCTTTCGTGCTCTACCTGACCAGAGCCGAAGCGGTCAGCGCGAAGAAATAGCCGCCGGAGCCTGCAGGGATTCGAGGTTCTCGCCGGTCTCCCGCTCCAACTCCGCGTGCAGGCTATTGCCGTGCGCATCCATGGTCACAATAGCCATGAAGTCGTGCACATGCAGCTTCCACATGGCTTCGGGGATGCCGAAATCGAGCAGGCTCACGCCCAGCACCTGGTCGATGGAGCGCGCGTAATACTGCGCTGCGCCGCCGATGCCGTTGAGATAAACCGCACCGTACTCCTGGAGCGCAGCCAAGGTCTTCTTCCCCATGCCGCCTTTGCCCATCACCGCGCGCACGCCGAACTTGCGGATGATGTCGGCTTGATACGGCTCTTCGCGGCTGCTGGTGGTGGGTCCCGCAGCTTTGACAGTCCAACGCTCCCCGCTTTTGAGCATCACGGGACCGCAGTGGTAGAGCAGTGCGCCGCGCAGATCGACACCTTCGGGCAATGGATTGGTCATCAGGTGCGCATGCACGGCGTCGCGTCCGGTGTAGCACTCACCCGTGACGAGCACCACGTCGCCCACCTTGAGCGCGCGGACTTGCTCCTCGCTAATGGGCGGCCGCAGAATAATTTCGCGGCCGGTGAGCGGGAAGCCCGCACCCTGTGTCATTTTTTCGACGGGCCGCGCGGGATCGCGATATAACCACCCGGTGATCGCGCCGCTTGCGGCGTCGAGCCTGACTCCCAAGCGCCGGAAGGCCCAACATTCGTAGGCCACCGACACAAAAAAGCTGGCGGGCAGGCGGTTGGCGGCGGCGATCTTGCATCCGATCAGCGACACCTTGCCGCCGAAGCCCATCGCGCCAATCCCCAGGCGATTGGCTTCTTCCACCACTTCGCTTTCGAGCCGCGCCAGGTCGGGATGCGGGTTTACGTCGTCGAGGGTGCGAAACAACTGCTCCTTGGCGAGCACGTAGCCATGCGCACGGTCGCTGCCAACGCAGACGCCGACTGCGCCCGGAGCGCAGCCTTGCCCCTGCGCCTGCCACACGGCATGCAGTATGCACTTGCGCACACCTTCGAGGTTGCGGCCGGCTTTGCCCATGTGCTCCAGATCGCTGGGCAACGAATATTGAATGTTCTTGTTCTCGCAGCCGCCGCCCTTGAGAATGAGCTTTACTTCGATCTGATCCTCGGCCCATTGCTCGAAGTGAATGACGGGCGTTTCTACGCCCAGGTTGTTCCCGCTATTTTTGCCGGTGAGCGAATCGACGGAGTTGGGACGCAGTTTCCCGCGGCGCGTGGCTTCGGCCACGGCTTCCTGAATCGCGCTCTTGAGCACAATCTGATTGACACCCACCGGCGTGTGGACCACAAAGGTGGGCATGCCGGTGTCCTGACAGATGGGACCCTGATCCTCAGCCGCCATATCGATATTCGATGCGATCACGTTCAGCGCCTGCGAGGACTGAGTGTTGGGCAGCTCGGTTGCCAGCGCGCGGCTCATGGCTTCACGCACGTCGGGCGGCAGGTTAGTGGAGGTCTGGGTGATGAGTTCAACGAGGCTTTCGGCGAGGAAATGCATTTCGACCAATTTTAGCGCGTGAGGGGTGCCGCGCCGCACGCCCGCTAATCGTCGTGGCGCCGGAAGTCGCACTGGCAACAGTCGCTGCAACGTTTACACTTTTCGCACAGGTGATTGGTGCAGGCGTCCTTGGTGCAATAGACGCAAATTTCGGTGGAAGGCTCTTCGCAGATACTGCACTGGAAAGTGGTGGTCTCACTCATGGGGTTTCTCTCGCCTACTTCGCATTCCGCGCTGGTGGGGTGCCCGGCGGCGCGCCGGGCGGCGCCACGGACGCGGGCGGCCCGGATTTGGGAGCGGCAGGAGCTGGCCGCGCCGGCGGCTGGCGCATCAGCGTCCCACGGCAGCGCTGCGCTTCGCGATCCACCACCTGGAATTCCTGTTCCTTGGTCTGCGCCAAGTCGGTGATATATTGCCGCAGCTGATCGCGATTGCCGGAGTTGGCGGACACTACGCTCACCAGCAGGTCGCCGACGGCTGGATTCTGATAGCGCCGCACGCCATCAATCAACGAATTCACCTGGGCTTCGACGGCCTGCAGACGGAACAGCGTTTCCAGCCCCAGCGTGAGCTTCTCCGGTTGCTTCTTCATGGCTTCGACCGCGCCCAGCAAGTACCCTACTTCACTGCGCGCGTTGCGCCATTGCGCAGTGTAAGCGGCGGGCGCCCCCTTTGCTTCCCACTTCTCCGGCGTCAATTGTTCCAGGATCGGCAGGAGCCGTTGCGACTGCTCGGCCAGCGAGCTGAGGGTCTGCGAGATGTCCCACGGCGCCGAAACACCTTGGGCGCCGGCCGGCAGCGCGAGGGGCAGAATTAAAAATGGCAGTAGATACTTCATAGCTATCCGCTAGTTTCGCACGGGGGACGGCGGGGAGGTTCGGGTGATGCGGGGCGCGCGGCTTTAAAGTGACGGAGCCGGTGGTGGAGCTGGGGGCGGAGGAGGTGGCGGGGGCACTTTCTGGGTATCGCCCACGCCGCCGGCAGAGCCAACGCCGCTGACGCCGCCTCCCGAGCTCGGCATGCGCGTGGCCATGGTGATGGCCGCGTTCGCTACGGAGCGCAAGATGATCCGCGCCAGATTGCCCTTGTCTATCCCCTGAGCGGCGATGGGTTCATTACGATACACCCGCAACGATTCGCCGGGATTCAGCAGCTTGGAATTTCCGCGCGGAAGCAGGGCGTGCTGCACCTCCACCTGGCCATCTTCTACTTCGACCAGCGTGGTTTCGTCGTCGTCATCGACGGTGATATCAAAAGTTGTCCCGCGCACCGAAATCACCGCGGTCGGAGTCAGCACCCGATTCGGATTGGGGACGCTGCCGAAGTGCTCGATGTGAACCCGGACGCGACCCACCAGTACGTCGAGCAGATCCTTCCAGTTGGGCGGATTCTTGCGAAAAACCACGCGCGAGTTCGGAAATACCTCAAACGTACTGCCGTCGGAAACCTGCAGCAGCGCGTGGCCGTCGGGTCCGGTGAGAATCAGGTCGCGAATCTGCACGGAGTCGCCCACGGAAAGTGCCCACGGCTGAGTGTCTTTTACGACCGAAACCTGACCGGTCTGCGAAATGACTTTCGCCGCATAACTACCGGTGTCGAAAGAAGTGAACTGCGCCGAGCACACTCCGGCAACCGCTGCAAGCAGCAGCGACAGCACCACCGTTCGGCCGGGATACACGACGCACAGCATAAATACTATTTCGGACAGTTTAGCACTAAACTTCATGGCAAGTGCGGATCCGCAGCAATTTCTTTTACAAATTTCCTCTGTAATCAAAAGCTTCGGAGCGTTTCCACCGATATATTTGGGTACAATGGACGGTTTGGATGTATAAGTTGTCCACAGCACCGTGGCGCTTAGCCACAGTACTACTCGCCATTCTGGCGCCGTCGCTGGTGCATGCGCAGCCGGTCCCACCGGTGACAGACGCCGGACTAGTCCCCGACTGGCGGCACATAGGCAACTTCGTGCTCGATGAGGCTTTGGCCGGAGCGGCGTCGGGCCCCTGCAAGCGAGTCTGGTACGGACCGGGCGGGATAATTTATGTCCAGACCGGGTCGGGCCGCGTGTATCGGACGGCGGATCTGGATACCTGGCAGGCAAGCAACGCCCCAGTGCCTCCCACAGGGCCGAACGCAGCGGTTGGAAGTCTGCCCGAGGCAGGCGCGCAGACTCGCGCACTGCCCAGAGACGGAAGCCGCGTGTACGCATTCGGCGAATACGTCTATCGCTCGGAGGACGCCGGCGCGCATTGGGAGAACGCGACGGTCTTTCGCGGAACGTCGCTGATCGGCGGAGGGGTAGCCGATCTGGCCATCGCCCCCGGCAACAGCGATGAAGTCGTAACGGCAGGCGCGGCCGGGGTGTTTCGATCGGTGGACGGAGGGCGCTCCTGGAGCGGGCTGAACGACGACTTGCCCAACTTGCCGGCCACCCGCCTGCTGGATCTTCCGGCGGGCGATCAAGGCGCGCGCATCGCGCTGGAGAACGAGACCGCCGCCCAGTGGCCACCGGGCAACAAGCAGGCCTGGGTTCCGGCGACCAATACCGACCTGATACAGGAAGCCCAATTGCGGCTGGCGCTCTCCTCGCTTCGCCGCGCGAATGTTACGGCCCTCACGATTGCCGGCGACTTCATCTATAGCGGCATGCAGGATGGCGCGATCCTGGTATCGGCGGATCGCGGTCTAAGCTGGCAAAGCTTTTCTCCGAGTGCTGGACCCGTGGGCTCAGGGCCAGTCGAACGTTTTTGGGTTGATCCACGAGATCCGCGCGTGGCCTTGGCGGCGTTGGGCACGGCCCCTGCCGATCCACTGCGCGCCAGTGCGCCTGCGCATGTCCTGCACACCATCAATGGCGGCGCGTTCTGGGACAACTTCACCGCCAATCTGCCGGCTGCGGCGGTACATGGGGTCGCGGCCGATCCCGCGAGTGGCGCGTTGTATGCCGCCACCGATCGCGGAGTGTTCCTGGCATACGCGGATTTGAACGCGCTGGGAGCCGTGCAAAGTTGGACGCCTCTCACCGGGCTGCCGGAGGGAGCCGCCGCCACGGATGTGAAACTTGACGCGCAGGGCAATCTGCTGTGGGCTGCCGTCGACGGTTATGGCGTCTATGCGGCGCTGGCTCCGCATCGTCTGCGCGATCCCAGCGTGGTGAGCGCGGCGGATATGATCAAGCGCGCGGTGGCGCCGGGTTCGCTGGTGAGTATCCTGGGCGCGCAAGTGGATACTGTTCAGGCCGGAGGCGTGCCGGCCCCGGTGCTGGCGGCGACCGGCAGTGAATCGCAGATCCAGATTCCTTTTGAGGCACGCGGCGCCGCGTTGCCGCTAGCCGCGAGTTTCGGCGGCGCTTCCGTAAATCTGCCGGCACTGCCGCTGGCCGCCGCCGCGCCCGTGATCTTCGTGGCGCGCGACGGCTCGCCCATGCTGCTGGATGCCGATAAAGGCGTGATGCTGGATGCGATGACGGCGGCGCACTCCGGCAGCCGCATTCAGATCCTGGCCACCGGGTTGGGGCGCGTGACGCCGGAGTGGGCCACAGGAGTTCCCGCGCCGCTCGACAACCCGCCGCTGGTGGCGGGCAACGTTCACGTTTACCTCGACCGCGCACCCGTGGAAGTGACGCGGGCGGAACTCGCGCCGGGATACGTGGGCTTTTATCTGGTGGAAATCGCCGTGCCCCGGATCAGCAACTACGGGCCCGCGGAATTGTACCTGGACGTGGATGGTGCCTCGAGCAATCGCGTGCGGGTGTATATTGAGCCGTGATGCGACGGCCCTTCACATGCCTGCTGGCCGCGCCTGCAGCCCTGGTGCTCGGGCTCTGGGCGCAAGACAAAGCCCAGCCGGCCGGCGACGCTAAAATCGCGCCGTATTTCCCTACGCCGCAATCCATCGTCGATAAAATGCTGCAATTGGGCGAGCTCAAGGCGGGCGAAAAGATGTACGACCTGGGCTCGGGCGACGGCCGCATCGTCATCATGGCCGCGCGAAAATATAAGGCCGACGCCACCGGCGTGGAACTGGACGACGCCCTCTATAAGCAAAGCTCGCAGCGCATCAAGACTCTGGGACTGGGGCCGCTCGCGCGCATCGTCCATGGCGACTTGCTGCAGCAAGATTATTCTTCCTATGACTTGTTGACGATTTATTTATTGCCGGTGGCCATCGAAAAAGTGACGCCGCTTTTCGAAAGGCAACTCAAGAAAGGCGCCCGCATCGTGGCGCACGACTTCGAGTTTCCCAAGTGGACTCCAGCCAAGATCCTGGACATCGACGACGATGGCGAAGGGCGTAGCCACCGCCTCTATCTCTACCGGCGGTAACTCATGGTTCCCTATCAGGGCCGTTTCGCAATCCGCGTCGCCCGGGTAGTGCTGGCGTTCACCTGCCTCGCCTGGTTCCCGTTCACCGGCGGCCGCATATCTTCTTCGCTAGTATTCCTGATTGCCTACGCGATTTTCGCGGTGGGCACGCTGTTTGAGACGCGCTTCGATTCCGCTCCGCGTGGGTTCGTCGCGCTGGTGATCGACTTCACCTTCTTCGCCTTCTCGAAATGGCTGCTGCCGGTCGACTGGGCATCGGCGCTCGC
>DATJEI010000049.1:0-3070 GCA_035496735.1 Bryobacteraceae bacterium | reverse complement strand
GGACCGCTGCTCGGCCTGCCAAACTTTACGGGATTCGTCAAGATCACCTCCACGATCCCCATCATTAGTTTGTCGCTGAATTTCGAGGCGCCCCCCATCTTCTCTTCTTTGCCGCCGGGGGATCTGCCTGGCGCCACGATGCTGGTGGCGCCCTAGCGGAGTCGTCGAAATATCGTGCCCGTCCCGATGGATGCAGATTGTCGCACTCGAGTTCGAACCGAATCAATGAGAACGCGTAATCCGGAACAGCACGCTGAACTCATGCGGAGGTTCTAATTTGACGCGGCCCTAAAAGCGAATCCCGACGGTCACCGGGATAAAGCTTGCGGCCGTGCCCGGCGTAAACATGCGGTGGTAACGGGCCTCGGCAAAAAATTTGATATTGCTCTGCTCGCTGAGGTTGAAGGCGAAGCCGGCGCCAAGATTCACGCCCAGTCGCAGGATTTGTTCAGATCTGACCAGATCAAATTCGGCGAACCCAGGTCCGGCTGCGGCTGACGAGGCTCGGTACTTCGTATTCCGCCCATAGAGGCCGGCACCGCCGATGACGTAGAAGTCCAGGGGCCCCCGGTCGTTCACGTGGAAGGTGGGATCGACAGTCACGGCCCAGTATTTTTGACTCCCGCGGCGGGCGCCGACCTGCGCCAGGGTTCTGCGGTTAATGCCGAAGTCGTTAAACATGGCGTCGACGGTTACTCCGAAATAATTTTGTGTGACTCCAACTCCGCCAGCCACATTCCAGCCGGTGTCGAGGCGGTTGGCCAGGGGATTCACGGGCGTAGAAAAACCGACTCCGAAAGAACCCGTGGGACGCCACGGTTCGGAATCGAAATACGGTCCCTGAGCGAATGCGGGCACGGCTGCGAAACTTAATAACAGCAAAAATTGCTTCATGGTACGGGCACTCCTTACGACGATCGAATTTCCCAACCTGTGTTGCGATGCATGCTGGGGACCATACTCTAAGTGCCTCGGAATGCACGAAAGGATGATTTCGATATTGGTGCTCAGCCACCGGTCGTGGTTGTTTTGAGCCAACGACTTTGAGCCAACGACTTTGAACCAACGACGTGACGCAGACTCTGCGCCGTGTTATTCTGAAAAAGATCTTGGTAGAGGAGCGAGGGCCATGAGTAGCCCGGCGCGTGATTCCGGCGAATCCCGGAGCGCCTGGTGAAGGGGGCAGCCTTGCCGAAATCGCAGCGCGGGTGTGGAAAGATTCGGCGCGCGGCGGTTGGGGGGTCTGGTTAACACCGGCCCACTGTCATTCGGAACGTGGTAGTGTGACGGGCCGGGTGGAGCGCTATCGGGAAGCGGCAGAAGTATTGTTACAGGTCCGGTCTCGCCGGGCGCCGCGCACCCCGCCTCCTCCCTTCCCCAAATGTTGTGCCGGTACCTTTATGAATGCATTCGAGCTAACGCGCGCGCTGATTGATATCGATTCGGTAACGCCCAATGAGGAGCGAGTGGGCGTGTTCCTGGCGGAGTATCTGGGGGCTCTGGCGGGGCGCACCGGCGGCCACGTCGAGCGGCTGGAAGTGGAACCGCATCGCTACAATGTGCTGGCGTATTGGGACGCGCCGGTGGTGACATTCTCCACGCACATCGACACGGTGCCTCCGTTTTTCGCATCGCGCGAGGACGACGAGTTCATCTGGGGGCGCGGCGCGTGCGACACCAAGGGCATCATCGCTTCGATGATTTTTGCGGTAGAGGCGCTGCTGGCGGCCGGCGAGCGGCGGATCGCGCTGCTGTTTGTGGTTGGTGAAGAGCGCAATAGCGCGGGCGCGTTTGCGGCGTCGCGCGATACTCGCGGTAGTAAGTTTTTAGTCAACGGCGAACCGACCGAGAGCAAGCTGGTTCTGGGATCGAAAGGCGCGTTGCGCTTCGAGGTGGTGGCGCAGGGACGCATGGCGCATTCGGCGTATCCGCACTTGGGCGAATCGGCAATCGAGAAATTACTGGATGCGCTGGAGCGCCTGCGCAAGATCCCGCTGCCGAGCGATCCGGTACTGGGGGCGAGCACGCTGAATATCGGCACCATCAAGGGCGGGCGTGCGCCGAATGTGATCCCGGATCATGCCATGGCGGAGGTCTTCATTCGCCTGGTGGACGATGGCGCCGCCACGCGCCGGGCGGTGGATGGTGCGGTGGCCGGCAAGGCCGAGGCGAAGGAGATTCTGTGCATCCCGGCGGTGCATATGGGGTCGATCGCTGGTCTGGAGACTTCGGTGGTCGCGTATACCACGGACATCCCGGCATTCAACGGGTCTTGGGGCACGCCTTATCTGTTTGGGCCGGGAAGCATTCACGTCGCCCACACCGACCAGGAGCGCATTTCGAAGCGCGAACTGTTGGCGGCGATTGATACGTATCAAGCCATAGCGAAGCAGTTGTTACAGGGGTGAGTGATGAGTGAGCAATATAAAGTCGCGATTGCGGGAGCCACAGGAGCCGTGGGCGTTGAATTTCTGCGTCTGTTGGAGGAACGGCATTTTCCGATTTCGAAGCTGCGGCTGTTGGCCTCAGCGCGGTCCGCGGGGAAGACAATGCGGTTCGACGGACATGACGTACTGGTGGAACAGCTGACCGAGGACAGCTTCGCGAACATCGACATCGCGTTTTTCAGCGCGGGCGGGTCGATCTCGAAGAAATACGCGCCGATCGCTGCGCGTGCAGGTGCAGTGGTGGTGGATAATTCCTCGGCCTTCCGGATGGATCCCAAAGTGCCGCTGGTGATACCGGAGATCAATCCGGAAGCTATTGCGGCGCACGACGGCATCATCGCCAATCCGAATTGCTCGACCATTATTGCGATCGTCCCGCTGTGGCCGATCCACAAGCACAATCGCATTAAGCGGCTGATTGCCGCGACCTATCAGGCGGCTTCGGGGGCGGGCGCGGCGGCCATGGAAGAGCTGCGCGAGTCGACGCGGGCGCATCTCGAGAACCGGGAATATGCAAACACGGTGCTGCCGCATCCCTACGCGTTCAATCTATTCAGCCATAACTCGAAGATCGATCCAGCGACCGGCTACAACGAAGAAGAAACCAAGATGGTGCAGGAGAC
>DATJEI010000048.1:0-11005 GCA_035496735.1 Bryobacteraceae bacterium | reverse complement strand
AAAGGTGGCATGCTGCCGGAGGGTGGATTGCGCACAAAAGCGCTGAAAGCCACCAACGTCAGCCGGGTCTGGGCGAGCCGAGCACCTGCGTTGCCGCCTTGTCCCCAATAGCCATGGCACTGATAGCAGCCGTTCCGCTCGAAAAGGCGTTTGCCGTTGGCGGCGTCTGCGCCTTTCGGATCGGCGATTTTCGTCTGCGCGAGCACGGTGATTCCGAAAATCACGAGCGGCAGGAGGAAGTTTTTCATAGCGGGTATCCTTATAACGCCGCTGGTTCAACGCGGCTGGGTTACGACATCCAGTAGAGCCGGCTCGCCGGCCTTTACTCGCGCGATGGCGCGTTTGAGAGCCGGGCCTAGGTCCTTGGGATCGCTAATGGGGCCTTCGGCATAGAGGCCGTAGCCCTTTGCAATCGAAGCGTAATCGATGTCGGGGCCGTTCAGCGCCGTGCCAATGTCGGAGCGCCCCAGGTCGCGGTCGTACTTCGCGCCCAGCAGCGTGAGGTACATGCGCTCCTCGTGATACGCGCGGTTGTTGTGCATAACGTTGAGCATGGGGATCTGATGATGCGCCGCGGTCCACAATACTCCGGGAGCATAGTTCAAATCGCCGTCGCATTGGATGTTGACGGTCAGGCGGCCATGCTTCTTGTTGGCCAGAGCCGCGCCCACCGACGCCGGCAATTGGTAACCGATGCCTGAGCCGCCCTGCGCTCCGATGTAGTGGTAGGGCTTGCTGAAGTTCCACAGGCGCGTAGGCCAGGAACTGACGAAGCGGTCGTTCGACACCAGCGACCAATCTTCTTTCTTGATCTGAGCCCACAACTCCGCGGACAGGCGCGCTGTGGTAATGGGGCTGGCATCCCAGGCGAGGGCGGCCAATTCGCGATTGCGCGCCCGGCCCGCCTGATTTTCGGCGGCGATCTTGACGCCGCGTTCCTGCAGCGCGCGCCGGCGATCCGGAGTGATCAGCTTTTTGACGGCCTCGATCAATTCGGGCAGCGTCGCTTCCGGGTCGCCAGTGATGGCGAGGTCGGCTTCGACGTAGCGTCCAAAATCCTGATAGTTGGATTTATGATTCAGATCAATGGCCGATACTGTGATGACCTTTGCGCCCGGCTTGATGGTAGGATGCGACTCCATCCCGAATTTGTTGAAGCCCGTCATCTTGTGAGTGATCCCCCACAGGTCCTGAGCCTCCAGGGCCAAGATCACGTCGTGGTCAGAAAGATTGGGACTGGCAATGACCGCACCCGGGTGGCCATATAAGGGATGCGCCGAGGGGAAATTCATACGCATGCGCTGATCCTGCACGCGGGCTTGCAGCACCTCGGCGAGCTCGACTAGAAGCTCTACGCCCCTGGGCGTGCGCGCCACGCGGCCGGCGACGATCACGGGATTCTCAGCGGCCGCCAGCGCCTTTGCGGCTTCGGCGACGGCGCCCGAATCGCCCTGCGGCGGCGCACTCATCACCAGCTTAGGGATGCGCAGGTTCTTTTCGGTGACCGGCTCTTCCTGTAAAGTGCCGTCGGCCACCAGCACCACCGGCTCATAGGGCGGGGTCATGGAAATCTTGTAGGCGCGCACGGCGGACTCGGCAAAATGCGAGAGCGATACCGGCATGTCGTCCCATTTGGTGTAATCGCGAACCATCGCGGCGGCATCCTGGACGCTGTGGACCCATTCGGGGTTGCCGCGGCGGTAGTTCACATCCAAAATATTGCCGAGCACGATGTATACCGGGACGCGGTCGCAGAAGGCGTTATAGATGGCCATCGACGCGTGCTGTAGCCCGACGGTGCCGTGCGCCATGATCATCATGGGCTTGCCCTCGATTTTGGCGTAACCATGAGCCATGGCGACCGACGATTCCTCATGGCAGCAGGTGAGCCACTCGGGGCTGGTGTTCTTGCCGTAGTTGATGAAGGATTCCTGCAGGCCGCGGAAACTGGAGCCGGGATTGGCAGCGATGTATTCGATGCCCAACGTCTTGAAGACGTCAACCATGAAGTCGGAGCCGGGGCGCACGCTGGATGTGACTTCGGCAGCGGACCCGGTTGCGGGCTTCAGCGCCGCTTGCTGGGCGAGCGCAATGGGCGCGGTGGCCGCGAGTCCGGCGCCACCGGCTGCCGCGCGTTTCAGAAAGCCTCGCCGGCCGACGGGATTTTTGGAGTCAGACATTAGCGCCTCCTGCTAGCTAAGATCTAGTTCAGATCAGATGCCATTATGTCATGGATGGTGGTGGAATTTCGCACGGACCTCGGGTAAGGCGAGGACCAGCCCGAAGGCTCAGGAACCATGTCCAGCTTAGACCGATCTCGAACCTGTGAATAAGCAGTAAGTTGCTGATAATACAGACAAAATAGACTTAGGGGCGATTTTTTCTTGACTTTCTTAGATGTGTTTCGCTATCATGACGATTCATTCATTTGACGGTTCTGTCTAAAAGTTGTTCCCAGCCCAGGTTTCTATTCGGGGGAAGACGTTCCCTGGGGTGAAGGTTGGGTACTGTTGTAGGAGAACAATGAAGCAGCATTACTTCGTCGTAGTTCTGGCCCATTCCCTGCATGGACGCCTGCGGCGCATCCACGTTCCGCATCAGGCCTTGTATGTGGTTCTGGCACTGGCGCTGTTTGGCTCCGTCTCGCTGTTCGGGATGGTTTCTAGCTACCTGCGCATGAGCTGGAAAGTGGCCAATTATAACGCCCTGCGGGATCAGGTGAATACGCTGCGCAACCGCTACCAGCAGTTGCAGCAAGAAAACATCGAGAAGAAGGAACAGCTCGCATCGCTGCAGTTGATGGCCAGCGAAGTGAGCGTGGCGCTAGGCCTGAAGGGCAGACTGGAAGGCGCGGACGATATCGCGAGTGAAGGACCCCTGGTGCCGAGCTACCGCGAATCCCTTGAAGAATATAACTTCCTGAAATCGGCCAGCTACTCGCAGGTGAATCACCTCTACGCCCGCCGCTGGCAGACCAACATCGTGCCGGCCGTGTGGCCGGTGAATGGACGGCTGCTGAGCCGGTTCGGCGAGCGCGAGGATCCGTTTTCCGGAGAAGGCGCGCTGCATACGGGTGTAGATATTTCGGCTTCCATGGGGACTCCGGTGCATGCGGCGGCGGACGGTATTGTATCGCGAGCCGAATACTGGGGCGGCTACGGCAAGATGGTGGCGATTGACCATGGCAATGGCATGCACACCTGGTACGCGCATTTGTCGCGATTCGAGGTGGTGCCGGGGCAGGAGATACGGCGAGGCGACATCCTTGGTTATTCGGGAGCCACCGGAAAAGTGACCGCGCCACACCTGCATTTTGAGGTTCGTTTGGGCGGGAACCCGGTGAACCCGTATCCTTACCTGACGCGCTCTGCGATGACGGCGCAGCACGTACAGCCGGATTTGCCGTTCTAGTCTTTTCTATCCTTAGCAACCTTTATCGCCGACATACCGTCTAGAATGGATCTAGGTATGGGTGTGTCCCGTCGATTCGCGTCGCAAGTCCGAAGCTGGGGTAAAGTAGGCCAGATTCTACTGGTCCTGCTTATCCTGACGAGCTTCGCCGCAGTGCAAGCAGCGAGCGTAATCGAGATTTTTCCGGATCATCACGGCGCCCACGACCGTTGCTGCGCCGGTGGCCATGCCGGGCACTTTCCCATTCTGGTCAGCGTAAACGCTGTCCAAATCGAAACGCTTTGCGTAGCCGGCTGGCACGCCGGAATCGAGCTGGACTCCTATTATTCTGACGACGGCCGAACCTTCAACTCCTCAAGAGCCCCGCCCGCTTAACCTCACCTCAACTTCTGCGTTCGTTTTGGCTACCTGGGCGTAATCCGTCCGGGTGGCGTGTTTTTTCTTTTATTCAGAGGAGAGATAGGGTTATGGCATTCAGACGTTCGTTTTTATTTTTGTTGATTATTTTCGCCGGGCCGGCGATCAGGGCGCAGTCGCTGGGCAATGCCGGGACCATAGAAGGAAGCGTCACCGATCAGACCGGAGCTTCGATCCCCGATGCGACGGTGATCCTCAAGAACGCGGTTTCCGGTTACAGTCAATCGGCGACCAGCGCGAGGGACGGGTCGTTCCGGCTGACCAACATCCCGCCCAATCCGTATCATCTTCAAGTATCCGCTTCCGGCTTTAATACATCGGAACAGGACGTTACGGTGCGGAACGCCATCCCGGTTCAAGTGAAAACGAAACTGGATGTATCCGGAGGTATGAGCAGTGTGACTGTGGAAGCTGCGGGAGCGGATATTCTCGAGAACGATCCTTCGGCCCACATCGACGTAGACCGGAGTTTGATAGCCAAACTTCCATCCAGCGATCCGGGCGGAGGATTGAGCCAGGCGATTACCAACACCACTGGTGGAGTGGCCGCGGACGGAAACGGCCTGTTCCACCCGCTGGGCGACCACGCTCAGACCAGTTTCGTAATCGATGGACAGCCAATCAGCGATCAGCAGAGCAAAGTGTTTTCGACGCAGCTTCCCACGAGCGCGATCCAGAGTATGGAAGTGACCACCGGAACTCCCGACGCCGAATTTGGCGACAAGAGCAGTCTGGTGGCGCAGATCAGCACTCGTTCCGGACTGGGCGCTGGCAGAATTTTCGGCAATGTCGAGGCCGACTACGGGTCCTTCGGCACCGCAGGGGGTGACTTGGGTCTGGGTTTCGGTGGCGCGAAGTTCGGGAACTTTCTAGCCGCTGACGGCGTACGGAGCGGGCGCTTCCTCGACAGCCCTGAGTACACTCCGTTCCACGACATTGGCAACAACCAGACGATTTTCGACCGCATGGACTATCAGCCCACCGGCAAGGATGTGTTCCATCTCAACCTGTTCGCGGCGCGGAACTGGATCCAGGACCCCAACTCCTACGATCAATTGGCGCAAGACCAGCGGCAGCGGGTACTGACTTGGAACATCGCGCCCGGATACCAGCACACTTTGAACGCACACACCTTGATCACGGTAAATCCCTACATCCGGAAAGATCAATTCAACTATTACCCTAGCGGTGATCCTTTCGCCGACACGCCCGCGACACAAAACGAGAGCCGCCAGTTATTAAACTGGGGTGTTCGGGCGGATGTTTCCAGCACGCAGGGCCGCCACAACCTGAAATATGGGCTGGATTTGAAGCAAACGAGACTGCTCGAAAACTTTGGATTCGGGATCACAGATCCGACGTTCAACGATCCTTGCCTGAGTGCTGACGGAAGCCCGTCCGGCCATACGGCCTTGACGTCGCCGGCCCAGTGCGCAGCCGCCGGATTTCAACCGAACACGGCGAATAATCCGAATGTAACTGGCGCGACCTTCTCGCCGGCGCTGCTGCCTTTTGACCTTTCTCGCGGCGGACGCCAGTTCAATTTTCACGCCGCCGCCAATATCAACCAATACGCGTTTTATGCGCAGGATGCGATCACCGCCGGCAACTTCATGGTCAACATCGGCTTTCGCTTTGACCGTTACGACGGCCTGGTCTCGAAATCGGGTCCACAACCGCGGGCTGGTGTCGCTTATAACGTCAAGAAGACCGGAACGGTTTTGAGGGTTTCCTACGCGCGAACTTTCGAAACACCGTTCAACGAAAATCTGCTGCTCTCCAGCGCGACCGGGGTCGGCGGGTTGGCGCAGAACGTATTCGGCTCAACCGGAGTACCGATTCAGCCGGGTTTCCGCAACCAATTCAACACCGGCTTTCAGCAAGCTCTTGGAAAGTTCCTGCTGCTCGACGCCGATTACTTTTGGAAGTATACGCACAATTCTTTCGACTTCAGCACGCTGTTGAACACTACGATCACGTTCCCGATTGCCTGGCACAATTCGAAGCTCGACGGAGTAACAGGTCGCCTGAGCACCACAAACCTCAAGGGCTTACAGGCGTACTGGACGTTCGGCCACACCCGCGCTCGCTACTTTCCGCCGGAGAACGGCGGGCTGATTCCGCAGGGCGCGCCTTTAGCCGGCGGCGTGTTCCGGATCGATCACGATCAGGCGTTTCAGTCCACTGTGAATCTGCGCTATCAGCGGCCCAGGAACGCGGAATGGATCGCGCTCACCTATCGCTTCGACAGCGGACTGGTGGTTAGCGGTGTGCCGGATGCGGGCGCCGCGCTGGCGCTCACGCCCAATCAGCAAGTGTCGCTTGGCTTGGCCTGCAACGGAGTCCTTGCCACGGTCGCGAGCCCGCTCACCGATTGCACTGGCCTAGGCGGCAAACAGGGCGTGGTGACGTCGAAGCTAATCACGCTGCCTCAAGGCGGCTATGGTCCGTTCCCGAGCGCGGAGAATGACGATCACAATCCCGACCGCGTGAAGCCTCGGAACATATTGGACCTCGGCATTGGCACCGACAATCTATTGCACCGCGAAGGGAAGCGGCGCTATACGGCTTCCCTCGAAATCGCGAATCTCACCAACGTTACTGCGCTGTACAATTTTCTATCGACCTTCAGCGGGACACACTTCCTGCAACCCAGGTCATTGGTGGGGAAGATTGGAATGACGTTCTAAGGCAGCGTGGCCCGGGGCAGCCGACGCGCGGCGCTTACCGCCCCTGGTCCGCCACTACAACTTTATACGAGCCGTTTCTGAACACGACCTCGCGAACCTGGCCATGCGCGCCGAGGGTGCCGATCGAGGCGCCATTGAGAAGAATGCTGAGGCCGCCGGCATTGCCTACGCGCACCGTCGCTCCGTTGGGGAGATTGAGGGTCTGCGTATCGCCTTTTTGGAAAACGCGGGCCAGCGTCTGTTTTCCGGCGGAGTCTCTGGCGGAGACCCAAGTGAGCTCCGACGCCTGCAGGGTCACGTGCTGGTCAGCCGATACAGGGGCGGGTGCGGCAGACTTCGCCGCAGTCTGCAGTTGCTGCGTTTGCGGAAGTGGCGCGGGCGGCTGTGACTGCCCGGCGGGCAGCGGAGATTGAGTCGCCGGCGCGGGCAAAGACGTGACCGCAGAGCTGGTGGCAGCCACGCGTTGCACTGAGGGCCCGGAAAAAAGATTCTGCCAAGCCCAGGCGACGATAATGACGGCGCCCGCTACCAGTAACGCAGCGCCGCCCACCAGGCGCCAGTCCAGGTTTTGTGTCCATCCGAGGTTTTGTGCCGATCCGAGTTCAACGGCAGTGAGCGGGCTCGGCGGGATTGTACGAGGGATTTGTGCCGACGAGGTCCGTGGTAGGCTCGCAGTTTGGCTCGGAGCCTGGCTCGGAGTTTGGCTCGAGGCCTGGATCGGCGGCTGTTGCGGCAGCAATTTCACCGGCGGGGATTCCGGCTCCCGTATTGTATCGGCGATCGGGGTGTGAACGATTACCGGCTCGGCCACAGGACCTGTCCGCGAGTCGGCTACAGGGGCGGCCGCGGCGGGCGCGGAAATTGCTTCCAGTTGGCGCGTGGTCTGCGCGCAGAAGCCTTCCACTGCGGTGAGCAGCTTGCGTACGCTGTCTTCAGTGGACGCCGATTTCACATGCAAGTCTTCAATCAAAACGGATTGGCCTTCGAGCGCCTGCTCCACGCGGGTAATGCGCCGATCCACATTGGCTTCGACCTCGCGCACATAGGCGGCCCACTTGGCGGCCTCCAGCCCGCGCTCCCGCCGGTCGGAGAACAGGCGCGCCCCGGCGCCGGTAGTGGCCACCGCCGGCAAATGGGATTCGCGTTCCTCTTCGCCGCTGGCTGCGATCAGCAACTGAATTTCTTCGGTGATGCGCAGAGCGTCCCGGCGCGAGAGGCAGCGCCACTCCGCCGGCTCGCTACCCTCGTCGCTCAAATACAGACCGAAGCCGATGAGCTCATCCTGCTCGATTGCGTCCGTGATGCGGGCGAACTGCGAGATGGTGGCGCGGCGCAAGGAGGTGGTCCCGTCAAACGCGGCATGGAAGGCAGCGACTTGCTCGGCTGTCACCGGCCCCACGAATTCCGCGGTAAAATTCAACGACTCGTTGCCGAAATCGAAGCCCAGCCATTCGCCCTTGGTCTGGTCGATTTGAACATCTTCGGTCAGCAGATAGAAGAACTTTTGGGCTTCGTCTACAACGCTCGCGAGCTTGTGGAGTGGAACGCCCACCCCGCCCCGGTTCAGTTCGATACGAATTCGCAAACGTGCCATGGCAATTTACCTCGGTTACGCGCCGTTGGACGCGCGGGCTGTCTTGAATTTGTGCTTGCGCCTGGTTTCTTCCAGGCTGTCGAATATTTTGCGGCTGATGCGATACTCTACCGCATCGCTGGGCTCCCCTGGCGGGTGCATGATTTCGGGCTCCAACTCCAGCGCTCGATGAAAATAGCCAGCCGCCGCGGCATAATCCAGGCGTTCGATGGAGGCCAGCGCCAGGCCTTTCAGCGCCACCGCGGAACGTGAGTTGATTTCGAGCAGCCTTTGCGAATACTTCTGGACGCGCGCCAGCTCGAACACTTCCATGCTCATGGCGATCAGGTTCGACAGCGCTTCTTCGGCGGAGGGATCGATCGCCAGCAGACGCTCGTAGAGCTTTTCCGCTTCATCCAGACGGCGCAGGAGTTGCAACGCGACCGCTTTGCCGAACAGCGCCCGCCGCCTGGATGCCTCAGACCAGCACTCATCGAAGCAAGTGAGCGCCGCCTCAAAACGCTTTAACCTCAAGAAGCAATCGGCGAGTTGCAGGCGCACTTCATCGCGGTGCGGATCGCACTGCAGGACCACTTCGAAGGCGTGAGCGGCTGCTTCCCATAGTTTCAGACGGTAGAGGCACAACCCCAGCTGCCCTTGCGCATAAACGTGATCCGGATCCTCTTCGGTGACCGCGAAGTAAGTCTCCGCGGCCTGCTCGATGTGGCCCAGTTCGAACTGCAGATCGCCGCGCAGGATGTAGAAATCGGTATTAAATTCGCCGGGGATCGAGAGCGCATCCAAAGCTTCCCGCGGACGGCCCTGGGCGCGCAACGCCAGCGCTGCCTGAAGGGGATCGGGCGCGGCGGACGAGGCTGCGTTGCGGACTCGGTTCATGGCAGCGAAACCAGCACAGTCCGGCTGACCGTCTTGTTGATAAAAGTGAGGCTGAGCGCTAAGAGCTTGGGGAGGCGAGCGCCATCGTCAGAGAACCCGACAGCTCCGGAACTCAAACGGGCGTCGGTCCAGCTATCAGCCTGGTTGCCTTCCACAAAGAGCTTGAACGCAGGCCCTATGGCATCCATATGAACCTTTACCAAGCCCGCCCTGTTCCCAAGGGGAATCATTTTTCGCGAGTGCGCGCTTTCCGCGCCTGCAAGAACACTAAAATGTTCCGCCACCAAGGCGCCATTGGTTCCGCTTTGCTGCAGGCTGAGGCGCGCGCCGTAGTAGTTGTTCCTGTCTCGAGTGCGAAACACCCAGCCGACGCCGGCCGCATCCGGAACCCAGCCGAACTCCATCCGATAGTCCGACTCAGCGCGCGAGGGCTCGTATAAGGCCAACGATCTACCAGACGGTGAGGCCGGCTGGTGCGACCAGCTTGCGGTATTGATTGCCGACGATGTGGCGCTGCGCGCCGCGGCAGATGGACTGGATAGTCCCCATATGAGACAGCCGATCGCAATAATCGCAATTGCCGCGAATACGATTTGAGGCCAGTAACGGGCCAGAAACTGGTCCTCCGGCGAGTGCAGCGAAAACGAGGGTGCAAATTGGCTGGATAGGCTCGCGGGCGCAGGCGCCGTTGAAACCGGAGCGTATGGTGAGCTTGCGCGAGTGGGCAGGGAAGCCGCCTTGGCAGAAGGCGCAGTGAGCGCGGGGGAAGCATCCGCACTCAGATTCGCGACCTGTCTAGCTGGCGGGCCAGCCATCCTGGGGACCATCATCTCCCAGCGCGCGGCCGAGCCCGCGGGCCCCAAGCCCTCCTCGACCCCGGCCGCATCGGGCACCACCTGATTTCGCGAACCCGGCGCCCGAAGTACCGGGGCGAGCGTCAACGCAGGAGAAGCAAGCAGCGGCCGGGCAAAAACTTCGGATTCAACCTCGGATGCCGGGCCGCTTAGATAAGTCCAGGCTACCGGAAAGCGGAACCACGCGAGATATTCAATCTGAGACTCCGGATCCGGCCGCGTCGACACTGCGCCGAGTCCCAATCGAGCTATAGCTGACTTGACATCGACCACGATATATTGGGCCTCAGAGACTCATCAACCTGCATATAGTAGCACAGTTGATTACTGGACTCAATCGAAATGATTGGCTACCATCTAGGACGAAGGCCAATTTCTATCCATGGCGACGGATCGCAAGACGGAACCCAAACTGGCCGAAGCGGCAGCCAAGACTACTGCGGTTCTTGAGAGTCTGCGATCGCGTCTTCACCGGGACGCCACCCCGCAAAATCCGCCGGTAACGGAAGTATCGGAAGTGCCTGACGAACTTGACCGCCAACTGGAGCAATACTTCGCCGCCAAGCCACCAGAGCCCGTGCCTCCGAGGGGCACCGCGGAGTTGCCGATTCCTAGTGAGATCCGCAACCAGGTTATCGAGGGAGTGGTCGATAGGATTCTGCGCTCCTGGGGCGCTCCGAACGGCGAGATTCCGTCGAGCATCAAAAGCGAGGTCATCGCTCGCTTGGTGGAGCACGTTCTCGGTGAATTGTTGAAAAAGGGCGCGAACCCGCAGTGAACTTCAGGGTCTGACGCCTTATCCGTGGTTCTGACTGGCGCCCGTCCGGAGCCGGTCCTGGTTATTGCGGCGTAGCCATCTACGGCAGTTGGGTAGCCTGACGCGCCACCATTTGCCAGCCGGACGCCTGCTTCACCCAGACCATGGTCAGAAAGACATGATGCGACACCGTTGGTGTAACGAACATCACATTGTGAGTGGTTACAACGGTATTTCCATACTGCCGAACCTTAGTGGTCTCAAATTTGATGTCGGTGTATTTGACCTTGCCCGTGATCCCCTTCAGGACGTCCGCCTTGGTTTCCATCGCACCGTTGGAGTGAAAATACGAGAGGTCATCCGCCAACAGCTTCGCGACCGCGGCAGGGTCGGACTTCACCATACC
>DATJEI010000047.1:0-3369 GCA_035496735.1 Bryobacteraceae bacterium | reverse complement strand
TCCGTTGAGGCGGTTTCGGCCAAGGCGAAAAGCCCGGCAAAAGGGGGCACGCGCCACTGATCAGCCTCGGAAAAAACAAAGGCTCGCGCAAACGCGAGCCTTTGTCTTATGGGTGCAGACGTCCCGAAGGAGACGTTCCCAACCCGCCGCCTTCGGCGTCGAGGTCAGGTTCTGGTCATTGGATCAGGGCTTGTTCGTCGTGTCCTTTGCCGCTTCCTTCGACTGATTCTGCTTCGCGGCGTTTGCGGCCTTCTTTTCCGCGGCTGTCTGCTGCGCCTTGGCTTGCTTCCTGGCCGCCGCTTCAGCCTTTGCCTTGGCCTGTTCTTCCGGCGTCAGCATCGGCGTGGTCGAGTCGCCACCCGTCCGCTGCTTCGCCTCGTTCTGCTTCGCCATGTTCGCGGCCTTCTTGTCCGCTGCCGTCTGCTGCGCCCTGGCTTGCTTCTTGGCCGCCGCTTCGGCTTTCGCCTTGGCCCGTTCTTCCGGCGTGATGGTGGTCTTGGTGCTGTCGCTGGCGGCCGGCGCGGGTTGTTGCGCGATCGCCGACGCCGCAGCGAAAAGGAAGGCAGCGGCGATAAGACTGGTTGCAGTTAGCTTGTTCATCAACATCTCCCTGGTTTAGTCCAAGAGGTCCATTTACTTCCGTCGCGGTCGATCCAGGCCCCGCTGCCGTGGTTCCAACGACCATCCTTGCGGGAGGAATACGGGGTCGCTGCGGTGAGCGCAATACACCAAGCACTGATGGTAGCGCGAGACGCGGGGCAAGTCCAGTACGCCGCAGGGGGCCGAGGTGCGGTTCCACGGCGGGCGCGTCGCCGGGAAATGGCCGCAAGCCCCGTCGCGCGCAGCGGGCGACGCACGCGGATGCGTTCAGGCGAACCGCGTCACCTCGCCCCTTCGCTCCATGCTACTTTTTGTTCAGGTAGTTCTTCTCCAGGAATTCGGACCGGAAATTCTGCGGCGGAACGGGAATGTCCGGGCGGCCCTCCGGCGTGAAGTCCATCAGATTCCAGTACGGCCAGACGGTGTCGACATGATTGCCCGCCAGCTCGGTCGCCCAGAAGTGAAGGATTTTCCCATCCCGCTTCCTGAAGACGTGCATGACCGGCAGTTGCATGTCGTCGGAGTCTCCCTGGCATTTATAGTCGCTTTGAAAGGGCGACTCATAGCCGGAAAGCAGCGGAATCTGCGACCAGCCGCGTTTTTTTGCCCACGCATTGATTTTTTCGGGCGGGGCTTTGGCAATCGCGACGAACGCGGCGTCCCGGCTGACCTGATACCAGCTTCGATCGAACCCATCGACCAGCGACGTACAGGAAGGACAGGGATTGTCCCAGCCCGGACCGTACATGAAGGAATAAAGCAGCAGCGTGTTCTTGTCCGCGAACAGCTCGGACAATTTCACGCGCTTCCCGACTTTTCCGTCGTTGGCCCATTGAAAGACATAGTCCTCTTTCAACTGGCCGCCGGGAGGGAGCTTGCGCCGCTTCGCCGCCACCGCCCTTACCTTGTCGACGAGCTCCTGCTCTTCTTTGAGCAGCGCGTCCCGCGCGTCGCGATACGCTTTGCTTTCGTTCGGGTACCGTAGTTCGCTCATGGTCGTCTCCTTCTTGAAACCAATATTCTGCATTTAGGAGCGGAACATGAATAGCTTGCGCCGATGCGGCGGCGCCGCGGCCGGGGAGCTCATCGAGTCCCACGTCGCCAAGCCGACCAAGTAGGCATAGAGTGAAGGATCCGGCCAGTTGACAAACGGGCTTGTTAAAAAAGGACAGCGGCGTTTGTATCCAACGATCGATATTTGAAAGGGGTAAAGGCAATGGCATTGAAGCGAGGTGACAAGGGTTTCCTCGATGCGATCCGGACAAAGCTCTATGTCGCCGTCGTTTCGGATGTGCTCGACTCGTTAGGACATACCAACCAAGCGATGGCCGCGGGCATTCGACCACTCGACGACTCGCTCGTGCTGGCCGGCTATGCGAGGACGGGCTTGTATCAAGACATCTATCACATTGCCAAGGGAGAGAACCCTTACGAACTGGAAATCGCACTGATTGACGATCTGTCCGCCGATGACGTACCGGTTTTCGCCTGCGGCGCATCGGGCCGCATCGCTCCGTGGGGAGAGCTCCTGTCGACGGCGTCCCGCGCACGCGGTGCGGCCGGCTGCGTTACCGACGGTCTTACCCGGGACATCCGAGCGATCCGTGAAATGCGATTCCCAGTATTCCACGGCGGCATCGGCCCACTGGATTCGAAGGGGCGCGGCAAAGCTTCGCAGATAGATGTGCCCATCGAATGCGGCGGGGTTCGAATCGAACCGGGTGATCTTGTATTCGGCGACGCGGACGGCGTCGTCGTGATACCGGCGGCGCTGGAACAGCAGGTCCTCGCGAGTGCTTTCGAAAAGGTTTCAGGCGAAAACAAAACGCGTCAGGATTTGGCCAACGGGGTCAAACTCAGAGACGTCTTCGAACGCTACGGCGTGTTGTAGGCGCGACGCCAAGTCCGTCCGGGAAACTCGTGGCGGGAATCGGGGTAGCGATGGCTGAGCAGGCACATCCGATCGTCATCCGCGACATCGACCATGTCGTTCTTCGAGTGGTCGATCTGGAAAAGATGCTCTGGTTCTATTGCGGCGTGCTCGGCTGCAGTGTCGAGCGCCGCCAGGACGAGCTGGGGCTTGTCCAGCTCCGTGCTGGAAGCTCGCTCATTGACTTGGTTCCGATCGCCGGCAAGCTTGGTTCGGCTGGCGGCGCCGCGCCTGGACCCGAAGGCAGAAACATGGACCACTTTTGCCTGCGAATCCGCTCTTTTGATCAGGAACGGATTTGCGCCTACCTGGCCGAACGCGATATTAAGTTCGGCGAGGTGCGCTCGCGCTATGGCGCCGACGGTGACGGTCCGTCGATCTATCTCGAGGATCCGGAAGGTAACGTGGTCGAGTTAAAGGGCCCCTCCTCGTAGCGCCGTCGGCGAGGTTCGGCTCGGGCAGCGTCGACGAGCCAGCGCTCTGCCGGGTGACAAGGCGTCTGACCGTTGGCTGCGCGAATCCGCCTTGGCCATAAGGCGCGTCGAGTCCGCGGGCCGGTCACGGCTGGCAGAGCGCGCCGGAGCCGCCGTGTCGGTTACGGCACGCTCGGATCGGCAAAACGCGCGACCAGCGCGACGAACTGGTCCATGTACGCCTGACAGAACGCGCGCTTGCCCTCGTCGAGAAAGTTGCCGCTATGGTCGACGGGATCCGGCTTGAACGAAATGTATGCCTCGCCGCCCATGACCGTCATGCCGAGGATGCCCAGGATCTGCCGCAGGTGCTGCTGGCCCACCGCTGTGCCGATGGCGCCGAACGACGTGCCGGTGATGGCCGCG
>DATJEI010000046.1:0-5891 GCA_035496735.1 Bryobacteraceae bacterium | reverse complement strand
TACGGAGGCGCCAGTCGCCGACGCGCACCCGCCACTGATCCGGTCTATACGGTTGAACAAGACATCGTCGAGCGCATCCAACTCCTTTTGCACCGAAAGCATGATGTCAGGGGCGGCTGCGCTTCAGACGGCTAGCCCGATATTGCTCGTAAGGAATGCCCTTTTCCTTGCGGCGGGATTCAGACATGAGGCCATCCCAGAAATCTTCCCAGATGGCTCCGTGTTTCTTAGGGTCGAGCAGAACACCGACCTTGCGGCCCTTTTCATCGTTAACGAACTGGATTCCGCTCATGGCTCTATTCTCCTGCAAGTGGCGGCATCGGCGCAGGAATCCTAAATCCGAACGCCCCGCCGCCCGTGTCGTTGAGTCTATGGGAGCGGATTCGCCCAGGCTTTAGTGACCCGGCAAGCCGAGCCCTTCAAGACCCGGCGGCGTTTCGCTCTAAGATCTTGCTGCTCAAGGAGTTCAATCGAGCATACAAAGGCGATTCAGAGAGTCGATGCAGAGAACCTGGCGACGCGTCCGATGGAAGCGCCTCACTCTGAACCTGTCCAGAACGTTGCGATCTGGGATGCGGCGCGATTACCTGCTTCGGCGGATCATCGAGTTGGCGCGGTAAGTATGCGGGGTTCAACGACACGCATCTACGCGAGAAACTGGCGCGCGAGGAAGCCATCGGGGTCGGCCGCTCGACGGTACGGCGGATTCTGCGGGCAGCGGGACTGTTCGATCACCTGCGTGGCTCGCTCTACATCGACCGGATGGAGACGCGCTCCTTCACCGCCATCGAAAACGTCGGAAGGCACTGGAAGGCCCTGCCGAAAGAGGCCGTGCGCGCCGCTCTCGGACTGAGCTAAACTCCAGTTGACCCGGTTGGTTAACACGAGCCAAGGAGGCAGAATGCGCAGGTGGGTATGTTTGCTCTCTTTGGGGGTTCTATCACTTTGGGGGCAGAGCAAGAGCGTGGGGCCGCCCGCTCCGCCGCCGTCGTCTGAAGAAAATCGGGCCAACCTGATTCTCAACGAAGGCCTGGCAAATAAGAATCCGGATGTCCGCAAGCAGGCGGTAGCCGCCCTGGGACTGATCGGTCCCCGGGAACCGTATCTTTCCGAGATTGCCGCGGCGCTTTCGGATAAAGATGTCTATGTGCGGTTATCCGCCATCGCCAGCATCGTGGACCTCAAAGACAAAGGCACCGCGGATCTGCTCAACCAGGCTCTCGGCGATGGCACGCCAGAGGTGAGTTTCGCGGCTGCCAAGGCTCTATTCGGACTGGGCGATCCGCGCGGCCGCACCGCGATGCTTGCCATTCTCGACCGCGAGGCCAAGACCCAGTCCAGCTTTCTCACCGCCCAGAAACGCGACACCTTGCGTCTGGTGCATATTCCGAAAGGCATGATGATGTTCGCGCTCAAGAATGGCATCGGCTTCGCGCCGGTCCCGGGCTTGGGCGAAGGCGTTTCGTCGCTGCAGGACATACTCTCGGATAGCGGCGTCTCCGGACGCGCCACTACGGCGGTTCTGCTGGGGAACGACCGCA
Organism: Bryobacteraceae bacterium; assembly: GCA_035496735.1. Classification (GTDB taxonomy): domain Bacteria; phylum Acidobacteriota; class Terriglobia; order Bryobacterales; family Bryobacteraceae; genus Palsa-187. Next base: position 4,350 of record DATJEI010000046.1, on the reverse strand, counting down.
GTCCGGAAGTGCTGGCCGCGCTGAAGGAGGCTTTGACGGATAAGGATGCTTCGGTGCGCGCGGCGGTGGTGCACACGCTGGCCTTGCGCAACGACCCTACCATGTTGCCGCTCATGAAAGAGCAGTTCGACGATTCCAGCGAAGCCGTCCGCTTGCGCGCCGCGGCAGCCTACCTGAGGTTGATTTGGCTGAAGAAACCGCCTGCGCCACCCCGGCGAACCTTCGCGGCTAAAAAGCCCGCGCTTCCCTCCGGCGGCCCCAAGAAGCAATAACCCCGAATCCGGCGGGCCATTGGCGCTATTGCACTGTTGCTTCTCGTTTTTTTGGCCCCAAACATGCACGTAAAGTAGCGGTAAGAGGGAGGATTACGTATGAAAAAGTTTTTACCGCAGTGTCTGCCCGTTCTCTTGGCGGTGGCTATCGGCGGCGGCCTGGGGGCCCAGGAGCGGCATCCATCGTCCGAAAAAGGTCAGATGCGCCTTCAAAAGGAAGTTCGTCATGAACTGGTGACACTTCCGTTCTACGACGTTTTCGATAACCTCGCGTACAAAGTGGAGGGGAACACCGTTACCATATCCGGTCAAGTTACCCGCCCGACTTTAAAAACCGACGCCGAGCGAGCGGTCAAGGGAATTGAGGGAGTCGAACGGGTTGATAACCGCATTGAGGTTTTGCCGGTCTCTCCCAATGACGATCGGATTCGAAGAGCGGTCTACCGGGCGATCTATGGAACGGAAGGGCTCGACCGGTATGCCATGCGCGCCGTCCCGACCATACACATCATTGTGAAGAACGGTCACGTATTCCTGGAAGGCGCGGTGGCTACCGAAGGCGACAAAAACCTAGCCAACATTAAGGCCAATGGCGTTTCCGGAGTGTTCTCGGTGACGAATAATTTGCAGGTCGACCGGGCTTGAACTGCGCTGTTGGGATCAATAATAACGGGCAGCGCCGAAACGCTGCCCGTTGGTACGGAAAAAGTTAGGTCCAGGTCAGAAGGTGAACTTAACACCCAACCTTCCCTGCATGCCTGTATTCCACAAGTCAGTCTGACCGAAGCGAGGATCGTAAGCCTTTGAGCCATCCGGGCTCGCCAGAATCAAAGCGTTGTAATTATACCCCTTGGTCAGATCGATCGGCTTCAAGTTCATCTGCGATGACGTTCGCTGCTCGCGATTCAAGTCAGTGAAGCGGTGCCGTTGAGTCTTCTGATTGAAGAGATTAATCACGTTGGCCTCAAATCGGAGCCGCTTGGTTTCGCCAAGCTTCACTTCGTGAGCGATCACCAAATCTGTTTGATAGAGCGGATCGGTCCTGCCCATATCGCCCCGTCCGTTGACGAAGATCGGAATCGTATTGATCGTCCACGCATAGGTGCTGAGCGGCGTACCACTTCCACCGTAGAAGTTTGCGCCCACCTCAGTGCCAAACTTGAAGGTGTAGGAGCCATATAGTTTCACGACGTTGGGGCGATCGGTTGGCAGCAGACCGTTGACACCCTTATTGCCCTTAGAATCGAACAGGATTTCGTCAATGTCCCACGCGCGCGAGGCGGCATCACCGTTGCGAACCACGCTTCCAACTGCATTCTGCGCATTACTGTAAGTTACGCCCAGAGTTGGGCTGCGCACTTCATCAGTGTTGGAAAGGCCCGGGTAATTACCATACAGCCGGCTGTAAACATAACTTGCGCTTCCCAGCCAGCGATTTGCAAAACGCCGCGTGATGCTGAGTTCCAGGGCGTTGTAGGTACGGAGAGGTCTGGGCGTCGGAAATGGCTTGGTTGCACCCGAAGTCGGCGTAGTGGCGGTGGCTCCTTCGCCCGGATTTCCGTAAAAATATTTTTCATCACCGTTCACGATGCTACCCTGATCCTCGATGGTACGATCCAGCGATGTGCGGGTGTAGCCGGCACGGAACACCATGGTGGGGCTGAGTTGTATTTCAGCGCCTACGTTGGTCTGGTTGGTCGACATCGGTTTGATTCCCGGCGCGACGGTATCGAAGTTCGGAAGGCGCCGGTCACGCGAAGATCCGGTTACGCTGCTCCACAGGTTCTGACCCGGCAGGTTGGTGCCACTGGTGGCGAATACGTTCGGAATCAGCGGAGACAACGCGAAAACGTCCGGATTATCGAGACCGCGATAGTACACGTGCCAGTAATCCGCGCCGAACGCGCCACGAGCCACCGAATTGGGCACTACGCCAAAATAACGGCCCCAACTCGCGTAAAGCTTTACCTTGCCATTGCCCAGCAGGTCGTAGGAACCACCGAGGCGCGGAGCGATCTTGTCGGCCCATCCGAAATCAAACCCTTCTTGCTTAATATCGCGACGGAAAGATGGAATCACTTCAGTCTCGAAACGAATGCCAATATTCAAAGTCAGCCGCGCGAATGGGGTCCATTTATCTTGGATGTATGTGTTCGCGAGGGTTGCGCCGGTGGTTCCGGCGGTTCTAAAATCGTCTACTTCGTAATAGCCATAGGTTCCGCGCCCGACCTGGCTCGTCGCGTTGCTGGTAAACGATTTGTCCCAGTACACATAAACGTACGCGCCACCCGGATAACCCAGGTTGACGTTGTTCACGTTTTTCTGGTATCCCCAGCCCGCTTTGAGTTCGTGCTGACCGGCGAAGTGAAAGAATTTGTTGCCGTCGAGCTGAAGGTAAGTGCGGGCTCCTAAATCGTGGTAAGTATTCTGCAAGCGCGGAGTGTTGTAAAAGGCGGTAGGTCCCACTTCGTTAGCGGGAATCGAATTAATCATCGCCTGCGTGAAAGTAGGGGTAGGAGCGCTTGGAGTGGGGGCTTGGTATTGTACCGAAGCGAAACCCGGTATTCCAGTGTCTTTATAGTTATCCCAGAACCGGCCGCCACGCACCGACAACAGCATGGTCGGAGACAGAGTGAAATCCAGATTTCCACCGTAATTCGTCTGGGGTGCAAAGAACCCAATATTTGGCCGTGGCGCTAACGCCGCCAAACTAGACGTGCTGCCGTTACCGAAAAAGTCATAGGCCGGCAGGCTTCCCGTTGACTTAGTGGGTGACCACAGCCAAAAAACACTACCTCGAACGTGTGAGAACGGTTCGAACGAGAGTTTGTTAAAAACCTGCCAATACGTCTGGTCCTGCTTGATTGTAAATGGAGTCTTTCCGGAATCCGCCAGATAAGTGCTTTCTCTATGGACGAACTGGGGCGACGCCGCCGAAAAGAAGAACAGTTTGTTCTTGATCAGCGGTCCTCCGAACGAGTAACCCACTTCGTGGGTGTTGGACGGATACTTGTGATCCTGAACGGTGGAGACAGTCGTGTCATCCTTCGGATTTAGCAGCAGGCGAGGTACTGGTCCGGCACTGATCGCATTCCCGGAATAGTAGTAATGCAAATCGCCGTGAAAACGGTTTCCGCCGGACTTGGTAACGGCGCTGATCACGCCTCCCATGGCGCCGCCGAATTCGGCGTCTGCGCCTCCGGTTTTGACTTGGACTTCCTGAAGAATCTCAAACACCGCGTTTTGGCGGGAGGCTCCGGTGATGATGCTGTTCGTGGAAATCCCGTCGATGGTGAAATTGTTCTCCGCCGAACTCGAGCCATTCACTTGAAAGCCGTTCTCCAGGGTTCCGCTGTTCACTGATGGCGATAGAGTAACCAAGGACTGGAAGGTGCGCGCTTTGGGAAGCCGGTCAAACTCTTCCGCCGTTACGTTGTGACCCACACTGCTCCCGCCGATATCGATCAGCGGCGCGCTCTCTGTGACCAGCACTTCCTGCTGACTGGTTGCCACTTGCAGTTTGGCATCTACCCTCAGCTCACGGCCCAAAACTGCAATCGCGTTATCGATTTCCTGCTTGGCAAAGCCTTGCGCCTGAAACTCTAATTTGTAGCGTCCCGGATCGGCGTCACGAATCACATATTTACCGTCATTGCCGGTGACGGCGGTGTAAACTCGGCCGGTATCCGCGTTCGTTGCGGCGACGCTAGTGTTGGGGACCGAAGCGCCGCTGGGATCGGTGGCGGTGCCCTGGATTTGCACGAAGCGTTCCTGAGCATGCACATTTGTCACGCCGGTGAGCGCCAGAAAAATAATGCCCGCCGAGACGAAAGTAAGTCTCAGGGCATTAGACAGAGTATCCATATTCAGCCTCTTTCAGTTTTGTACGAGTTGATGCGGCCGGTGGGCCGGCACATCTCGGTGGATTGGTAAGCGGGTAAACAACAGTTGTCGGTCACAATCTCCGCGCAGGGGACCCTACGGGAGCTGTCAACCGAACTACCACCCAAGTTTGCGATGACTAACATGGTCCTGGGAATCACCGATTCCCATTACACAGAAGTTACAGTAAAGATAC
>DATJEI010000045.1:0-14784 GCA_035496735.1 Bryobacteraceae bacterium | reverse complement strand
TCCCCGGTGGGCAAAGTCACGCCAGCCGTACTCTGAATGTCGAAAGCGCCCCAGCCTTTGCCGAACCCGAGGGTGGGGGAGAAGGTGGCGTGCGTGGAACCATTGGAATAGGAGCCCGTAGGAACGGTGGTATTGAGAAGTGCGGTCACAACATAATTTCCCTGCTCCTCCGTGCCGGCGGCCAAGCGGTATTTAAAGAGGAAGGTCATGTCGCCGAAACCGTCGTGCAACCCCGGAGCAGTGTGAGTCACATAAGGAGGAGCGCTGATCAATATCTCCGTGTGCTCGGTGGGAATAAGTTCCAGGCCTTTTCCCGTGCCGTAATTGCCAGTGGTGGCATTGCCCTTGGTTTGCAAGGCCACATCGTAGCGGAACTGCTGCACCAGGCGAGGCGTAACCGTAAACAGCGGCGCCATCCAAAAAGGCTGTTCAGCTGCGGCACGTGAGGAACGCTGCAACCATTCGCTTACGAAATTGTCGTGAGAAGATGGAGAGGCGCTGTTCTGAGCCCAGGCACAGACGCACACTAGTTCAGCCGCAACAATGGCAAGAACAATGATAATGAGATGCCTCAAGAGAGCACTTCCCTTTCAGGTTTCTAACTGGCGGGTGGCCCACCCTTCCCCTTGCCTTTATATCCCAGAAACGACACAGGAGGGTGCCCCACCCAACGTGCTTTTCGTTGGGTGGGAGGAATGACTACTCCTGGGTCGAGGGTCCTTTTAAAGAAAGACCAACGGCACAGCCGAGGGATGAACTCATGGTCAGCCTTAGTACGATTGTCGAACTATGATGCAAACCTCAACTCTCGCCTTCCCACCCTTTGCACAAGCCGCAAAGGATGGGGCATCCCGTTTCATTTATGGGATATACTCCCCTGGTGCACGAGAAAGGGCGGGCCACCCGCCAATGCTGCCGTCAGAAGTAATGGTATCAAGCGTAAATCCAGATCCAGCGGCATCAAAGGTCCAACTGGTGATGCCACCGCCCGTAATCAGTTCGTTGGCGATTGCTGAAAAGTGTACTTTTGAACTGCGCGACGGATGGCGTAAGTCTCACACCCAGATGCAGAAAACCATTCGATCTGATTTTTCAGCGAGCAAAAAATGAAGAATGGTCGGAGAGAGAGGATTTGAACCTCCGACCCCCTGGTCCCGAACCAAGAGCAGGTCAAAATCCAAGTGCTTCATTCGGCGTCGTTTAGGAGCCGGAAAGCCACTCTTCCTCGCGCCTCAATTGTACCGAGTTGTACCGAGATGGTTGCTGACAGGGCCGGGCATGCAGATTTTTCGAATGTTTGTCCTTTAAGTCCGCCAAGCCCAAGGCATCCCACTCCAGTTCCTGCCAGCAAGAGCGAGCATACGGCCGGGGCATTTAAGCCGTCGAACGTCCTACCGCGAGGAAGCCACGACCGTGAGTCGGAACAAACACGTCCGCTCTCGATTCGTTCTATGATGAAGGCCATATCGCATTCCAGGGAGTGAGGTGAACTATGGATTCCGCGAAGAATTTGCAGAATATGAAGAAGCTCGATGATTCGTGGAACGCCCAGGATCTCGAAAGCTTCCGGCGTTATCACGCAAAAGACTGCATCGTACGCTGGCCGAATCAGCCACCGACGAATGGCAGAGATGCCCATGAACAGGAGGCGATCGCCTTCTTCAGAATATTCCCTGACCAACACCTGATCAACAATCCTTACAAGATCATGCTCGCCCAAGGCGAGTGGACGTGCACGGTTGCCGACTTTACGGGCACCATGAAGGGAGCAATGACGATGCCGGACGGCACTGTTGTTCAGCCAACCAACAGGAAATTCCGCATCGATTTCTGCACGGTTGCACGCTGGAACGAGCAGGGCGAGATCGTGGAGGAGAATCTGTTTTACGATCTCATGGGCATGCTCAAGCAAATCGGGGTGCTGCCGGGCGAAGAACGCCAGAAGGTGGCGTAAGGCAGGTTGAGGAATGTCGCGATTAATGCCAGCGCTGTTCGTCGGTCACGGCAATCCGATGAACGCATTGCTTGACAACCGGTACACGCAGAAGTGGGCGGCGCTTGGAATCGCCATGCCCCGCCCGAAGGCGATCCTCTCGCTCTCCGCCCACTGGTACATTGAGGATGCAGCCGTCACGGTAAGCACGGCACCCAGGACCATCCACGACTTCGGTGGGTTTCCGCGTGAGTTGTACGAAATCCAGTATCCCGCGCCCGGCGACCCCGACCTTGCTGCTCGCGTTCGAAAGCTACTCACGCCTTTGCCCGTCAGACCAGACGAGCGCTGGGGACTCGATCATGGCACGTGGTCCGTGCTACGCCACATCTATCCCAAAGCGGATATTCCAGTCGTTCAACTCAGCATCGACGAAACGCAACCACCGTCCTTCCACTACGAAATCGGCCAGCGCCTTGCACCACTGCGTGAAGAGGGCGTCCTCATATTCGGCAGTGGCAACTTGGTTCACAACCTACACACCTACGCCTGGGGGCGCCACGTACAAGAACCGTATGACTGGGCGATTTCGTTCGAAAAAAGAGTTCGCGAGTTGTTAGTCGCCGCGGATCACAAGCCATTAATCGAATATGAGACTCGACTGGGCAGCGAGGCTGAATTGGCGGTGCCCACGCCGGACCACTACCTCCCCTTGGTCTACATTACAGGCACGCGCACCGCGTCTGAGCCTGTGACGTTTCCCGTCGAAGGCGTGGACGGCGGCTCAGTGTCGATGCTTGCAGTGCGGGTCAGCTGATCCTCGCATATCCTGATATGAGTCCATGGTTGCGCCTTCACATGTCGCGGGCCTGGAAAGCGGGCTTAGTGAGGCCGAAGCGGCTGCCCGGTTGCAAGCAGAGGGCCCGAATGAACTGCCCACCGCTAAGCCGCGCGGCGTGTTCGCAACAGCGTGGGACATAGTACGTGAGCCGATGATCCTGCTTCTCGTCGGAGCAGGAGCGATTTACCTCTTTCTCGGCGAGTTGCGCGATTCGGCTGTGCTGCTCGTATCGATCTTCGTCGTGATCGGGATCAGCCTCTACCAGGAACGCAAGACTGAGCATGCGTTAGAGGCACTGCGCGACCTTTCCAGCCCTCGCGCACTGGTCATTCGTGACGGCCAGCAGAGGCGCGTTGCCGGACGTGAGGTGGTCCGAGGAGACCTGGTAGTGCTCTCGGAAGGCGATCGTGTGCCGGCGGACGGCGTGGTGCTCTCGGCCGGCAATCTGTCGATCGATGAATCGCTGCTAACCGGCGAGTCGGTACCAGTCCGTAAGGCGGCATGGGATGGCCACGCGGAAATGGGCCGTCCTGGAGGCGATGATCTTCCGTTTGTCTTTTCCGGCACGCTCGTTGTGCAAGGGCAAGGCTTTGCCGAAATCAAGGCTACGGGCGCACGAACCGAGTTGGGCAGGATCGGCAAGGCGCTGCAGAGGGTTTCTACGGAGCAAACCCGCTTGCAAGAGGAAGTGGGCCGGCTGGCGCGCATATTGGCCACACTTGGCCTCTCGCTGTGCTTTCTGATCGTGGTGGCCTATGGCCTCACGCGCGGGCGCTGGATAGATGGCTTCCTCGTCGGAATCACTACGGCCATGTCACTGCTGCCCGAAGAATTTCCGGTTGTGCTGACGATATTTCTAGCTCTTGGCGCTTGGCGCATTTCGCAGAAGCGTGTGCTAACGCGTCGAAACAACGCTATCGAGGCGCTCGGTTCGGCGACTGTCCTGTGCGTGGACAAGACCGGAACGCTTACGCAGAACCGCATGGCCGTGCAGGAACTGTTCGCCGCTGGCCAGTATCTGGAGTTGTCTACTTCGCCATCCCGCTCATTGCCCGAACAATTTCACGAGGTGGTCGAATACAGCATTCTGAGCAGCAAGCGGAACCCTTTCGACCCAATGGAAATCGCATTCCAGCAGTTTGGGGCGCGGTTCCTACGCGATACCGAGCATCTTCATCCGGGGTGGAACCTGGTCCGCGAGTACCCGTTAACGCCTAAGCTGCTGGCAGTTTCTCGGGTGTGGGAGTCTTTTCAAACAGGGTCTTATGTGCTCGCCGCGAAAGGTGCGCCCGAAGCCATTGCCGAGTTGTGCCGCACTCCCAAGTCGGAGATGGAGAACATCACGTGGGCGGCATCGCAGATGGCCGGCAGGGGCTTTCGCGTTCTTGGCGTGGCGAAGGGCGACGTTCGGGATAGCAATCTTCCGGACGATCCGCATGCCTTGCTCTGGACATTTGTTGGGCTGGTCGGCTTGGCTGATCCTATCCGTCCCGAGGTTCCTGCAGCCGTGCGCGAGTGCTATGGAGCCGGCATTCGTGTGGTGATGATCACCGGTGACTACCCGGCTACGGCGCAAAACATTGCGGTGCAGATTGGCATGAAGGCGCCGGAACATGTGCTGACTGGTAAAGAAATCGAGGCCTTGGACGACCAGCAACTGCGTGAGAGAGTGCAGGCGACCGATATCTTTGCCCGGGTCGTCCCCGAGCAGAAGCTGCAGCTGGTGAACGCCCTGAAGGCAAACGGCGAAGTAGTCGCCATGACCGGCGACGGCGTGAATGATGCTCCCGCGCTGAAGGCCGCTCAAATCGGCATTGCCATGGGCGGGCGTGGCACCGACGTGGCTCGCGAAGCTGCCGACCTCGTGCTCCTGGACGATTCGTTCACCTCCATTGTCGATGCCATCCGCCTGGGTAGAAGGATTTTCGACAATCTCCGCAAGGCCATGTCGTTTGTATTTGCCGTCCACGTGCCGATTGCGGGATTGGCGCTCATTCCCGTGCTCTTAAAATGGCCGCTGGTGCTCATGCCGGTGCACGTCGTATTCCTTGAGCTCATCATTGATCCGGCGTGTTCGGTGGCGTTTGAGGCCGAACCGGGAGAGCCTGGACTGATGCAGCGGCACCCACGCCGTGCAGGAGAGCCGCTCCTACCGAGGCGTCATCTCACCTTCAGTTTTTTTCAAGGGCTCAGCGTATTGGCGGCGGTGATCGCAGTTTTCGCGGTTGCGCTCTATCGCGGCGAACCGGCGACGAATGCGCGTGCGCTCACATTCTCGACACTTGTGATTGCAAACCTCATGCTCATTCTGGCAAACCGATCGTGGACCCGAGTCATTATCTCCACCTTGCGAGCGCCCAATCCGGCGCTGTGGTGGGTTGTTGGTGGAGCCGTCCTGGTACTCGCGCTGTCGATCTATGTTCCGTTCTTACGTTCGCTGTTCCGGTTTTCCGTTCTCCACCTTACAGATATTGGAATCTGTCTTGCCGCAGGCGGCGCGAGTCTCCTCTGGTTCGAGGCGTGGAAAGTGGCGAGGAACTGGGCGACAGCAACACGAAGTGCGTAAACGAAACAACGGCGAGGTTCTCGAATCTGTCGGTGATTGCGTCTTAAAGGAGACGGAAATGAGTTACGTCAGTTTGACTGCTCGAATCGGGCTGCGAAACGTCGTGCTGGCCACTGACTTCTCGGACGCTTCACAAGCAGCGGTAGGGTACGCTGCCGCGATCGCGAAAACGTATCAGGGCAGAGTCTATGCCGTGCACGTAATTGTTCCCGAGGTGTACACGTACACCCCTGTGGAGACGCTTCCTCAGATTGAAGAAACGGTGCAACGGTGGGCAGAAGAGCAGATGAAAGCGCTGATGGGCTCAGAGCAGCTTCGCGATGTGCCGCACGAAGGCATGGTGAGGCACGGCGAAATCTGGGACGGTCTGGAGCAAGTGATCACCCGGCACAACGCTGACGTGATCGTAACCGGCACTCGCGGCAGGCGAGGATTGCGGAAGTTGGTTATGGGTTCCGTGGCAGAGGAGATCCTGCGATTGTCTCCCGTGCCGGTGCTGACGGTGCACCCCGAAGCCGGACAAGCCAGCCCTCGCGAACCGCGCACAATTTTGTTCCCGACGGACTTCTCCGCGGATTCCCTGCGCGCTCTCGCCTATGCGCTGTCACTCGCGCAAGAGTTCCAGGCCAGCATGATTTTCCTCCATGTCGCGCCTTCCATGCACAACGACCCCGAGGTCCGCAACCGGCTGCAGACATTCTTCAGTGATCAATTGCGCGAAATGGTACCCGCCGAGACGCGGTCCTGGTGCCGGCAGCAGGTGGTTGTCGAATTTGGAGACCCTAGCCAAGCGATACTGCAATGCGCCGACACTTACAAAGCCGACCTGATTGTGATGGGTGTGCGAGGCGCCGGTTCCATGGTGCGGGCGGCAACGCATTTCGGCAGCACCGCCTACCGGGTGATCTCCGCGGCGCGTGCTCCAGTGCTGAGCGTCCGCCCTTCGCATCAAGATATGTTCAGATAACTTTGGAGTGCCGCAAGGCATAAACTTGAGCACTGCAGCAAGGTGCAGGAAACGAAGGAAAGACGATGCGCGCATTCCGTTATACCGCCCCGCACCGCACCGAGCTAACCACCGTACCTCAGCCAGACCCCAAGCCGGGCGAGGTGCTGATTAAAGTAGGCGCTGCCGGCGCGTGTCATTCCGATTTGCACATCATTGATGCTCCAGCAGGGTCGTTTCCGGTGCCTCTGACGCTAGGTCACGAGAACGCGGGTTGGATCGAAGCCGTGGGAGAAGGTGTCACCGGCTGGGAAAAAGGTAAAGCCGTCGCGATTTACGGCATCATCGGATGCGGGCGCTGCCCGGCTTGCCTGTGGGGACGCGAGAACGAGTGCCGCGTCATACCGCCCGGAGGGATCGGCATCAGCCGCGATGGCGGTATGGCCGAGTACGTAACTGCCCCAGCGTCACGGCTGGTGGCAATCGGCGATTTGGATGTAGCGCAAGCAGCGCCTCTGACGGATGCTGGACTCACGCCGTATCATGCGATCCAACTGTGCCGCGATGCGCTGGTTCCCGGCGCAACTTGCATTGTCATTGGGGTCGGCGGGCTCGGCCACATGGCCGTCCAGATTCTCGCTGCTACGACGGCTGCCTGCATCATTGCAGTGGACGTGAGGCCGGAGGCTCTCAAGGTAGCTGTCCAGTCTGGCGCACATGAGGCAATCCTTGCCGATGAAGACGCGGCACAACACATTCGTTCATTGGTCGGCCCCCAGCCGGGCGGGGCCGACGTTGTGCTCGATTTCGTGGGCGCTGATTCCACCCTGTCACTTGGGGCTTCAGTCGTTTCAATCGGCGGGTATTTCGCGTTAATCGGGCTTGCGGGCGGCCAGCTGCGTGTCGTGCCGGGGGTGGGCGAGACCGGTATCCCGTTTGAGACGCGGCTTGTGATTCCGTTCTGGGGGACAAAAGCGGAACTGGCGGAAGTCATCGCGCTCGCGCGTTCCGGCCGAATTTCCGCCCACGTCGAACGCTTTCCACTGATCAACGCTCAGGTCGCTTATGACAAGTTGCGCGCTGGCCAGTTGAGCGGACGAGCGGTTATGTTGCCGTCTGCTGCGTGATTTGAGATGTCGCATCCGCGAACGGCGCGGCACGCGAGTTGCTGATCTCGCGTCGATTGGCGCTAAAATCCCAGATTGTCCGCGAGAGGGAGTAAACGATGAACCAAGAGGCGCAGCAAGCCCAGAGCGTACTTGCGCAATTGAATACGCTGCTTCCCCACCTGGAATCCGTCTATAAGGATATCCACTCCCACCCCGAGCTATCGATGCAAGAGCACCGCACAGCCGGCATTGCCGCGGAGCATCTGCGGGCGGCCGGATACGAGGTGACAACTGGTGTTGGGACGACGGGAGTAGTCGGCGTGCTCCGTAACGGAGACGGTCCGATCGTCATGCTCCGGGCCGATATGGACGCGCTCCCGGTTCGTGAGGCAACCGGTTTGCCGTATGCGAGCAACGCCACAGCTGATCAGGATGGGAAATCTGTGCCCGTCATGCATGCCTGCGGCCATGACATGCACGTAACCTGGCTGATCGGAGCAGCGACATTGCTGGCGCAAAATCGGGATGCATGGCGCGGCACGCTGATGCCCGTTTTTCAACCAGCGGAGGAAACAGGCGCGGGCGCGCAAGCGATGATTGACGACGGGCTGTTCAAGCGTCTTCCGAAACCGCACGTCATCTTGGGACAACACGTCATGGTCGGGTCGTCCGGCACGATTGGTACTCGCTCCGGCGTGATCACTTCTGCGGGAGACAGCCTACAAATCCGAATGTTCGGTCGAGGCGCTCACGGCTCGATGCCTCAAGCCAGCATTGACCCGGTTGTCATGGCCGCTGCTACCGTTCTGCGACTGCAAACGATTGTCTCTCGTGAAATTGCTCCTACCGAGGCTGCGGTCGTAACCGTCGGCTCGCTACAGGCCGGTACCAAGGAGAACGTGATCCCCGATGAGGCAGTGATAAAGCTGAACGTGCGTACATTCGATGAAGGTGTCCGACAACGCGTGCTTGCTGCAATCAAGCGCATCACTAATGCTGAGGCCGAAGCATCTAGAGCGTCTAGAAAACCGGAGATCACTCCACTCGATCGCTACCCGCTTGTAAAGAATGATCCAGAGGCGACGAAACGTGCGGTCGACGCATTTCGAAGTTATTTCCCAGCCGACCGCCTGAAGGACACTCAACCAACTGCGGCGAGCGAGGATTTTGGCTCGTTTGGAACTGAGTGGCAGGTGCCGTCTGTTTTCTGGTTCGTGGGTGGAACCGATCCTGAGACATATGCTAAGGCTGAGGAGTCGGGCACAATCGCCGATATCCCGACCAATCACAACCCGCGGTTCGCACCGGTGATTCATCCAACTTTGGAGACCGGAGTGGAAGCGATGGCGGTTGCCGCTCAGGGCTGGCTGGCGGAATAAGCGAATTGACCGTCAACGAACAAGTCGTTGTGAACACGCTGCTGATCGCTTTCGATCTCGGCGGCACCTTCGTCTTCGCGCTCAGCGGTGCCACAGCCGGCGTCAAGCACAGGCTCGATTTGTTCGGGGTGCTCGTATTGTCGTTCGCCGCGGGCAATTCGGGTGGGCTCGCCCGCGATTTGACGATTGGAGCGGTTCCGCCTGCAGCCATCACCGACTGGCGATACATCGCTGTGTCGATGCTCGCCGGCCTCATTACGTTCTATTGGTACCGAATCATCAACCGGGTGGGCAGCCCGGTGCTGGTGTTTGATGCCGCCGGCCTTGCGCTGTTTGCGGTTTCTGGCGCGGGTAAGGCATTGGCCTTCCATGCCGGACCGGTGGCTGCGACGCTGCTCGGCATGCTGACAGGAATCGGCGGCGGCATGGTGCGAGACGTGCTGGTAGCGGAAATTCCGACGGTATTACGCACCGAGCTTTACGCGGTTGCCGCCCTTATTGGCGCGGCTGCGGTGGTAATTGGCAGGATGCTGCAACTCCCGACTGCCGTGGCGGCAATCGTCGGCGCAATCCTCTGCTTTGGACTGCGCTTTGCAGCAATGCGGCGAGGATGGCAGCTTCCGAGAGCACGCGTGCCGAACCAATCGGATCAAGAAAACAAGGCTGATACTGAGCGGACGACAAGTTCAGGCAGGCACTAGGGACGGCGCACACTAGATTGATGGCCGTTCCCGGTCGCAAATTTCCTCATCATCATAAAAACGCCGTCTGCAAGAACGGGCTCCAACATCAGAGGGTTGTTCGATTGTGAGGGACCGCACAGCCGGACGTTTTGTCTGCACAAACCTATGCTGCGAAATCCGCAATTTGTTTTGCTAGTCCGAACACTCGAAGTCTGTCGCACAGACCTGATCGTAGTCGCCGCTGGTGGTTGACCAGGGCCTCACCCGTTGGGGTTGTTATGGACATTATTAGAAGCTGCGACAATCATCGCGGCGGGGAATGCGCCGACCGCGAGCGATAGCCCAAGGGTTTGGCTGATTGCCGCGATCGCAAATCGAATCGCCAGTGCAACAATGAGGTAGAGCTTTTCGCTGCGCCGAGGGGCAATGCGTCGCATCGGCCGCGCCACTAATCCACGGGGGACGTTGGCAAATATCTTCTCGGCGGTGCTGATGGCGAGCGGACCGGTCACCCAGACCTTTGATTGCATGTGGATCTGAGTTAACATCCACCGATGGCCGTTCGGGACCCCCTCAGCATTCATCTGCACCTGACATGCGTGACGTGGGTGGTACCTCTTCTCTTGCTTTTCACGGGCTGCTCAGCGAAGAAGGATAGGCCGCGAGCAGCATACGTCCCCGTGGCTGAGCTTGAGACTGAATTTGGCCCCCTTATCGCAGCCGGCAATCACCCGACGCACGATCAGAACGGAACCGGAGACCGCCTCGGTGTTTTCCGTGACTCCAGAGGAACGATTTGGGGACTTCCCCTTACCGTCTCCGCTAGCGGTTCGGTGCTTGGGTGCGCGCCCCCCGCATTGCAACATGCACCGGTTACCGATACCTACCCGGCCGACACCACTCTTGTTGGCGTCACGAATGAGCCGACTGGCTGGCGTGGCGGCACGGGCAAACTCGAGCTTCTCTTGCGAGGCGCACACGGTACCATTCAGTGGCGCCCCGTAAATGGCTCTCACATCGATATAGGGCCCGTCTGCTGGGCGCAAGATCCACCTGGGCCAAAGCAGGCATTACTTTATTATCGACTTGCCCCTGCTACGACAAGCAAGTAAAAGCATCGAATCCATTGAGTACGACTGCGATGTTTGAGTTTAAGAGGATCGGATGTCCAACTGCTTTCAGTGAGGGCGCGGAACAGGCTATCTTGCAGGCGAGCGAGCCAGCGCAAAGATCTGCCGCAGAAATTTGCCTGGTTAACGTGATCCCGATTCAGCCTGCGCTCCCGACCGACCCCAATTACGTTTTTAGCATCCCGGAGTATGAGCAACGGCTTCGCTCCGAAGCCGAACGACACCTCCAAACACGGGTTCAGCAACTCACCGCCAAGGGCGTCCAAAGCTGAGCATTCGTGGGCCATGGAGATGCAGACAGCGAGATTTGCCTTCGCATGGGCAGACAAGGAGATTAGATATGAAGACACGATTACTGGCAGCTACGGTCGTATTGGCGTGTGGCCCCTTGCTGGGCCAGCAAGTGACCAGCAAACCTGGGATGTCGCATACCGAGCATGTACAAGCAAGAGGCTGTGTTCGTCCGGGAAAAGAAGAAGGATGTTTCGTATTGCACGACATTAAGGGACATCGTTATTACGACTTGACGTTCGATGCAGCAGGCAACACACCAGAACTCTATACGCACATATCGTTCGAAGGCATTGGCTATGCCCACGATGCTCATTGCAGTCAAGGCCGCCCAGTCCACGTCAGCTCATGGAAGAAGCTGCCCGGAGAATGCTCCAAACCGGCTCTATCAAAGGGCAAAGCAAAATAGGGTGCTGGTGCGGTGACCGGCACTCTGCAACGGCATACGTCTGGACTGTGAGGATGCCATGACAGGTTACCGCAAGACCCTGCTACTAGCGGTCCTTGGGCTACTTGGTCCTTTCTCGCTTTCGGCGCAGGAATACTTCGGGCAGAACCGAGTGCGCTACCGGTGGTTTGACTTCAAGGTGCTGAAGACCGAGCATTTCGATATCTATTACTACGATGACGAGAAGCCGGCGGTCGAACAGGCAGGCCGCATGGCTGAGCGCTGGTATGCGCGTTTGGCCCGGGTCCTAAACCACCAACTTTCATCGCGTCAGCCGCTCATCATGTATGCCAATCACGCCGATTTCGAAGGAACAACCGTCATCCCGGGGTATATCGGTGAGTCCGTGGGTGGTGTTACGGAAGCGCTGCGGCGGCGAGTGGTGATGCCATTTGCCGGGCCCTTGGGTGACACCGATCATGTCCTTGGCCACGAGCTCGTGCACGCCTTCCAGTACGACATGACGAGGAGCGGATCTTCGATGTTCGGCGGGGCGCCCGCAGTTTCGAGTTTGCCGCTGTGGTTTGTGGAGGGGATGGCAGAGTACCTCTCACTCGGCGCCAATGATCCCAATACCGCGATGTGGGTGCGAGACGCGGTCGAGCAGAACAAGATTCCTGCGATAAGGGATCTGGACAACACAAAATATTTCCCCTACCGCTGGGGGCAGGCGTTCTGGGCTTATGTGGCCGGCAAGTATGGGGATGGAGTGATTGGCGAAATGCTCCGCACCGGTTCACGAGGTGGGCCGGGGGGCGCAATAGGAGCAGTTCTGCATCGCACCGAGGGATCGCTTTCCGAGGAATGGAAGCAGGCCATTTTTGATGCTGAAAACCCGGTCTTGAAGGCAACAACTCCAGCCGATGAAGAGGGGCGGCTGCTCATCTCGCGGCGCAAGCACGGTGGTCCCTACAACGTCAGCCCCGCAATCAGTCCCGATGGCAGGCGCCTGATGTTCTTCTCCGCCAAAGGCCTGTTTGCGATTGATCTTTATGAAGCGGATGCCCAGACCGGCAAAGTTTTGCGCAAGGTCACTTCCACCGCGCTAAGCCCCCACTTCGTAAACCTGGAATTTACGAGCTCGGCGGGGGCGTGGAGCACAGATGGGCGCCGATTCGCGTTTGCGAGAGTTCGAGGGGGTAAAGCCGAGCTCGCTATCTTTGACGAGCAACAAGGCCGCGTAATCCGGCACATTCCCTTCAGCAACTTCGGAGAAGTACTGAACCCCACCTGGGCACCTTCTGGTGACGAAATTGCCTTTTCTGCCAACGTCGGCGGTCTGACGGACTTATTTGTCGTCGACCTTAAGACGGGCAAGCTGAAGCGGCTCACCAACGACATGTGTGCTGACCTGCAGCCAGCGTGGTCCGCTGACGGCCGCACCATTGCGTTTGTAACCGACCGCTTCACCAGCAAGCTGAACGATCTCTCGATCGGCCGCTACCGCATTGCGCTACTCGATATCGAGAGCGGCGCAATTCGGGAGCTCCCAACGTTTACTGCCGCGAACAGCATGAACCCGCAGTGGTCGGCCGATGGCGCCAACCTCTATTTTTTGTCCGATGCGAATGGCATCGCGAATATCTATCGCATTGCTATGAACGGCGGCGCCCCGTCTCCGATAACGAATGTGCAGACAGGCGTAAGCGGCATTACCGCCGTCAGCCCGGCGTTCAGCGTCGCGGCAAAATCGGGAGCGCTGGTATACAGCGCCTTTGTCAAAGGCGATTACCACATTGAGCGCATGGACGCGCCCGCGCCGTTATCTGTCCGCCCCTCGGCTGTTGCGGATATGAAGCCCGGATTATTGCCACCACACGCACGGAAAGAAAGCACAGTTGAGGCTTATCTTCATAATCCGACATCCGGTCTTCCTTCAGCTTCGAGCTTCGAATCGTCTCGGTATTCCCCACGTATCAGTCTCGACTACATTGCTCCTCCCACACTGATGGGAGGTGTGAGCGCCTACGGCACCCAACTTGGCGGGGGCACGCAGCTCCACTTCAGCGACCTTCTGGGCTATCACGAGCTTACGGTGGTTGGGGAGGTAATCACGACCAACGGCACGCAGGATCTTCTGCGCAACCTGACGGGTCTGGGAAATTATCAGAACAACCGCCATCGCTATAGCTGGGGGGTAACTGCCGGGCAAATCCCCTCGGTAACCGGAGGTGTAGCAGTCGCCCGCGGGACGGCACCCAACGGCGCACCGATCATCATCCAGCAACTGATCACCTATTGGCAGCAAGACCGCCCGGTAACCGGCTATATTGCTTATCCGTTCAGCCGTGCTCAGCGCATCGAATTGAGCGGCGGCTACGAGAACATCAGCTTTGCAGCTCGCGCCGATACACAGATCCTCAACATATTCGGAACTCCGATTGCACGCCTGAGGGAAGATCTTCCCAGCCCTGACAGCCTCCACCAGGGTACGGCTACGGCAGCCCTCGTATACGACACTTCGATTTTTGCCGGCGTGAGCCCAGTGGCTGGACAGCGCTATCGCTTGCAGGCCGGCCTGCAGGGAGGCAGCCTGGATTTTTCAACTGTCCTCGCGGATTACAGGCGTTATTTTCACCTGGCCCGGCCAGTTTCTATCGCCGGGCGCATTCTGCATTTTGGCCGCTACGGCGGTGATGCCGAGAGCGCCCGGTTGCAGCCGCTTTACATCGGGTACCCAGAATTTATTCGGGGCTATAACGTGAACTCGATTTCCTCTGCGGAGTGTGGCCCGACACTCGATCAGACCGGTAGGTGTCCCGTGCTCGATGAGCTCGTGGGCAGCCGGATTGCGGTGGCCAATGCGGAGGTTCGACTGGAGCTGCTTGGCCCCCTGGGAGCGATACCGCACACCACCGGTATCCCACCGGTCGAAATTGGTCCTTTCTATGATGCTGGCGTCGCCTGGGGAAAGTTTCAAAATCCAAGCTTTGCTGGCGGGGACAGGAAAACGGTCAGCAGCCTGGGAGGTTTCCTGCGCTTCAACTTGCTGGGCTTCGCCGTGGGACAGATCAGCTACGCACGACCGCACAATCGCCCTCTGCGCGATCACGTGTGGGAGTTTACACTGCTGCCAGGCTGGTAGTTGCCACCAAGCTCAATCGCGCCACCCCACCGCTTGAACAGAGCTCGACGCAAAGTTATTTCACAGATTCCGAGCGCAGCCTGACCCTGTTATTGATTGCTCTCACACCGTGCATTTCCTGCGGAGAATAGACTTAATTAAATGTTACTGTTTGCTTCCCATTTATATAGTTTTCTTGATAAATGGGTCTGCCTATAGTTGTTCTAGATGCACGCATGAAAAAAACAGCGTGCTCATTCCAATCCGAAAGGGGAAGAACAATCGTGAAGTTCCACAGCTTAGAACGGCTCCATAGCCTTGAACGAAAGTACTTAAAGGGACATACCATCCGAGTCGCAATGGCCACCATCGCCAGCGTAGTAGCTCTGAGCGG
>DATJEI010000044.1:0-15280 GCA_035496735.1 Bryobacteraceae bacterium | reverse complement strand
TTCGTCGCCATCGAACGCAATACGAAACTAGTTTTGAACTTCGCGCCAGGAAAGCGTAACCAGGTGACCACGGATATTTTTCTCGAAGGCTTGCGCCATGCCACTTCCCGCCAACGATTCCAGATCACCACTAATGGCTTTGCTCCGTATCGTTCCGCTATCGTCAATACGTTTGAGGATCGCGCTGACTTCGCTCAGTTGATTAAGGTTTATCCCGCCACTCCTGAAGGCGAACGCCGCTATGGCCCCGCTGAAATCGTCTCTACGGAGGTGGTCTCAATCTGCGGACCCAGACCCATACGTATCTGCACATCGATTGTGGAGCGCCAAGACCTCACCATGAGGATGCAGATTCGCAGACTCAGGCGGTTGACGAATGGCTTCTCCCGCAAGTGGGAAAACCTTTGGGCCGCGCTCTCCCTTGCACTTCGCCTATTACAACTTCTGCCGCGTCCACAAGAGCCTTCGCGTCACTCCTGCAATGCAGGCCGGAATCACTGATCGTATTTGGGACATCGCAGAACTATTGACCTGATATGATGCCTTTGTGCTGAGGGCAAGCATATTCACATTAGTGTGCGCTGCACACTTATTGGCTCAAGGGCCATCGCGCGAAAGCTATCGTCCCATCAAACTGGAGAAGATCACGAGCTACCCGGAAGTTCCCGTTTTTGTCTACCAGCTTAGCGGAGGCCTGCTTTGTACGATGAATACGCGACTCGATGCCAAGGAGGGGTCTGCGATCAAAATTGCGTCGGACCCTCATGATTGGTACGTTATGGACAGCGACGGGAAAACATACAAGTGCAAGTACGTCGTTTTCGTTGACGGTGCTGCACCGGCCCCTCAGCCAAAGAACAAATAGCATCAACGCACTTTTAGGACATTACCCCTCCCGCTTGCCCGGTTGCTGTGAAAAACGTTACCTTAAGATGTACCCTCATGCTGAAACCACGAGTAGAAGCACCAGACGACCTCAACCCCCAGGAAACCGCCGAATGGGTTGAAGCCCTCGATGAAATTGTCGATCAGGTAGGTCCCGACAGAGCGAGTTACCTGCTCGAACACCTGATGGAACGCGCCGCCAACCTGGGCGTGCGAGTCCCCCTGCGCTGGAATACCCCCTACATCAACACCATTCCACCGGAAGAGGAGGTCCCCTACCCCGGGGACCGCGAGATGGAATGGCGCATCAAATGCCTCGCGCGCTGGAATGCGCTCGCCATGGTGGTGCGCGCCAATAAGCATGACGCGAATATCGGCGGCCATCTGGCCACCTACGCGTCGCTCGCGACGCTGGTCGAAGTCGGCTACAACCACTTCTTCCGCGGCTCGTATCAAGATCCGGCAGCAGGCAAACTCGCCGGCGACTTCGTTTACTTCCAGGGCCACGCCTCGCCCGGCATGTATTCCCGCGCCTATCTGGAAGGCCGCTTGAACGAGCAGCATCTGGCAAACTTCCGCCACGAACTGCGCGATCATCCGGGCTTATCGTCGTATCCCCACCCCTGGCTGATGCCGGACTTCTGGCAATTCCCCACGGTATCGATGGGTCTCGGACCCATTGGCTCCATCTATCAGGCGCGCTTCATGCGCTACCTGGAGAACCGCGGCATCATTCCGAAAACGCAGCGCAAAGTGTGGGCTTTCCTGGGCGACGGGGAAACCGATGAGCCGGAATCCCTGGGCGCGCTGACGCTGGCCTCGCGCGAGAAACTCGACAACCTGATCTTCGTGGTGAACTGCAACCTGCAGCGACTGGACGGTCCGGTGCGCGGCAACGGCAGCATCATCCAGGAATTGGAAGCGGCGTTCCTCGGCGCCGGCTGGAACGTGATCAAAGTAATTTGGGGCGCCGGCTGGGATGACTTGCTGGCGCGCGACTCCAGCGGCCTCCTGATCAAGCGCATGCACGAGTGCGTCGACGGCGAATATCAGGCCTTCCGCGCGATGGACGGCGCTTACATCCGCAAAGAGTTTTTCGGCAAGTATCCTGAACTGCTCAAGCTGGTGGAGAACATGAGCGACCAGCAAATTTGGGATCTCCGCCGCGGCGGCCTGGACCCGCATAAGGTTTACAACGCCTACCATCGCGCCATGCAGCAAAACGGCAGGCCCACCGTGATTCTAGCCAAAACCGTAAAGGGCTACGGCCTGGGCGAGACCGCCGAAGGGCGCATGACCGCGCACCAGACCAAGAAAATTGGGGATGCCGATCTGCTCAAAATTCGCGATCGCTTCAAACTCCCGCTTTCGGACGAAGCCGTCACTCACGTCGACTTTTTCCGCCCTCCCGAGGATTCGCCCGAAATCAAGTACCTGCGCCAGCGCATCGAGGCGCAAGGCGGACCGCTGCCGGCGCGCGTCGTGAAGCCGATTGAGATTAAGGCTCCCGCGCTTGAGACGTTCAAGGAAGCGCTGGAGGGTTCGCGCGGCCGCGAGGCGTCGACGACATCGGCCTTTGTGTCGGTCATCAAGTCACTGATGAAGTCGCCGGAGCTGGGCAAATTGGTGGTGCCCATCATTCCCGACGAAGCTCGCACCTTCGGCATGGAGTCGTTATTCCGCGAGTACGGCATCTACGCCAACCAGGGTCAGCGCTATAAACCCGTTGATTCGAACGTGCTGCTGTACTACAAGGAAGCGCAGAACGGGCAGATTCTGGAGGAAGGCATCACGGAGGCTGGCTCCATGGCTTCCTGCATCGCCGCCGGCACGGCTTACGCCAACTACGGCGTGCCGATGATTCCGTTCTACATCTACTATTCGATGTTCGGTTATCAGCGGGTAGGCGATCTGGTCTGGGCATTTGCCGATTCGCGAGGCAAGGGCTTCCTGATGGGCGGCACTTCCGGGCGCACCACGCTGCTGGGTGAGGGATTGCAGCATCAGGACGGCCACAGCCCGCTGCTGTTCAGCGTGGTTCCAACCTGCGCCATCTACGATCCGGCCTACGCGTACGAGCTGGCCGTGATTATTCAGGACGGCATCCGGCGCATGTATCAGGAGATGGAGGCTCGCTTCTACTACATCTGCGTTTACAACGAAAACTATCCGCAGCCGCCGATGCCCGGCATCGAACATGGCGTCTCGCCCGAATTGCGCGACGGTATTCTGAAGGGCATCTATAAATTACGGCCCGCCGAGAAAGGGCCCGCGGTCGCGCAGTTATTTGGGAGTGGTTCGATTCTGAATGAAGCGCTGAAGGCCCAGCAGATTTTGGCTGAGCGCTATCAGGTTGCCGCTGACGTGTGGTCTGTGACCAGTTACAACGAACTGCGCCGCGAAGGGCTGGCGGTGGATCGCTGGAACCGCTTGCATCCCACCGAGTCGCCGCGGGTACCGCATATCGCCAAGCTGTTTGAAAACGAACCCGGTCCCATCATCGCTTCGAGCGATTACATGAAAGCGTGGCCCGACCAGCTATCTCCGTGGCTGGGCGCGCGGCTGCATACGCTCGGCACCGACGGCTTCGGCCGCAGCGAGAATCGCGAGCATCTGCGCCACTTCTTCGAGATCTCCGCGGAAGCCATCGTGCAGGCGACGCTCTCTACCCTGGCCCGCGAAGGCAAGCTCGACGCCGAACGCGCGAAGGCCGCCATTGCCGAACTGGGATTTGATCCCGAGGCAGCGGATCCCGTCACGCGATAGCACGCCCGCGGCGCTACACTCGACCCCAGGATGTAGCTCAGGCGGATCACCATCGGAAAGCGACTGCGAGATGGCCAAGTTCCGCGTTGCGTTGACCGAAGCTATGAGCGCGTAAAGCACGCTGCTGTGTAAACTGTTCCTTGATGATCCAGGTCACCGAGGAACAGGTTCGCGACATTCTTCGCATGGACGAATGCGTCAACATCATGCGCCAGACGTTTACCGCGTTGCGCAAGGGAACCGCGTCCAATCAACCGCGGCGGCGCATCTATCTGGACAACGGCTCGACACTGCACAGCATGGGCGGCGTCTACGGCAAGTACTTCGGCACAAAATTCTATTCATCGAATCCTAAGTACGGAGCGAACTTTTTCTTTTTCCTGTTTGACAGGGAAACCGCCCGGCCGCTGGCTCAGTTCGAAGCTAATTATCTAGGACAGATCCGGACCGGAGCGGCTTCGGGTTATGCTACCGACCTGCTCGCGGCGCCCGACGCCGCCACGCTGGGGGTGATCGGCAGCGGCTTTCAGGCGCAGTCGCAGATCGACGCCATCCGCTGCGTCCGCGAGCTTACGGATATTCGCGTGTGGAGCCGCAGCCCGGAAAAGCGTGAGGCGTTTGCCGAGGCCAACCAGTGCCGCGCCGTCGCTTCCGCCGAAGAAGCCGTGCGCGGGGCCGATATCGTAGTCACGTCCACGCCCTCCAAGGATCCTGTGATCGAGGATTCCTGGATTGAGCGCGGCGACCGCGGCGTGCACGTCAATGCCATGGGGTCCAATCGCGAGCAGCGCCGCGAGTTGCCATCCCGTCTGATCCACCGCGCGGATCTGGTGGCCGTTGATTCCATCGAAGTCGCCAAGATCGAAGCCGGCGACTTGATTCTTGCGCCTGTCGATTGGAACGACCGCCGCATTGTCGACCTGGCGAAGGTCGAGCAGCGCCCGGCCGGAGCGCCCATCACGGTTTTCAAGTCGTGCGGCTTGGGAGTGGAAGACGTCGCCTCCGCGGCGTACGTCTACGAGCGTCTGCAGGGTCGCTAGGGAGCCTTGCCGGTTCCGGCCCAGTAATAACCGTCGCGCGCGCGGATTTTCATATCCGGCTTCAGCACCTGCACCACGATATTGTGGTATCCCGCCTCGCTCTGATTGTTGGGCACGTAGGTCAGCAAGTACTGACTGTGCAGTTCCTCGCCCAGATCAGAGACGGCTCGTTCGAGTTCCCGCTGCGTCTTGAATGCGTATTGCCGGCCTCCGCTGTAAGTCGTGTAGACCTCCAGCGGCGGAGGAATGAAAATCCCTTTGGCCATATCATAGATGTCTTTGATTATGGGCGCCCAGTTGCCCATATTGTTTTGCGAAATCGTGGTGGGTGTCTCGACCCCGCCTCCGGGCCCTTGCGCGTATACCGCGCCGGGCGGACGGTTGTCGAGCACGCTCCGATTGGCCGAGGGCGGAGCGGTGACCGAGGCCACAAATTTTGAAATGTCGATCGCATAGATCACCACATCGGCGAACTCAGCGGCGCTGAGCACTTCCCGCGCCTTCAGTTCACTGCCGTTATCCCGCGATTCGGCGATCAGCAGCAATATCCTGCGCCGGCTCGCCGGCCGCCTTCTTAAGAGGTTGACGCTTTCAATGGTGGCGTCGTTCAAGCGGCTGCTGCCGCTGCCCGCCTTCAGCTTTTTCAAAGCTGCGGAAAGCTTGTCGGGGTCCGATGTGAAATCGCTCAGGTTTTGAATGCGATGATCGAATTCAATCACCGCCGCCTCGCCATCGTCGCCCAGGATCTGTGCGGAAATGGCCGATCCCACCTTCTGTATCGCCGGCAGCATCTTTTCCACTTCGGCGTTGGCCTGAACCGCGATCACCATCGAAATGGGATGGACCGCCACATCCTCGGTGATCGCTTGTACTTTCCCGTTGTCGGTGAGACGAAAATCTTTGGGAGTGAGGTTATTGACGACGTTGCCGCCCCGGTCGGTCACCGTGACGGGCGTCATGACGATGTGCGTGGTGATGGACCCGATAGATGGGGCAGCGTCCTCTTTGCCCGCCGCCAACGCCGAGGCGTCGCCCTTGCCCTGAGCCTTATCTTGAGCCGAAAGCTTCCGCGGAAGCATGCCCGAAAGCGCGGCCGCCAGCAGTGCCGCCAGCAAGAATGCCGCCAAAGCTCTTGCGTTACGCACGATGCTCCGTCCTCCCGTGTAGCAGGTCGACGACGTGCGGAATCAGCTCCGCCACCGCCTCTAACGACTCTACCGCACCCTTGGGCGATCCCGGTACATTCACAATCAGCACTTGGCCGCGCGTGAACGCGCCCCCACGCGACAGATGTGCGAATCGCGTCCTTTCCATGCCCTTCAGCCGCATAAGCTCCCCAAACCCTTCGATCTTCCGATCGCTCACCGCAGCGGTCGCCTCTGGTGTGACGTCCCTCAGTGCAACGCCGGTTCCGCCGGTGGTAAGGATCATGTCCACGTCCGTCAGATCTATCAATATGGATGAAATCTGCTCTTCATCGTCGCTAACCAGTTTCTTATGAGCAACCACCCATCCAAACTCCGCGACCTTCGCGGCGAGGGCGGATCCGGAGCGGTCCTCGCGCGTGCCGGCGACCACCGAATCGCTAATAGTCACGATGGCGACCCGTATCATTTCTTCTTGCCGCCTCGCTTGAAGTCACCCGACTTACCACCCGTCTTTGAAACCAGATACACATCCTGGATCTCAATGCTTTTGTCAAGCGCCTTGGTCATATCGTAGACCGTCAGGGCGGCGACCGACGCAGCGGTGAGGGCTTCCATTTCGACGCCGGTTGGTCCCAGGATGCTGGCGGTCGAGGTGATTCGCACGCCTTTGCTTTCGATAACACAGCTAACATCAACATGCGAAAGCATTAAAGGGTGGCACATTGGAATCAGCTCAGAAGTCTTCTTAGCGGCGCTGATACCGGCAAACCGCGCGACTTCCAGCGGATTCCCTTTAGGATTATCCGGCAACTTCTTGAGAACGCTTCGCTTAATGCGCACAAATGCATGCGCTTCGGCAGTTCGCTTGGTTTCCGGTTTGGCCGAGACATCTACCATGCTGGCACGGCCCTGTTTGTCGTAGTGCGAAAGTTTTTTCATTGGAATCTCGTCATTTGACAAGCACGCGAATGTCCTCACCCGCCGCCCAGGCTTCGCGATTGGCATCCGTGACCAGGAATGCGTTGCAACGCGCCAGTGCCGGGAGATCCCCCGACCCGCCGCTGACGGCGCCCTCCACTGTTGCGCCGTCCGGACTGAGGTTCGCTGGCAGGAACCGCGTGAGTCCGGTTTTCTGGGCGAACGGCTTGCTGAGGCGCGCCTTCAGCAGCGGCAGCACCGGATTGGCGATTCCCTGCATTTTTTCAAGGGCCGCCCGCGCGATGGTCTCGAATGTAATCATGGTTGACCCCGGGTTCCCGGGGAGACCGAAGAAATACTTGCCTTGCGCCTTGCCGAAGGCCAGTGGCTGCCCGGGTTGCATTGCTACCCGCTCGAAAAAGAATTTCGCTCCCAACTCCGCCAGCACCGTTTTCACCAGGTCGTACTTGCCTGCCGAGACGCCGCCTGAGACCAGCAACAGGTCTGCTTTGAGCCCCTGCTCGATCAGCCGCCGGGTGGATTCCGCATTGTCCCTCGCGATGGGCAGAATCTGCGGAATTCCACCTGCGCGCCGCACCTGGAAAGCCAGGGAAATCGCGTTGGAGTTGCGGATTTGGGTGATCGAAGGTGATTCGGAGAGCTCTACCAGCTCATCTCCAGTCGGCAGAATCGCCACCTGCGGACGGCCGTAAACCACGACCGCGGAGCGGCCCATCGACGCCAGCAAAGCCGCCTCGGCAAAGCCGATGCGCCGCCCGGCGTGGAGCACCAGTTCGCTCGCGCACGCGTCCGCGCCGCGCTTCGTAAAGTTGTCGCCGGGCTTGGCTGCCGCGCGAACACGTACCCGTTCGCCCGTTCGCTCGGCATGCTCCACCATGACCACTGCGTCCGCACCTTCCGGCAGCGGGGCGCCCGTCATGATTTCTACAGCCTCGCCCGGACCGACGGCGCCCGAAAACGTCTCACCTGCGCGCACCTGCCCGAGTACCCGTAACTCGCCCGGCGCGTCCGCGGCGCGGATCGCGAAGCCGTCACGGGCCGAGCGCGGAAACGGCGGATAGTCGCGGTCTGCCAGGATTTCTTCCGCCAGGACGCGTCCCTCGGATTCGCCCAGCAGGATCGGCTGTGCTCCCGCGCTTAACCCGACTTCACGCACAACGATTTCGCGAGCTTGATCGAAGGTCAGTATCACGAAATCTAGATTACATGATTAAGTCAATGTAATACGGCGGATGGCGGCTGCGCGCCCGGTCGCCTCATCCACTTCCACCACCACTCCGTGCAACTCTGCGCCGTGCCGCGCGGCCTCCATGCGCACCGGCATCTGAGTCAGGAAGCGCTCCAGGATGATTTGCTTGTCGACCCCGATCACGCCGTTGTACGGGCCCGTCATCCCGGCATCGGTCTGGTAGCCGGTGCCCTCGGGCAGAATGCGCGTGTCGGCTGTCGGAATGTGGGTGTGCGTTCCCACCATCGCCGAAACACGGCCGTCGAGATACCATCCCATCGCAACCTTTTCGCTCGAAACCTCGGCGTGAAAATCCACAAAACGCACTTTGACGTGGGTGGGTAGTTCGCTCAGCAGCTTGTCGGCCTTGCGGAACGGGCAATCGGTCTGCGGCATATACACGCGCCCCTGCAGATTGATCACCGCGCAATCGACTCCGTTGCTAGCCTGCACCACCACTACGCCCGCGCCGGGCAGTCCTTCGGGATAGTTGGCCGGACGCAGCAGCCGCGGATGGCCGGCGAAGTAATCGTAGATTTCGCGCTTATCCCAGACGTGATTGCCGGTGGTTAGGACATCGAGGCCGTAGCCGAACAGCTCATCGGCCAGCTGTGGATTGACGCCGAAACCGCCGGCGGCGTTCTCGACGTTGGCGATGGCGAGGTGGATGTTCCCGGCCGCGACGATGTCTTTGAGGTGCCGCGCCACCATGCTGCGGCCGGGCGAGGCGAACACGTCGCCAATAAATAGTAGATTCGTCAAACGGACGGGAACCGCTTTCTAAGCGCCTGAGGCGCAGTCTCGACAACCGCGGCATGAAACTAGAGGAGCGCACCGCGCCGCCGTATCAGCCACCGTCATTTGACCCCGAACTAAAGGGGGGAACCCTCCGCGCGCCTTCAGGCGTCTCCATGGCGGCGAGTACCTTGCGGCCCCGCCACCGGAGCTTGCACACCGGCGCGTTTACGAGACAGATTCCATGACATTGAGCATTGGATCAATTTTTGGTGGCCAAGACCAACCTAGCAGGAACGCTCCTGATTGATGATATCAGAGAGGGCTGGCGTCTCCGGCCGCGCTTATTCCTGTGGTTATTTCCGCGTCCGCCAAACCCCCCGGCTCGCTTCGATACGCTTGTCTTTCTGCCTGATCTATGAAAGGCTTCGTGTTATGCCCAAAATCCGCATGGCGATAACACTTACACTGGCGTTGGCGCTAATGGCGACTGTTGCGTTCGCGCAGAACGTGAGCGAGCGGTTCTACCAATCTGTGCGCAACGATGATTTGGCCACGCTTCGCTTGCTTACTAAGGACTATGGCGCGAATATCAAAGACGCTCGCGGGCAGACACCCCTCATGTTTGCCGCGGCATTCGGCAGCCTGGAGGCCATGAAACTCCTGATCTCCAGCGGAGCGGACGCAAAAGCGGTGAGCGATTCGGGCGTCACGGCGCTTCACTTGTGCACCGGCGACGTGAGCAAGGTCCGCTTGCTGCTGGATCAGGGGGCTGACGTCAGCAAGGCTTCACTACTTGGCCGGACCCCGCTGCTGGTGGCAGCGTCGACGTACGGCACGTTAGACACCGTAAGACTTCTGCTGCAAAAGGGTGCCGAGGTAAATGCCGTGGATAACCTCGGGTTCACGCCGCTCAACGCCGCGGCAAACGTGAATAACACCGGCGTAGCGAAACTGTTGATTGAGAAAGGCTCAAACGTCAATGCCAAGACCTCGGTCGGTATCGTCGGGACCGCTTTGACGGGCGCGGCTCGCAGCGCGAATCTGGAGCTTACGCGCCTGCTATTGGCGCATCATGCGGATTTGAATGCGATCTCAGCTGAAAACGACGGCAATGTCAAGAACGGTCCGGTAGCGTTTGGAAACCTTACAGCGCTGCACATGGCCGCAGCGAGTGGAAGCGCCGAAGAAGTAAAGCTCCTGCTCGATGCCGGTGCGCCGGTGGATCCGCGTGACGTTCGAGGGATGACGCCGCTCATGTTCGCGGTTTCGACTGACCGTCCGAACGCCGACATCGTAAGAATGCTGTTGGCGAAAGGCGCAGACCCGTCGATTCGGTCGAACATCGGAGAGAGTACCATCGATTGGGCGCGGAAATTCAATAATCCAGCTATTCTCGCGCCGCTCAAACTGGAGGCAGTCAAGTTTGACAGCCCGGCGAGCGAATTACAGCTGGCCGGCGCGAAGACCGCTACCCCGCGGGAAGCCGTGGAGCGGAGTCTGCCACTGCTGCAGCGTGCCTCTGCCAACATGTTTAGCAATGGCGGATGCGTTGCCTGCCATGCCCAGCCGGTCGCGACGACAGCCGTCGAAACGGCGCGGGCGCGAGGATGGCGCCTGGATGACGCGGTCGCCAAGTCTGTCACCGAGGAATCGGAACGTACCCGGAGAAGTCTCTCTGCGCTGATGCAGTTGCTGCTGCAAGCCCGCGAGCACGGCGGAAGTCCCGACACGGAGCTCTACGAAAGCATGATGATGGCTGCTACTCGACAACTATCCGACTCGAGTACCGACGCACTGGTTCACTACCTGCTGGCCAAGCAGCAGGCGACCGGCAACTGGGCCGGCATCGGGATGCGAGCGCCCATTCAGGACGGTGATTTTTCGCGCACGGCGATGGCGATCCAGGCGCTGACCGTCTACGGAATGCCCGCCCGCAGAGCGGAGATCGCGGAGCGCGTGGGACGTGCAGCGGACTGGCTGGCGAAGCACACGCCGCAGAGCAACCAAGACCGCATGATGCAAATTCTCGGGTTGAAATGGGCTGGAGTTCAGGCCGCTTTGAGAGAAACTCGAACCAAAGAGTTGATCGCGCTGCAGCGCCCGGACGGCGGTTGGGCGCAAACTCCGTATCTGGCAAGCGATGCCTACGCTACCGGCCAGGTACTCTACACGCTGCACGAGACGGGGTTTTCCTCCGCGGACGATCCTGCATTCCGGCGCGGAGTGGAATTCTTGCTGCGGACCCAGAAGGAAGATGGATCTTGGTACGTGAAGAGCCGGGCGATGAAGATACAGCCGTACTTCCAAAGCGGATTTCCTTACGACCACGATCAATGGATCTCCGCCACCGCGACCGCATGGGCCTCGATGGCGCTGAGCTTCACGGAAGCGGAAAAACCGGCAGTGGCCAGCGTGAGCCCGAGCAAATAAGCCCAAAGCGCTAACTTATAGAGGCAAGCGCCGCGCTGGAGGCTCCTGTGATCCTGCTACTTTTAGCCTGCGGTATGCAATCACGAGGATGAATCCGAGACCAATTCCAAATTCCGCTGTCGTATCCGGCTCAGGGACGAGTGCAGCGCTCCGTAAATTCGCACTTCCTTCCGTAAATAGGATGTTGATATGGGTGGGCGCAGTGCCGCCGCTAAATTGAATGTCGAATCTGTTCTCCCAGTATCCAGGCGGCAAGGTCCCGCCCGGTGCGATAAGAGCCTCTCCGAAGACAAATGCGCCATTGACGGCGGCGTTGGCCAAGTCTGGATTGGTACCGAGGTATGGAACCGGAAATACAATGGGTGCGCTATTGCAATCGCCCCCTCCGCCGAAGCCGATCAGGGGTGTGAAAATGGAGCACGTCGTAGAGTTCACGATTAAGTTACCCGTAACCGGTTGATCGGCCCAGACCAAGATTCCAAAATTGTTGCTAAAGGCTAGATTCCCCGGCAGCGGAATGATTGCCTGGCGTGTATAGAGATCTACGTTCGTATTGCCGCCTGGGATGTTGAATGCCATGGAGCCCTGGATAGCGTCCGTAATCGTTCCCCCTGCCGCAGTAACCGTTAGATTCATGTCGACAGAAGTTGGTACACCAGCGGTTATACCCACGCAACTGTCAAGCGGGACAGGCGCTGGGCTCCCTGGCGTCGGACAAGGTGAGCGGAAATTAATCGAGCTGGCCTCTACCGGAAATGCGAAAGTAGATAGAAACAACAGACTAACGATGATACCCGCGCCATTGTTTGTGACTGTGTTAAGTCGCATGTATCCTCCGTGTTCGCATTTCGAAATGCAATCTGAAGGCCGATACATACTTACCACGTCGGATTGCCTACATCCAGGGCCCGATCCGACGGCGCAACCGGCGAAGCCGCGCAAATCTGGGTGTAGTCGCGCAGATGTGGGGCGATCAATGGTTTCGAAAGCCTGCTCTCAATTAGTCGCGGTGCTACTAAGCAGCGCTGTCCGGCCGCGCCGCAGATAGTCAATGAGGTTCTCGGGCAATCCCCGGCGTGCCGGTTGCCCGCGATCCCAGACCAGCCGGCAATAGCATTCGCAGTCATAGTTTTATTCCGAGGATTGGGATCTGCCGAAAGCTGCTAACGGCACGCTGGATTGGAGCTACCTAGCGAAACATCAGGTAAATGCCGATATAGCAGCTATGAGACCAGAGATCGATGTGCTTCTTCGGGATCTGCAGGATGCCGCGGCCCGCACGGGAAACGATAGGATCCTCAAGTTAAAAGATGCTCTAGTTCGCTGCTCAACTTGTACGCATACATGCTATCGGCCAGCGGATTGCCCGATGCGCCCGTTTCTGTCATCGGAACCCCCACAAGTGCCTTCGGAGTGAAGACCGTGACATGTGCAATCCGCCTCAGCTGTAAGACCGGCCAGCGAGGATCCAAGGCCCTCTAAAAACCGCCCATCGCCATTGGGAAACCTCTCGCCATTGGGAAACCCCTCGCCGTGGGAGACCCCTCGCCGTGGGAGACCCCTCGCCGTTGGGACGCGCTTCTAGGTTCCCTTCAGAACTTCGGCAATTTCCTTTTCGGGGATCGCACCTTCTTTGATCACCTTCCACAATACCTCGGTCACGTCGATGGTCGTGGCGCCGGTGCCGGCCACGGTTCCGCCGTCGAGAACCAGATCGACCGAGCCGTCCATCACGCCAAAGACCTCAATGCCGCTGGTGCAGGTGGGCTGGCCGGAAAGATTCGCGCTGGTGGCAATCAAAGGTTGCGAAAGCCGTTCAAGCAATGCGTTCGCCACTTTCGATTGGGATTGTCTCAGAGCCAGACGGCCGGTGTTGCCGGTAACCTTGAGCGGCACGCGCGAAGACGCGGGAGCAATGATGGTGAGCGGTCCCGGCCAGAACTTCCGAGCCAATAAATAGAAACGCGCCGAAACTTCCGATGCCAGTTCCTCCGCCATCACGATGTCGCTGACCAGCAAGGGCAGGGAACGGATGCTCTCGCGCCCTTTGGCGGCGAACACACGGCCGACAGCGTGCAGATTGAGAGGGTCCGCTACCAGCGTATAGAGAGCGTCGGTGGGAATGGCCACCACTTCGCCGCGCCGCACGGCCGCCGCCGCACGCTCAATCGCCCGCATACTAGGACGTTCCGCGTCGATCTCGATCAGATCAGTGGCCACTTGTATGAATAGTGTAACCGACCGGGTACAATAAGGGTACTAGCTCCGTCTCGCCCGATGAATCCTAACACACGCCAGCAATTAGAAGACGCGCTGGCTCAGCGCATCCTGATTATCGACGGCGCCATGGGCACGATGCTCCAGGCGCACAACCCCACTGCGGCTGATTTCGGCGGCGCGGCGCTGGAAAACTGCAACGAAAACCTAAGCATAACGCGCCCGGACTGGATTCGCGACATCCATCGTGAATACTTGAAAGCCGGCGCGGATATTATTGAAACCAACAGCTTTCAAGGCTCGCCAATTGTGTTGTCCGAGTTCGGATTGGCCGAGAAGACGCGCGCATTGAACGTGGCGGCGGCGCAAATTGCGCGGCAGGCGGCGGCCGAGTTTTCCACACCTCAGAAGCCCCGCTTTGTGGCAGGGTCGATCGGGCCGACCACTAAATCGCTAACCCTGCGTGGCGACGTAAGCTTCCAGCAACTGCGCGATAGCTATTACGAGCAGGCCAAGGCGCTGGTCGAAGGCGGCGTCGACTTTCTGCTGTTCGAAACCGGGTTCGACACACGCAACATCAAGTCCGGCTTGGTCGCCACGCAGCAACTGGAACGCGAATTGGGCCATCGCATTCCGGTGATGGTGTCGGGTACGGTGGAGCGCTGGGGGGCGATGCTCGCGGGACAGACCGTCGACGCCTTCTACGCTTCGGTAGCGCATGCCGATCTGCTGGCCATCGGGCTCAACTGCGCAACTGGGCCGGATCTGATGACGGACCACATCCGCACGCTGGCGAACATGGCGTCCACGCGGATCTCCTGCTATCCCAATGCCGGTCTTCCCAATGAAGACGACCAGTATCTGGAGACTCCCGAATCGCTGGCGCGGCAGCTCTCGAAGTTCGTCGAACAAGGCTGGTTGAATATTGTCGGCGGCTGCTGCGGGACGACGCCGGCTCACATTCGGGCCATGGCGGCAATGGCGGAAGGACGCCGTCCGCATACCGTCAATCCGCCGTCGCATCGCGCCTATTATTCCGGCGTCGAGCTGGTCGAAGCCGAAGACAGCAATCGCCCGCTGATTGTGGGCGAGCGCACCAACGTCATCGGCTCGCGCCTCTTCAAGAAGATGATCGCGGAGGAAAAGTGGGAAGAGGCCAGCGAAATCGCGCGCTGGCAGGTAAAAAACGGAGCGCACATTGTCGATGTGTGCCTGCAGACATCGGACCGTGAAGAACTGAACGACATCGATCCTTTTTATGGGAAGCTGATGCCGAAAATCAAGGCTCCGGTGATGGTGGATACCACCGATCCGAAGGCCATCGAGCGCGCCCTGGTGTGGTGCCAGGGCAAAAGCATCATCAATTCTATAAATCTAGAAGACGGCGAAGAGAAATTCGAACGCGTCTGCCCTCTGGCGCGTGCGTACGGCGCGGCGCTGATCGTCGGCACCATCGATGAAGATAAGCTGCAGGCGCAGGCCTTCACCCGCGAGCGCAAGCTGGAAGTCGCGCAACGCTCGGTGAAACTGCTCACCGAAAAGTACCGCATCGCACCCGAAGACATTATCATTGACACCCTGGTCTTCCCTTGTGCCACCGGCGACGAGAATTACATCGGCGGTGCAGTCGAGACCATCCATGCGATTCAGATGGTGAAGGAGCAGATTCCCTTCGTCAAGACGGTGCTCGGCGTCTCGAACATTTCGTTTGGCCTGCCGGCGGCAGCGCGGGAGGTGGTGAACTCGGTGTTCCTTTATCACGCGACGAAAGCCGGCTTGGATCTCGCCATCGTCAACGCTGAAAGACTGGAGCGGTACGCGTCGCTCCCCGACGAAGAGCGGCGTCTGGCGGATGACTTGCTGTTTAACACGCCGCCCGCTGGCATTCC
>DATJEI010000043.1:0-5255 GCA_035496735.1 Bryobacteraceae bacterium | reverse complement strand
CAAAGCGTAGTAGCGCTCGTCCTGGTGGAAAACGGTGGGCAACGCAAAGATCACCAGGTAATTGCCAACTGTTTTGTCGGCGAATCCGCGCCAATAATATCGTCCGAAACCTGCCATTCCATCCCCGAATGACGGGTGCTTATCGCTCCACTCTGCCGTGGCCGAAGTGAATCCCACAAAGAGGTATGACGAGTAGTCGAAGCTGTTTTGGGTGGCAATCTTGAAACTCTGCCTTACCGTAGGGGGCGGCGGAATTGTGCCCGCGCTGACCGCGCGGAAATTCGGCATGATGCCTAGAATCCTCTTGGGCTGCTGAAGGGGAGCGTGCGGATCTATAGACTCCATCGCCGCGGGCGGGGGGTCGGTGCTCGCGCTCGGCCTGCCGGGCCCATCGGTGGCTGGACCGTTATCCGTGTCAGCGGACGCTGAATCCGCGGATGCCGCTAAGACCAATTGCCTGGTATCGGAACCGGTTTCTTGCCCCAACGCCGTGGCGCCCGGCGCCGAAAGCAGGATCGCCAATAATCCGATTGCCGAAGCTGGCGCTCTCCATATGCTTTTAATTCGCAATTTTCCCCCGTTAAAAGCTATTATAACCGCCGTTCCTGTGAACTCCGGGCACAGTTCCGCGCTCGCGGCTATGCAGTCTAAGACGCCGCGCCGCACGCCTGAGTTTCCCGGCGATAGCAGCTAGGCGATAATAATTTTCAGGCTTCCATCGTGATCGTCAATCGGCGTGATTTCATTCGTGTCCTCGGAGGCAATGCAGTCCTGGCGCTGGCCGCCGGGAGCGCGGCCGGGCAGAACGCGCCTCCAGCGTGGTACCGCGGCAACCTGCACACGCACACCATCAATTCCGATGGCGATTCTCCACCTTATGATGTGATGGCCTGGTACAAGCGCAACGGATACCAGTTCCTCGCCCTCACCGATCACAACACGTTTACCGACCCCACTCTGTTTGACACAAATCCCAACGACAACTTCCTGCTCATCGGCGCTGAGGAAGTTACCAATCCTATGACAGTGCACGTAAACGCCATCGGCGTGAAGCGTGCCATTCCAGCTCAGAAAGGCGAGACGGTCACTGAAATCTTGCAGGCGAGCATCGATGCGATCCGCGCCGAGGGCGGCATACCGCTTATTAACCATCCGAATTACCGTTGGGCCTTTACGGCGAAGGAGATGCTGCCTCTGCACGGAGTTGGCCTGCTCGAGATCGCAAGCGGGCATCCGCTGGTGAACACCGACGGCGACGGTATCACGGCATCGCATGAGCAAATGTGGGATCAATTGCTGTCAGCAGGCATGCGCATCTTCGGCGTGGCGGTCGATGACGTCCACAATTTCCGCGAAGAATTCTCGCTGGACCGTGCCGATCCGGGCCGCGGCTGGGTGGTGGTTCGAGCTCCCGCATTAACTCGTGAAGCGATTCTGGCCGCTCTCAACAGCGGTGATTTTTACGCCTCCACCGGCGTCGCGCTGAAAGACATTCAAGCGACGCCGGAGTCTCTGACGGTGGAAATCGAGCCTAGCTATGTGGCGACCGGCAGTCCCAGGCGATATCGCGTTGTTTTTGTAGGCAAGGGCGGTAGCGTACTGGCGGTTTCAAACCAGAATCCGGCGAGCTACAAGTTCAAGGGCAATGAAGGATACGTGCGCGCGCGAATTGAAGACAGCGGCAGCCGGCGCGCCTGGACGCAGCCGGTGTTCCTGGCCAGCCGTTAGCGAGGGCTATTGAAAATACCGGGGGTGACTGAAAAAGTCGTTTCGGCGCTGGAAAAAAACCTCAAATTGTGCCCCCTTCCCGAACAAGTTTGTGGTATACTGTCATTTCATGTTGTCTCGCCCAAACAGCTCGTTTCGATTTACCTACTGGCGGTACTTTACCGTCTGAATCGGAACGAGTGGGCTGGAGCAGTAAGATTTACAAAGCGACCCACTCGAAAGAGTGGGTTTTTTGATTTTTAGGGGAATCCCCCGATGATTTCTAAGATCAGGAGACCGCGATGATCATTTCGATGAGGCTGCATGCGACCAAGGAGGAGATCGACCATGTCCGGGAGCGCATTGAGGAGTTCGGCTACAAAGTCCATTCCATCGCCGGCGAGGAGCGCGTCGTGATCGGCGCGGTGGGCCAAGGTGACGTCACCGCATGCCTGGAGTCGCTCGAGGCCCTGCCGGGCGTCGAGCGCGCCGTACGCATTTCCGCGCCCTACAAATTCGTAAGCCGCGAGTTTCGCGCGGAGAAAACCCAGATTAGGGTGCGCGACGTGGTTTTCGGCGGCGATGAGTTCATCGTGATGGCGGGCCCTTGCTCGGTCGAAAGCGAAAAACAGATTCTGGAGTCGGCAGAACTGGTGGCCAAGCACGGCGCCAAACTTCTGCGCGGCGGCGCCTTCAAGCCGCGGACTTCGCCCTACGACTTTCAGGGCCTGGAGCTCGAAGGCCTCAAGCTGCTGGATAAAGCCCGCCGCGCCACCGGCCTTGGGATCATCACCGAAGTGATGAGCGACCGCGATGTCGAGATGGTGGCGGAGTACGCCGATATCCTGCAGATCGGCGCGCGCAACATGCAAAACTTTTCGCTGCTCAAAACGCTGGGGAAATGCGGCCGGCCGATTCTGCTGAAGCGCGGCTTAAGCTCCACCATCAAGGAGCTGCTGATGTCGGCGGAATACATCGTGGCCCACGGCAATCCTGATGTCATGCTGTGCGAGCGCGGCATCCGCACTTTCGAGACCGTGACCCGCAACACTTGCGATATCGTGGCCGTAGCGGTGCTCAACGAAATGACCCACCTGCCGGTGATCCTCGATCCCAGCCATGCTACCGGCAAACGCAGCCTGGTGCCGCCCCTGGCGCGCGCCGCGGTTGCCATCGGCGCCGACGGCCTGATCGTCGAAGTGCATCCGCAGCCGGAAAAAGCCATTAGCGACGGCGCGCAATCGCTGGATCCCAAACAGTGGGCCAAGATGATGCAGGACCTGCAACCTTACATCGCGCTGTGGAAGCAGTCGCGGGTCCGCGAAGCAGTCGCCGTCTAGGCTCGATAAAGTGCTCCGTCGTTTTCGGCCGTGGCAGCTCGCGATTGTGGTGGTAGCCATGTGCGTGGCCGCCGTGGTGGCGGCCCGCTGGTGGCGCGTTTCCTCGCCGTATGACGCCGCGCATTTAATCTCGGCGCTGCCAACGGACAGAGCCACGGTGGTGTACCTGGACACCGGACAGTTGCGCGACAGCGGACTGCTTGCGTTGCTGGCCGGATCGAAGGCCGCCGAAGAGCCGGACTATCGCAAGTTTGTGGATGAAACCGGCTTCGATTACCGCACCGACCTCGACGCCGTAGCGGCCGCTTTTGTAGAGAATCGCTTTTATGCCACGCTCCGCGGCCGTTTCCGCTGGAAGCAGTTGACGGCTTACGCCGAAAGCCAGGGCGGAGAATGCCATTACTCGGTTTGCACTATGCTCGGCAGCACCGCGGACCGCAGCATATCGTTTTATCCTTTAAAATCCGATGTGCTGGCCCTCGCGGTTTCCAACGATCCGCGAGGCGTTACCCTTATTGGTCCGCGAGGCGGGGTGCGAATATCCGTGCCCGGCGACCCGGTTTGGATATCGGTGCCGGCCGCCGCCTTTAATCGGCTGGAGGCCTTTCCGGCTGGCACGCGCGCGTTTCTCAGTCCCCTCACGCATGCCGAAAAAGTTATCTTTGCGGCTGGGCCGCAGGGCGATCGCCTGCAGCTTCGACTGGAAGTTGCCTGTGCCACTCCGCAGGCCGCCGCCGACCTGGTCAAGGAATTTTCCAGCGTCACCGGCTTGCTCAAGAGCATGATCGAACGCGAGCACATGACGCCCAACACGCGGGACTTAAGCGGCGTGCTGGTGGCCGGAACTTTTGAACAGCGCCAGTCCACCGTGATCGGCACATGGCCGGTGGAACGCGGCTTCGTGGAAGCGCTGGCTTCGGGACAGATACAATAGAAACCCATGGAAGCCCGCGTTCTTGCATTTGTCCTGGCCGGAGGCAAGGGTACCCGGCTATATCCCCTGACCAAGGAACGCGCCAAACCCGGCGTCCCTTTCGGCGGCCGCTACCGCATCGTCGACTTCGTGCTCAGCAACTTGATCAACTCCGGAATCTATTCGGTCTACGTTTTGATCCAGTTCAAGAGCCAGTCGCTGCTGCAGCACCTGCGCGACGGCTGGGAAGTGAGCGGCCTGCTGCGCCAGCATTTCATCATCCCGGTTCCGGCGCAAATGCGTTCGAACGACGAGATGTGGTATCGCGGCACTGCCGACGCCATTCATCAGAACATCAACCTGATCGAACAAGCCGATCCCCACTACGTGATCATCTTCGGCGCCGATCACATCTACCGCATGAACATCCGGGCCATGCTCGAATACCATATCCAGAAGCGCTCGGCGGCCACCATCGCCGCGATCCCGGTGGAAAAAGAATTGTCGGCCGAGTTCGGCGTCATCGAAGCCAAGAGCGACGGCCGCATTGTC
The DNA here is from genome assembly GCA_035496735.1 of Bryobacteraceae bacterium. Lineage (GTDB taxonomy): Bacteria > Acidobacteriota > Terriglobia > Bryobacterales > Bryobacteraceae > Palsa-187. The sequence continues at coordinate 743 of DATJEI010000043.1, read as the reverse complement.
GCCTTCCACGAAAAACGCGCCGACGCGCCCACGCTTCCTGGAGATCCCGACCGGGTTTACGCGTCCATGGGCAACTACATTTTTTCCACCGACTTGCTGATGCGCGAACTCTACGCCGATGCCGCGAACGAATCCAGCTCGCACGATTTCGGGCGCGACATTCTGCCCGGCCTCATCGGACGCGCCGAAATGTTCGCCTACGATTTTCAGACCAACCACATCCCCGGCGACCCGCTCAACCAGGAACCTTACTGGCGCGACGTGGGGACCATCGAAGCCTATTACGCCGCCAGCATGGACCTGCGCGCGCCTACGCCGGCCTTGAACCTGTATAACCGCCAGTGGCCGCTGCGCACCGCCGGCTATTTCGACGCGCCCGCGAAGTTCATCTTCGATGAGGCCGGTCATGCCGGACAGGCCACCGATTCCATCGTCTCCGGCGGCTCTATTCTATCGGGAGGCACGGTGCGCAATTCCGTGATCGGCCGCGGCGTGCGCGTGCTTTCCGGAGCGCTGGTAGAGGATTCGATCGTGTTCGACAATTGCGTCATCGGCCGCCGCTCGCGGGTGCGCCGGGCGATTCTGGATAAGAACGTGCACGTTCCCGAGGACGCCTCCATTGGCTTCGACCCCGAGCAGGATCGCCTGCTTTATCACACCACCGAAAGCGGCATTGTGGTGGTGGAAGGCCATCGCTCCGCCGTCGACATAGCGACGATGTTGGTGTAGCGGCAGTTGCCGCA
>DATJEI010000042.1:0-10082 GCA_035496735.1 Bryobacteraceae bacterium | reverse complement strand
TGGCTTCGAAGTGGTGCTGATTAATTCGAATCCCGCCACGATCATGACAGATCCGAACCTCGCCGACCGCACCTACGTGGAGCCGCTCAGCGTCGAATACGCCACCGAAGTGATCCGCCGCGAGCGTCCCGACGCGCTGCTCTCGACCGTCGGCGGACAGACTGGTTTAAATCTCGCGGTCGCTTTGGCCGAGGCCGGCGTGCTCGATAAGTACGGCGTGGAATTGATTGGCGCCAAAATCGATTCCATCAAGAAAGCGGAAGACCGGCTGCTCTTCAAGGACGCCATGAAGAAGATCGGTCTCGAACTGCCGCAATCGCAGTTGGTGAATTCGATCGACAAAGGTCTGGAATTCGCCGCGCGCATCGGCTACCCGGTAATCCTGCGCCCCAGCTTCACCATGGGCGGCGCGGGCGGCGGTATCGCCTATAACCGCGAAGAAGCTGAAGAGATTCTGGAGCGCGGCATCGATCTGTCGCCGGTGCATGAAGTCCTGGTGGAAGAGAGCGTCCTCGGCTGGAAGGAATTCGAGCTCGAAGTGATGCGCGATCAGGCGGACAACGCCATCATCGTGTGTTCCATTGAGAACTTCGACCCCATGGGCGTGCATACCGGCGATTCCATTACGGTCGCTCCGGCGCAGACGCTCACCGACCGGGAATATCAGATGATGCGCGATGCCGCGCTGGCGTGCCTGCGCGAAATTGGCGTCGATACCGGCGGCTCCAACGTCCAATTCGCGATCGATCCCAAGACCGGGCGCATGGTGATCGTCGAGATGAACCCGCGCGTGTCGCGCAGCTCGGCGCTGGCGTCTAAAGCCACCGGATTCCCCATCGCCAAGATCGCTGCCAAACTCGCCGTGGGCTATCGCCTCGATGAAATCAAGAACGACATTACACGATTGACGCCGGCCTGTTTCGAGCCGACTATCGACTACGTGGTGGCGAAGATTCCGCGCTGGCAGTTCGAAAAGTTCCCCGGAGCGGAGCCAGTGCTCGGCACGCAGATGAAAAGCGTGGGCGAGGTGATGGCCATCGGCCGGACCTTCAAACAGGCGCTCGGCAAAGGCATGCGGAGCCTTGAGACCGGCAAAGCCGACGGCGCCGCGGTTCTTCATGAGCATTTGATCGAAGCCCGCCTGATCACACCCAATCCGGATCGCCTGGGTTACATCCGCTTCGCCTTCGAGCGCGGCTACACCGAAGGGCAGGTGCATGAGCTGACGTCCATCGATCCATGGTTTCTGCGACAGGTGCGCGAAATGGTGGATCTCGAAAAAGAATTGGCCAAGGGCTCGTTGGCGGGCGCTACGCGGGAGCAATTGTTGCTGGCCAAGCGCGACGGCGTCTCCGATAGCTTTCTGGCGCGTGCCTGGGCTGTTCCCACACTCGAAGTGCGGGCCCGCCGCAAGGAACTTGGCGTCACCGCCGTCTTCAATCGTGTGGATACCTGCGCGGCGGAGTTTGAGAGCTTCACTCCGTACCTCTATTCGAGCTACGAATCCGAGTGCGAGGCGAACGTATCGTCACGCAAGAAAGTAATGATCCTCGGCAGCGGGCCGAACCGCATCGGCCAAGGCATCGAGTTCGATTACTGCTGCTGCCACGCGTCTTTCGCGCTGCAGGAGTTTGGCGTCGAATCGATTATGGTCAACTGCAATCCGGAGACGGTTTCGACCGACTACGACACCAGCGACCGCCTCTACTTCGAGCCGCTCACGCTCGAAGAGGTGTTGAATATTTGCGACACCGAGAAGCCGGATGGCGTCATCGTTCAGTTCGGCGGCCAGACACCGCTGACGCTGGCTTTGCCGCTCAAGGCCGCGGGTATTCCCATCATCGGCACCGATCCTACCAACATCGACCTGGCGGAAGACCGCAAGCTCTTTGGCAAGCTGCTGGATGACCTGAAGATTCCCTCCCCCGCCAACGGTTCCGCCACCAACGTCGACGAGGCCTGCGCAGTCGCTCGCTCCATCGGCTTCCCGGTACTCGTTCGGCCCAGTTACGTGCTCGGCGGACGCGCCATGGTGATCGCCTACGATGAAGACACCGTCCGCCGCTACATGCAGGAAGCGGTTTCGTTCTCACAAAGCCGTCCGGTTCTGATCGACCGCTTTCTCGAAGACGCCACTGAAGTCGACGTCGATGCGATTGCCGACGCTAGCGGCGCCGTTCTGATCGCCGGCATCATGGAGCATATCGAGGAAGCCGGCGTGCACTCGGGCGATTCCAGCTGCGTGCTTCCCCCAACCTCGCTCGCACCGGAAACGCTCGCGACCATCAAATCCTATACCGAGAAGTTGGCTCGCGCGCTCACCGTCATTGGACTGATGAACGTGCAGTACGCCGTGAAGGACGGGAAAGTCTACGTGCTCGAAGTTAACCCGCGGGCATCCCGCACCGTACCTTACGTGAGCAAGGCGACCGGAGTCGCTCTGCCTAAGATCGCGGTCGGCGTGATGCTCGGCAAGACCATCGCGGATTTCACGGACGCCAGCGGGGTTCTCACCGTGCCGCAATATTTCGTGAAATCGCCCGTGTTTCCGTTCAATAAGTTTCCTGGAGTGGATCCTACGCTGGGTCCGGAGATGCGCTCCACCGGGGAAGTGATGGGCGTCGGCGAAAACTTCGGCGAAGCGTTCGCGAAGGCCCAGTTGAGCGCGGGGACGCCGCTGCCCGATAAGGGCCGCGTGTTCATCAGCGTGAACGATCGCGATAAGCCCGTCGCCGTCGCTCTGGCCAAACGTTTTCACGAACTCGGTTTTGAAGTGGCCGCAACCCGCGGCACTGCCGAAGAGATCCGGGCTTCCGGCGTGCCTTCGAAGACCGTGTTCAAGGTGAACGAAGGCCGTCCCAACGCGGTGGATCTCTTGAAGGCCGGCTCGATCGACTTGATCATTTATACGGCTACCAGCGGCGCGCATGCTTTCAGTGACGAAAAGGCGATTCGCAAAAATGCAGTAACCCACCGCATCCCGTGCATCACCACCATGAGCGGCGCGCGCGCTTCGGTAGAAGCCATCGTTTCGCGGCGGCGCGACCCCGTGCGCGTCTGGAGTCTGCAGGAAATCCACGGCGCCAACGGCACGGCGAAAGCCAAAGCGTCTTAGAGAAAAGGGAGCAGCGCACATGAAAGGCATTGTATTAGCGGGGGGTACCGGAAGCCGCTTGTTCCCGCTCACCAAGATCACCAACAAACATCTGCTGCCGATCTACGACAAGCCGATGATCTACTACCCTATCCAGACGCTGGTTGACGCCGGCATCAAGGATATTCTGCTGGTCACGGGCGGCCGTAATTCCGGCGATTTTCTGCGGCTGCTGGCCAACGGCAAGGAATTCGGGCTCAAGCATCTGAACTACGCTTACCAGGAGGGCGAAGGTGGCATCGCAGATGCCCTCGCCCTGGCCGAGCACTTTGCCGACGGCGACAAGATCTGCGTAATCCTGGGCGACAACATTCTCGAAAAACCCATTGCCGACATGGCCCGCGCGTTCGAGAAGCAGGAATGCGGCGCGCGCATTTTGCTGAAGGAGGTGCCCGACGCCGAGCGTTTCGGCGTGGCCGAGATGGATGGGCCGCGCATCGTCAGCATTGAAGAGAAGCCGAAGAAGCCCAAATCCAACTATGCCGTCACCGGCATTTATATGTACGATGGCACGGTATTTGAAAAGGTCAAGAACCTGGTGCCCAGCGGACGCGGCGAACTGGAAATCACCGACGTCAATAACGCCTATATTCGCGAGGGCACCATGACTTACTCATTCGTCGATGGCTGGTGGAGCGATGCCGGCACGTTTGAATCGCTGCTGCGCGCGACCAATCTGGTGGCGCAATCCAGCACTCCTGAGCGGCGCGCAAAAGCCGCCGAAGACTAAGCGCCGCGCGCCAGCAACGCGCCCCAATGGAATCCCGCTCCAAAAGCGGAAAAGACTACGGGACCCAGCGCCGGGTTGGCCTGCGACCATTCAGCCGCGGCAATCAGCATCGAAGCCGACGAGGTATTGCCGTACCGCGCGACGTTGGAGTAGACGCGCTCAGCCGGTACACCTAGCGACTTTGCGACCCGCACCAGCAAATTCTGGTTCGCCTGATGCAACAGGAACACCTTAACATCCGCTGCCGCCACCTTCTGTCGCGTCAGTACTTCTTGGATTGACGATGGCAGCTTGCGCGCAGCTTGCAGGATCACCGACAGACCGTCCATGCGCAGGGGAGCGGACCAATCGAACGCCAGCGAGTCACGATACTGCCCGTCGCTATGCAGCACGGCATCCAGTATCTCCCACGGCCCGGGGCGCGCACTCACCAGCACCGCGCCCGCGCCGTCACCAAAAAGAATCGCAGTGTTGGGATCGAGCGCGGCGGTTTCAATCACCGCCGACATTTTCTCCGCGCCAATCACCAGCACGTCGTCAAAGTCCGCGGCCATCTGCGCCGCCATCACCATCCCGAACAGGCTGCCCGCGCTGGCCATGGGCACATCGATGGCCGGCGTACTGTCGAGCCCCAATCGCGCAGCCACTTCCGCGGCAGGTCCCGGAAATCCCGGCCGGGCGCTCCCGCTGGCCACGATGATCAGGCCCAGCGAGGGCGCGGGGACGCCCGTGCGCGCCAGACAATCGCGTGCGGCTGCGAGGGCCAGATCGGCAACGCTGGTCTCAGCCGCCGCCCAGTGTCGCTCTCGAATGCCGCAGGCGCCTTCGATCCATTCCGCCGTGCGTTCCACGCGCGCGGCCATTTCCGCGTTGCTCACCACGCGCTCCGGCGCATGCATTCCGAAGCCGTGGAGAAATGCGCGCATTGCGTCCCTGCCTCAATTCGCGCGGTCTTGCAAGTACTTGTCGATGCTGGCAATGGAATCGAACTTGCGCGGGTTGAGATCCCGGTCGGGCACCTTAATGGAAAACTCCTGTTCCAGCGCGCTCACCAGATCCGGCAGAGCGAAGGAATCCAGCAGACCGCTCTCGAATAACGATTCTTCGTCGTCAGCCGGCAGCGGTTGCGTCGTTACTGTTTTCAAAACGCGCACCAGCCGCTCCCGGCGTGTAGCATCAGGCATGAAACTTCATCCTGCCACACTCTGGGCCGCATTCGCGCAATACCAATCGTACGTCGACGCGATCCCGTCTTCCAGTGAAATGCGCGCGCGCCAGCCGAGCGAATGGATGCGCGAAACATCCAGTAGTTTGCGCGGCGTGCCATCCGGCCGCGAAGGATCAAAACGAATTTGCCCCTTGTAATCCACAATGCGCGCGACCAGCTCCGCTAGTTCGGCGATCGGCAAATCCGCGCCCGTCCCGACATTGAGCCAATTGCCCAGGGGCTTGCCGCCGCCATAGTTTTCCATGACGAAACACGCGGCCGTGGCCAGATCGTCCGCATGCAGAAATTCGCGCCGCGGCGTGCCCGTGCCCCACAACGTCACCGAAGGCGATCTCCATACTTTGGCTTCGTGGAAGCGGCGAATCAGCGCCGGCAGCACCTGCGACGTCTCCAGATCGAAGTTGTCGCCCGGCCCGTAAAGGTTGCTCGGCATCAGGCTGATGGACTGGAACCCATACTGCTCCCGGTACGCGTCGGCCAGTTTCAATCCTGCAATTTTGGCGATCGCGTAGGCTTCGCTGGTGGGTTCCAAAGGCCCCGTCAGCAGATATTCTTCCTTCATCGGCTGCGGCGCGAGTTGCGGATAAATAGCCGACGATCCCAGGAACACCAGTTTCTGTGCGCCGTTCTGCCACGCCGCATGTATGATGTTGGTCTGAATCGCCAGATTGTCGTACAGGAATTCCGCCGGATGCGCGGAATTCGCCAGGATACCGCCGGCCTTCGCCGCCGAAAGGAACACAAATTCGGGAAGATGGCGAGCAAAAAATCGTGAGACCGCCGCCTGGTCCCGCAAATCCAGTTCGTCGCGAGTCGCCAGGATCAGATTAAGGTAGCCGCTTTTTCCTAGCTGCCGAACGATGGCGGAACCGGCCAATCCACGGTGGCCCGCCACAAAAATCCTGCTCGACGGAGTTAGCGGAGAAAGTTCGTTCATAGTATTTCTTTCCGGCGGTAGCTTCGTAGCGCAGCTCTACACCCGGCGCGGACTGCCTTGCTTACTGCGGTGGGACCCTCCGTCATGAACCTATTTCCATTATGATCGCTTGCCGGATAACTCGCCGTTACTGGCTGCGCAACTCAGCGCCCAAGGTCTGTGCGAGGCGCGCGATTACCTGTTCCACGGACGCGGCCACTTCCTCGGAGGAAAGCGTGCGGTCCGGCGCACGAAACGCCATGGACACAGCCATGCTGCGGCTGCTCTGGTCTATGCCCTTGCCGGCGAACACGTCGATGCAATCTACCGATTCCAGATACGCCCCCCCTGCAGCGCGGATCGCCTGCTCGACCGCCGCATAAGGCACGTCCTTCTTGATCACAAAGGAAAGATCGCGATAGACCCCTGGGAAGCGCGGTAATGGCTCAAACACCGCAGTCGGATTCCGAGCAGCCACCAGTTTGCCGAGGAACAACTCTGCCGCGAACACCGCGGACTGAATTCGATGGGTCGCCAACAGTTCCGGCGTGATCTGGCCTATCGTTCCCACAGGTTCTCCGTTCATCACGACCCGTGCAGCGGTCCCCGGCGCATAGCCTTCGACCGCCGCCGTGACTTCAAAAGACACGCGCGGCACCCGCAACGATTGAAGCACGGACTCAACCGTGCCTTTCAGATCGAAATAATCCGTGGCGCGCCGCGTCGACCAATCCGCATCCTCCGCCGCTCCTCCCATCAAGATGCCGAGCGACCAGTGTTCCCTAGTCTCGCTCGCCGGCCGCGAAAAGATCTTGTCGATCTCAAAATACCGGAACGTGGTGACCCTTCGCCGAGCATTCAACGCCGCAGTCTTCATTAGAAACGGCACTAAAGATCGGCGCAGCCGCGCCAAATCCGAATTCAGCGGATTCTGAAGGATGATTGAATCGCCCCCGATTTGCGAAAACTGCATGTCACCTTCCACAGGCTCCAGCGGTACGCCGCGCAATTCTAGAAATCCGTTTCCAGCGAGAGTCCCGCGAACCGTCTGCCGAACTGCATCCAGCGCCGTGGTCGCGCCCGCGGTGGGCATCTCCGCGCTGGGCACCGCGGTGATGGCCTCGTAGCCGATCACGCGCGCCACGTCCTCGATCAGAACCACCGGGTCGGTGGCATCCACACGGCGCGTCGGCACGTGAATGCGCTTTAGATTCTCCGAGCATTCATAGCCGAGTTTGGTAAGGCTGGCCTGCACTTGCTCCCGCGTCACTGGAATTCCCAGATAGCTGCTGACCCGCTCGGCGGGCAGCGACAATACCGCGCGCTTCAATCGTTTCGGATACACATCGGTAACTGGACCCGCCGAATGCGCGCCCGCATCCGAGAACAACAGCGCCGTGGCTCGATTGCGCGCCGCTTCCAGCGTCTCATTCGGATCGAGCCCGCGCTCGAAGCGGTATGAGGAATCCGAACTCACACCCAACCGCCGGCTCGTCATCCGTACGTTGGTGGGCTCGAAGTGCGCCGCCTCGAGCAGCACATCCACCGTCGCCTCCGAGATCCCGGACAACTCGCCGCCCATAATCCCGGCGAGCGCCATTGGAGATTTGGCGTCGGCGATGGCCAGCGGCAATTCCTCAGCGCCATCGACCGTGCGGCCATCCAACAATCGCAAACTCTCGCCCTTCTTGAATCTGCGCACCATTACTCGCTCGCGCACGTTCTGCAAATCAAAGGCGTGCAGCGGCTGGCCCCACTCTTTCATGACGAAGTTCGTGATGTCGACAACATTGTTGATCGGCCGCGATCCCGTCGCGAGCAGGCGGCTGGCCAGCCAGGCAGACGATTTACCTACACTCACGCCTGAGATCACCTGGCAGGTGTAGCGGGTGCACAACGCGCGGTCCAGAATCTTCACGGGCATCACAGCGTCACTGAACGAAGCCGGCTGCGGCGCTTCCGGCAATACTAATTTCAAACCGAGTAGTGCGGCGAGCTCCCGCGCAATTCCCACCAGCCCCAGACAATCCGGCCGGTTGGGATACACCTTCATGTGAACCAGCGCCTCATCAATCGGCATCACCTCAGGAAGACTCTTGCCCAGTACCGATTCGTCGCGAAACACCTGCAATCCGCTGCCCGTCGCGATCATGCCCATCTCGCCGTCCAGGCAAATCATGCCTTGCGACAAGACGCCGTGGAAGTGCTCTTCGTGGATCGAATCTCCCGTTGGCAGATCGGTTCCGGCCAGCGCCACCGGTACTCCCCAGCCAACTTCCAATGGATGCGCGGAGGCGGCCACGATGCCTCGTACGTCTCCCGGCGCTACTTCGACCTGGCACGCAAACTTGTCCGTGGTTCCTTCCAGGGGCCGCTTCGCGCGAATGAAACCGATGCGCACTGGCGCCAATTCGTGTGCCAGCATGTGCGTCGCTTCCACGTCCAGTCCCACGCGCGGCAGCGCGATGAGCAGATCCGCCAATGGGACCCGGGGCGACAGATAATCCAGCAGCCATCTAGTATTGACGATCATGATTCAGAACCAGCATTAAAACTGGCGCAAGAAAGCTTCCTCGTTGTCGTAGAGCAGCCGGATGTCATTGATTTGGTGCCGCAGCATGGTGATACGGTCGACGCCGATGCCGAACGCGAAGCCCTGGTGCTTTTGCGGGTCGAGTCCGCCCGCCCGCAGCACTTCCGGGCGCGTCATGCCGCTCCCCAGAACTTCGAGCCACCCGGTGCGCGAGCATAGAGCGCAGCCCTTCTGCCGGCACACCACGCAACTGATGTCCACCTCTGCGCTGGGCGTCGTGAACGGAAAATAGCTGGGACGAAAACGCAGTTGGACTTCCGGGCCAAACAGGCCCTTGGCCAACTCCGTCAGCGTCCAGCGCAGGTCCGACATGCTCAGTTTTTCGCCCACCGCGAAAACATCCAGCTGCTGAAAGATCGGGTAGTGCGATGCGTCGATATCGTCGGCGCGATAGCAGCGTCCCGTGGTCATCGCGCGAATCGGGACGCGTCCTCCGCTGGCGCGCATCACGCGGCCCTGAAACGCGGTGGTGTGGGTGCGCAGCAACTGCCCCTGGCCGACGTAAAACGTATCGTGAAGATCGCGCGCGGGATGCCAGGCGGGCGTATTGAGCGAGTCGAAATTGTAGTATTCGCTTTCGACGTCGGGATAATCGTCATAAGAAAATCCCAAGCCCAGCAGGATCGTCTTCATGGTCTCGGCGGTGGCCGTGATCGGGTGAACGCGCCCGGACCAGCGGCGCCGCCCCGGCAGCGTAACATCCAGCTCCGGCCCTGCCGGCTTCGCGGTTTCCTGCAGCGCCGCGCGCCGCTGGTCGATAGCTTCCTCAATCCGTTTTTTTGCGTTGTTGACGGCCTGGCCGAAGGGCTTGCGTTCCTCGGGAGCCAGCCCGCCTAGCAACTTCATCTGCCCTGTCAGCTCGCCCGATTTGCCCAGGTACTGCACCCGCGCCTGTTCCAGTGTCGCGGCCGAATCCGCCTGGCCGATGTGGGCGAGCGCGCGCTCCACCAGTTCTTGGATCGATTGCATAACAGAGTTTTTGAGCGGAAACTACAAGTGTAACAATATGCCGCTGCCACGCGTACTCGAAGCCGAAGTTATGTCCAGCGTCGAAGAAGCCGGCGCATACGACGAGATGGATTTCAGCACTACCGATCTGCTCTTCGCCGAGCGCGCCGCGCAACTGGTCAGTGGCGCGAGCGGTCCGGTCGATCTGATCGCGGATCTCGGCTCCGGCAACGCGAAAATCCCGCTGGCGATGTGTCCACTGCTGCCTGGCGCGACTCGCGTGTGCGCAGTCGAAATGTCCCCGGAAATGCTGGCAGTCGCGGCCCGGAACCGGGCGCGGGACGGCGTTCTTCCCGGCCGCCTGCAACTCGTCACCGCCGATGTCAAACACATGCCGTTCGCCGATCGGTCGGTAGGGATGATCACTTCCAACAGCCTTGTGCATCACATCCCGGACCCTCGCGTCGTCTTCCTGGAGATCGCGCGCATCGCCCGTCCCGGCGCTCCCATTCT
>DATJEI010000041.1:0-8177 GCA_035496735.1 Bryobacteraceae bacterium | reverse complement strand
CAATCGCTGTGCTATCCTGAAGCCGTTCTTAAAGAGTCTTAATGCGTCTTCGCTCGCTGCTTTGGCTGTTTTTGGGTGCAATCGCCGGATGGCGCGTGCTGTGGGCGCAAAAACCTTTCAAGGCCTACGTGGGCGCCGAGTATGAGAACTTCGTGCTCCCCCCGGACTGGCAGAAACCCGCTGAGTGGACCCGGGCGCGGCTGATTTATCCGTCCTTTTTTTCAGTTCACGGGATTCGCGACGGCTATCATCGCTGGACCATCGATTATCCCCGTTCGGACCGCCACTTGCTCCAAGGTATCCGCCGCCTGACGCGCATCGATACCCGCTCGGTGGAGCAAAGCGTCGAACCGGATGGCGACGATGAGATCTATAACTGGCCTTCTATGTACGCGGTCGAGGTCGGCTACTGGAACCTCACCGATCAGCAGGCCCGTCAGTTGCGCGAATTTCTGCTGCGCGGCGGCTTCCTGATGGTGGACGATTTTCACGGCACCGTCGAGTGGAATAACTTCGCCGCAGGCATGACGAAAATATTTCCTGACCGGGATATTGTGGATATTGATAACAAAGATCCCATCTTCCACGTCGTATATGATCTGGGCGATCGTTTTCAGGTGCCGGGAATGCAATATATCTTCACCAGGTCTTTGCACGAGTACGATGGGTTCCAGGCCAAGTGGCGCGGCGTCTACGACGACAAAGGAAGAGTAATGGTAGCCATCTGTCATAATATGGATCTCGGTGACGCCTGGGAGAACTCGGATGACCCTAGGTACCCCGAAAAGTTTGCGGCGTTGGCATACCGCATCGCCGTGAATTATTGGACTTATGATTTGACGCACTAGATAGCAGACAGCCCAGGTTTGAGTTAAATGTTCGAGTTCCTCTTCAAGTATCCGGAGGCGGTCTTTTCGCGCGGCACCTTTGTGCTGTTGGGAGGCTGGCCCATATGGCTGCTGGCGCTCGCGATCCTCGCGGCTGCGGCCGGATTGGGTTGGGTGGTGTGGCAGCGTGCGGGTTCCGGACGCGTGGCGGGCGCGAGATCTGCGGCCGTGTGGCTGCTCCAGACGCTGCTCGCGTCGGTATTGCTCCTGATGCTTTGGCACCCGGCCCTAAGCGTGGCTACCCTCCGTCCCCAGCAGAATATCGTTGCCGTGGTAGTGGACGATTCCACCAGCATGGCGCAGGCGGATGAGTCCGGCGGGGTAACCCGGCGGGCGGCGGCTGTCAATGTGCTCAACTCAGGCCTTATCAATGAATTAAAGAGTAAATTTCAGGTTCGTCTTTATAGGCTGGGCGATCACCTGGATCGCGTGGATAAGCTGGAACAGCTCAACTCGTCCATCCCGGCGACTCACATTGGCGATGCTTTGAAACAGGTGGTAGCCGATGCCGCCAGCCTGCCCATCGGAGCGGTGGTTTTGGTCAGCGACGGCGCCGACAACTCGGGCGGGGTGGATCTCGAAACGGTGTCCGAAATCCGCCGCCAGCGTATTCCAATTCATACGATCGGTTTCGGTAAGGAACAAGCCGCGCGCGATGTCGAAATTAGCGACGTGCAGGTGCCCGCGCGCGCGTTACCCGATTCGCGCCTCTCGGCTATCGTGAGCTTTCATCAAAACGGCTACGCCGGGCAAAAGGCCAAGTTGACGGTCAAAGAAGGCTCGAAGATCGTGGCGCAGCAGATCGTCACGCTGAAGAAAGATGGGCAGGAGCAGAGCGAGACTCTCCTCTTTAATGCCGGCACTGCGGGCGTGAAGTCGGTCGAAACTTCCATCGATCCGCTGCCGGGCGAGGAAAGCGCCAAGAACAACCTGGTCACGCGGCTGGTCAACGTGGATGCGCGCAAGCCTCGAATCCTGTATTTCGAAGGGGAGCCGCGCTGGGAGTTCAAGTTCCTGCGCCGCGCCGTCGAAGACGATCGCACCATCGACTTGGTCACCATTCTGCGCACCACGCAGAATAAGATTTATCGGCAGGGCATCGCGAACCCCGACGAACTGAAAGATGGCTTCCCCACGAAGGTGGAAGAATTGTTCGGCTTTGACGGACTCATCATTGGCAGCGTGGATGCGCCCTACCTGACTCCCGGCCAACAGACGCTGATCAAAGATTTCGCCGACCGTCGCGGCGGCGGCATCCTGTTTCTCGGCGGCAAGGACGCGCTGTCGGATGGCGGGTGGAAGCAGTCGGCCGATGTCGAGCTGTTACCAACCATTCTTCCGGACCGCAAGGACACCTTTGTCCGCGTGGGCGCTACGGTGGAGTTGACCGCGCCCGGCCGCGACAGCCTGATCACGCGCCTGGTGGAAGATCCCGCCAAGAATGTGGAACGCTGGAAAACGCTTCCCTACCTGATGAATTTTCAGGACATCGGCCAGCCCAAACCCGGAGCCGTGGTGCTGGTGGATGCGAAGCCTACCACCGGCGGACGCGTGCCGATGCTGGTCACGCAGAATTTTGGCCGCGGCCGTACCGCGATCTTCGCAACCGGTGGAAGCTGGCGCTGGCGGATGCTGCAGCCACTGACCGACAAAAGCCACGAGATGTTCTACCAGCAGTTGTTGCGCTGGCTGGTGTCCGATACGCCGCGCAAGGTGATTACATCGACGCCCAAGCAGTTGGTCTCCGACGATTCTCACGTCAGCCTGCGCGCCGAAGTGCGCGATCGCACATACCTGCCGGCCTCTGACGCCAAGACCGAAGCTCACATCCTGGGCCCGGATGGCATCGCCGAAGCTGTCGAGATGCGTCCTGACCCGATCGAGGCCGGCGTCTACACCGCGGATTGGACTACGCCCAAGCCGGGATCATACTTGGTGGAAGTCGTCGCGAACCGCGGAGGCGAAGAACTGGGCCGCGACACCATGACTTTCCGCCGCGAAGACGGCGTGGCCGAGAACTTCCACATCCAGCAGAATCGCGAATTGCTGGAGAAACTATCGTCGGAAACCGGCGGCCGGTACTATACGCCGCAAGATGCGTCAAAATTAGGTAAGGACATCAGCTACTCGGATGCTGGCATCACCGTGCGCGAGACCCGCGACCTGTGGGACATGCCCATCGTATTCCTGCTGCTGCTGAGCCTGCGCGCGGGAGAATGGCTGCTGCGTAGAAAGTGGGGTGTGATTTGAAGAGGCTCTCTTATATTGCCCTGCTCCTCACCGCGGCCGGGATGCTGCGGGCCGAGACCTTTTATCTCACCATCGCCGGCCTCGGCGGCGAAGCGGAATACGAGCAGCGCTTCACCGGCTGGGCTGCGGACCTGGATAAGATCCTGAAGAGCGAACCCTCTTCGCAGGTGATCACGCTCTCCGGCGCCCAGGCCACTCGCGCCAACATCCAAGCCAAGCTGGGCGACCTCGCCAAGCAGACCAAAGCCGACGATCATTTAGTTCTGTTGCTCATCGGCCACGGCACGTTCGACGAAGCGGACTACAAGTTCAACATTCCCGGCCCCGACATCACCGCCACGGAGTTGGCTTCACTATTGGATAAGATTCCGGCCCAGCAGGCGGTCATCGATATGACCAGTGCCAGCGGCGGCGCTCTGCCCACTCTGCAAAAGCCCAAGCGCATTGTGGTCACGGCCACCAAATCCGGGACTGAGAAGAATGCCACTGTATTCCCGCGTTACTTCATCGAAGGCCTGCGCGATCCCGCTGCCGACGCCGACAAGAATGAAGTAATCACGGTGCTCGAAGCCTTTCGCTACGCCGAGGCGAAGACCGCGAAATTCTACGATGAGCTGAAGCGGCTCTCGACCGAGCACCCGCTGATCGAGGACGCCGGCAAGGGCGAAGGCGTGAAAGCGCCTACCGCTGAAAACGGCGAAGGCCTGCTGGCGGGACGATTCGCAATGCTGCACACGGGTTCGGCCGTGACCATGGCCAAAGATCCGGAGAAGCAAAAGCTGCTCAAACAGAAAGAAGACATCGAGACCAAAATTGACGAGCTGAAATATCGCAAAGCGTCGCTCCCGGTGGAGGAATACCGCCAGCAGTTAGCCAAGCTCTTACTGGATCTGGCCAAAACGCAGGAGGAACTGGACAAATGACGCGCCTCGTTATTCGCCACCGCATCCGTCTGCTGCCGCTGGCTCTCTTGAGCGGACTGCCGCTATGGGCGCAAGCTCCCGCCACACCGAAAGAAGCGCTGCAATGCGAAGCGTTGCGGCATAAAGGCGACCCGGCCGCGCGCGATTGCTACCAGCGGCTAACCCGCTCCTCCGATCCGGCGATCGCAGCTGAGGGTTTCTGGGGCGTCGGCGATTTCCGCTCGGCCAACGATTCCTTCCGGGCCGCCGTCAAGCTTCGCGATACCGATCCTGCGCCGCGCGTGCGCTGGGGACGCATGTATCTGGATCACTGGCAGGCATCCGAAGCCCGCGACCTGTTCGGAGAAGCTCTGAAGATCAAGGAAGACTACGCGCCTGCGCTATTGGGAATGGCATTGGTGGCGGGCGAGCAGTTCGAAGGTGCGGCCATCAAGAGCGCCGAGAAGGCGCTAGCCGCCGATCCGAAGCTGTATGAAGCCGCCGAAGTGATCGCCCGCGTGCATCTCGAAGACGGGGACCCTAAGAAAGCCGCGGAAGCGGCCAACGCCGCGCTGAAGATTTATCCCGAGGCGCTGGATGCCATGGCGCTGCTGGGCACCATCGACTTACTGAACGACAAGCCCGATTCGCCCTGGATGGCGCAGGCATTAAAGATCAACCCGCACTACGGCGAAGCCTACGCCATCGCGGGACATTTTTTCATCATCAACCGACGCTATGACGAAGGAATCGCAATATACCGAAAGGCGCTGGATCTGGATCCCACCCTTAACGAAACGCGCTCCGATATGGGCGTCAATCTGATGCGTCTGGGAAAAGAGGATGAAGCTCGCAAGCAACTGGAACAAGTCTATAATGCCGGTTATCAGAGCCCGGAGACGGTCAATTCACTGCGCCTGCTGGATAGCTACAAGAACTACGATACCTTCAAGACCCCGACTACTATTCTGCGTCTGAACAAGAAGGAGTCGGCGCTGCTGCGTCCTTATTTCCAGGAAGAGTTCGACCGGGCGCTCGCCACTTACGAAAAAAAATATCACTACAAATTGAAGCAGCCGGTGCAGATCGAAGCCTATCCCGATCACGAAGATTTTGCCGTGCGTACTCTGGGCATGCCGGGACTGGGCGCGTTGGGCGTGACCTTCGGCTACGTGGTTGCGATGGATTCGCCCAGCGCACGCAAACCCGGGCAGTGGCATTGGGCCAGCACCATGTGGCACGAACTGAGTCACGTGTATTCGCTCGAGATGACGAACTTTCGTGTTCCCCGCTGGTTTTCCGAAGGTCTGGCAGTATACGAGGAAACCGCCGCGTCGCCGGATTGGGGGGATCGCCTGGACCCCGGCGCCATCGCCGCCATCAAAGAGAAAAAGCTGCTGCCGGTTGCGGATCTGGACCGCGGCTTTATGCACCCTACGTACGGCGATCAGGTGATTGTGTCTTATTTCCAGGGCGGTAAGATCTGCAACTTCATCGCGGCGAAGTGGGGCTATGACAAGCTGATAGCCATGCTGCATGACTTCGCCAACAAGATGACGACGCCCGAGGTAATCCAGGAAGAGTTCCAGATGAAGCCGGAGGAGTTCGATAAGCAATTCCTGGCCTGGCTGGAACCGCAAACCGAGAAAACCGTCAAGAGTTTCGATGAGTGGCGCAAGCGCGTCCGCACCGTTGCAGGATTCGTGAAGGACAAGAAGTGGGACGATGCCATCCGTGAAGGCGAAGCCATTCGCGATATGTACACCGAATACGTGGAGATGGGCAGCGTCTATGAATCCCTGGCCCAGGCATGGCTGGGTAAGGGCGACAAGGCCAAAGCTACGGCCGAGCTGGAGCGTTACTCCAAAGTTGGCGGGCGCGATCCGCAATCGCTCAAGCAGCTGTCCAAACTTCTTGAGGAGCAGGGACGAAAACAGGAAGCTGCCGCGGTGCTGGAGCGTCTGAACTTGATCTATCTGGAGGACGACGAGGCGCATACGCGCTTGGGTGCGCTGAGTCTGGATCTCGGCCGCCCCAAGATCGCCGAGCGGGAGTATCAGTCGGTGCTAAATCTCAAGCCAGCCGATCCCGCGGCCGCTCACTTGGGACTGGCTCTCGCATATAAAATGGAGAACCGCCCGGATCAGGCGCGCGATGAAGTGATCTCGGCCCTGGAAGCCGCGCCCAACTTTAAGCCGGCGCAAAAATTGCTGTTAGAACTGAGTGGGAAAGAATAATAAATCGAATGTCCACACCCGCAGAGAACATGACTGACGCCGCCGGTTTGCAGGAACGGATTGCGCGTTTCCAGAAGGCCCAGGAGGCCATCATTTCCCAGGTTCGCAGGGTGATCGTGGGACAGGAGGAGGTTATCGATCAGGTGATGGTCGCGCTGTTTGTCGGCGGACACTGCCTGATTACCGGCTTGCCGGGCACGGCCAAGACGCTGCTGGTGCGTACGCTGGCGCAGGCGCTGGGCCTGGAATTCCGGCGCATTCAGTTCACCCCCGACCTGATGCCTTCCGACATCACCGGCACCGACATCATCGAAGAAGATCCCACCACCGGACGCCGCACCTGGACCTTCGTGCCGGGTCCGATTTTCTCGAACGTCCTGCTGGCCGACGAAATCAACCGCACGCCTCCGAAGACGCAATCGGCGCTGCTCGAAGCCATGCAGGAGCGCTCCTGTACAGTGCGCGGCAATCAATACACCATTCGTCCGCCGTTCTTTGTGCTGGCCACGCAGAACCCCATCGAGCTCGAAGGCACCTATCCGTTGCCCGAAGCTCAGCTCGACCGCTTCATCTTTAATGTGCTGCTGGATTACCTCTCGGCCGACCACGAAGTTAAGGTGCTGGACCTCACTACCACCACGCACATCGCCCAAGCCGAGCCGGTCACCAACGCCGAAGAGATTCTGGACTTCCAGCAAGTGGTCCGGATGGTGCCGATCGCCGATTCGATCGCGCGCTACGCCGTGAATCTGGTGCGCGCCACCCGCGCCACCGATCCGTCCGCGCCCGATTTCGTCAAGAAGTACGTCAACTTCGGCGCCAGCGTCCGTGCGGCGCAGTTTTTAGTATTGGCCGCCAAGGCCCGGGCCCTGATGAAGCGCCGCTATCACGTGACCTACGAGGATGTCAGCGTGCTGATGAAGCCCATCCTGCGGCATCGCATTCTGCTGAACTTCCAGGCCGAGTCCGACCATCTAACGCAGGATGATATCTTGAGCAAACTGCTGGAGGCCATGCCCGCGCCTCGCGAATAGGCGCGGCCTTCCGCCATGCTCCAGCGTTTTCTAGATCCGACGGTTCTCGCTGGAATCTCCGGCCTGGACCTGGTGGCCCGCACTGTGGTCGACGGGTTCGTGGCCGGCCTGCATCGCTCGCCCGATTTCGGCTTCAGCCAGGAGTTTGCCGAATACCGCGCCTACACGCCGGGCGACGATCTGCGGCACGTCGATTGGAACGTGTTCGCGCGTACCGAGCGCGCCTATCTCAAACGCTATCGCGGCGAGACTAACTGCCAGTTGACAATTCTGCTGGATTGCAGCCGGTCGATGAAATTCACGTCGCACAAAATAGACAAGCTCGAATATGCCCGCTATCTCACGGCTTCGATGGCCTACCTGGCGAAGATGCAGCGCGACGCGGCGGGCCTGATTGTCTTCGATGACGAGGTGCGGAATTTCATTCCTCCCTCGACGCGCCAGGGGCAACTCGCGCGCCTGCTACACGCAGTGGAAAGAGCCGAAGTTGGCAATCGCACTAACTATGAGAAGCCTTTCTCGCACGTGCGCGAATTTCTGCATCGCCGCGGGCTGATTGCGGTGATCTCGGATTTCTGGGAAGCGCCCGAAAACGTCGTGAACACCATCGCTCCGCTGCGCTTTCACGGCAACGAAGTGGTGCTGTTCCATGTGCTCGATCCGGAAGAGATCCGGCCCAAGTTCCGCGACCCCGCGCTGCTCGAAGATCTCGAGTCCGGCGCCACCCTCGAAGTCTCGCCGGAGTACGCGGCGCGCGAATACCCGGCTAAAATCGACGCGCACCTGGAGGACATCCGGTCGCGAGCCAAAGGCGCGGGCCTGGATTATTTCCTGATCGACACGAGCCGCCCGCTGGATGCGGCGCTG
>DATJEI010000040.1:0-13280 GCA_035496735.1 Bryobacteraceae bacterium | reverse complement strand
GATTGGACCCCACTCGCCGGGCGGCGGGAGCTTTTCCAGCTTTACGTAGTTCACCGGATTGTTGGCGTAGACATCGTCGCCATATCCCTGCTCATAAACTTCCGAGATGGCTTGGATGTATTTGGGCGGCGTGGGCTTGTCTGCCACCCAGTTGTTCATGTCATCCAGCAGCGGCAGACAGCGGTATTCGCACAGCCGTTGTTCCGATCCGTCCAGCCCCATGCCCCAGCGAAATCCGATTCCGCCGTAGTTCGCGTCCAGAAAATGGGGGGTGTCTTTAATGCCATCCGGAAAGCCCGCCGATCCTTTAGAGCGCGGATGCGGCATGTAGATCAGCATGTTTTCGCGGTGCGCCATATCCATCATGTCGGCGGTGTTGCGCAGATGATAAATCTTGCCGTGCTTGGGATCGTTTTCAACTAACGCCTGGCCCGCGGCGCGCCCTTGTGACCAAAACGTGGGGTGCGATACCAACACATCCGAATGTCCACCCAGCGCCCGCGAAACTTCGCCGCGCATCATTTCCGAGTTCGGCATGACCACGAAGTCCTGATTCGACTGTAGCCGCGCGGTCTCATAGTAATTCGCCATCGCCTGAAAAGGATCACCGCTAGCCTTGGCCTTGCCGTTCCCACCGGTTCCTTCCTCCTCGCCCTCGCTTGGTCCTGCACCGCCGCCCAAAGCCGCGCCCAGTCCGCGAGTCCATTTGAACCACTTCGGATCGTCCACTCCGGCTGAACCTGGAACGTAGCCGCCTCCGTCAATCGGAGCGACGATCCTGATTCCTGCCGCCTTCATCACCTCCAGGTCGGGCACTCGCGCGCCTGGTCCACCCGCTTGGCGGGCGCGCCTGACCAGGCCCATATGAAAGTGCGCCGCCATCACCTGATACCCCGGCAGCGGCTTGAAGCGATCGCCCCGTGTGAAGGCCAGCGCCTGGTCGGTGGCGCGCGGAGCCGCCTCCGCACTGGCATAGATATACACCGGCATGTGCTGCCATGTTCCGGGACGCGCGCTCAGTAGCGCGAAGTTCTGGCTGCGATCCTCGGAGCCGCGATCTTCCTGCGCGACGCTTTCCTCGCGCTCGGCTTGCCGGATGCCGAATGAGTAGGACGATTTATTGTCCTTGCGATACCAGTTATAACCCAAGTTGAAATCGACCTCGCGCGCCCAGAAATAGGTGTGCGGCGCCGGAAATGCCGCAATCGATCCGCCAGGCACTTCGGCAGCCAGCACCCGATTGTTCGCCTTCACCGTGACCGGGTCAGCAGCGGCCGCGTCACCCAAGCCCATTTCTTGCGGCGAATTCTTGAGATCACGCCAGACTATTTTCGTCGCCGGCTGCAACTCCAATCCCTTGATGCCGGCATCATATTTGTACGCCACGGACGGCTCGGCGGTCTTCGCGATCACTTCCTGACGAATCAGGTTGGTTCCCTTATAGACCGTGTATTGCAGGCGTCCGGCGAATACACCGAGTTGCACTCCCGAGAACGACACCTCGATGCGCGCGCCGTTGGTCGCGATCTCGCAGCCCTGCGCATGATAAACCGCCGTATCCCGCCTGACCTCCTCCGGCTTGCGCGGCAACCCCGGCTGATTCAGAACGCCCCGCTGCGGAGGCGTCGTATTATTGTGCGCGGATTCGCCTCCCGGGATGTTCAATGGCGCGTCCCAGAAGGCCTCCCACTTTTCGCGGTCGACGACTTCCTGTGTGATCTTCACGCCAAGCCCAGCCAGCGGATCGAGTTGCTGATTGGTGATCCGCCGCAGACCCGATACCACGCGAAAATCGGGCGCTGCGTGACTCAGCAGCGTGGTCCACGCTCCGCTCCGGCGTTTAATCGCCAATTCCTGAATCACGGGAGTGCCGCCATTGATCGTCAAGCGGAGCCTTAGTTCCTGCTGATTGTCTCCGTCCCACGTTATGGTCGCTGCGTTATTCGCAACCGCGGCAGTCAATCCCGGCGACGCTTTGTAGCGGGCCACATTGCACGTCAACGGGTCGGCATGCAGGGCGGAGGTAATGACGAACAAGTACGCACAGTTACGCAGCATCACGTACTATTTTGCACCCTGTCGTGCGTCAAGTTGTCGTGCCGCAGGTCCCAGCACTACTTTCCCCGGCAGTGCGTTGGTCATCTTGCCCTCTTCGATCACCGGCACGCCATTCACCAGCACGAAACGCATCCCGTCGGAAAGCTGGTTGGGATTATCGAAGGTAGCGGCATCGCGAATCGTGTCCGGATCGAACACCGCGATATCCGCCCACATGCCCTGTTTCAAAACGCCCCGGTCGGCCAGCCGCATCTTCTGTGCCGATAGCGCGCTGAATTTGCGGATGGCGTCTTCGAGCGTGAGGGTCTTGTCTTCGCGGACATACTTTCGCAGCACATGCGGGAAAGTCCCGTAAGCCCGCGGATGGGGATGCTCTTTTCCGAGCAGGCCGCCCGGCGCCGTGCCCTGCGAATCGTTGCATATCGAAACCCACGGCTGCCGCAGGGCCAGCGCGACGTCCGGCTCCGCCATCGTGAACATCGCAACCGAAGTGAACGCCGAATCCTCAATCAGCAGATCGAACACCGTATCGATCGGATCCTTGCCCCACAGCTTCGCGATTTCCGCGATGGTTTTTCCCTGGATCGGCAGCAGCTTCGGATTCTGCACCGCCCCGATGATGATCGAACCCGGCCCCGTCACCTGCTGCCATTCGTTGTTCCAATCGCCCGTCGTGCTCTCCATCTCTTTGCGAATCCGCGCGCGCGCCACTGGGTCCTTCAGCCGCTCGATCAGACTGCGGTCGCCGCCATCGTGCGCCCACGGCGGAATGATGGCCGAGAAAGTGTTGAAGCTGGCAGTGTAGGCATAGGTATCGGCGCCGATATCCACGCCCGACTTCCGCGCCTGCTCGATGCGCGCCACGATCTCGGGCATTCGCCCCCAGTTGGCCTTACCGGCGGCCTTCAGGTGCCAGATCTCGACCGGAAGATGACCCTCGCGTCCGATCTGAATCGCCTCGTCCAGCGCCGGAATTACGCCGTCGCCCTCGTCCCGAATATGGGACGCATAAATTCCACCAAGCTTGCCTGCCTCAGCAGCCAGCGCGATCAGCTCCTCCGTTTTCGCGTACATCGCTGGCGCGTACTGAAGCGATGTCGATATCCCCACCGCCCCGTCGTGCATGGCATCCCGCACCAGGGCTTTCATGCGTTCCAGTTCGGCCGTTGTCGGCGCGCGGTTGTCGTCGCCGATCACCACGCGCCGGACTTGGGTTGCTCCGACATAGGTAGCCAGGTTGATGCCCATCCCTTGTTTGCGGAGCCTCGCGAAATACTCGCGTAGCGTTCGCCAGGTCGGCTGGACTCCATAATGCTCATAGCCGACGCGATCCGTTTTCACCAGGGCGTCGGTGATGGGTGCAATGGAGCCGCCTTCGCCCGTGATCTCCGTGGTGATGCCTTGGTAGATCTTGGAGGGCAGGTGCGGGTCCACCAGAATCGTCAGTTCCGATTGCCCCAGCATATCGATGAATCCCGGCGCGACCACCATGCCGCGGGCGTCGATGGTGCGCTTCGCCGATGCTCCGTCAAGCTTCCCCAGCGCGGCGATTCTTCCTCCGCGAATTGCGAGGTCGCCTGAGTACCATGGCGATCCCGTGCCGTCGATGATGCGGCCGTTGTGAATAACTAGATCATAGGGAACGGCCTGGGCGTGAGCGGCAGGAGCCAGCAACAAAACCGCGAGCAGAAACCGCATACAGGCAGTATATGCCGATTCTACTTAGTAGCTGCCGCCTGCTAATTTTTTCAAGTAGAGCGGGAGACGTTGCTGGCTGTCGGATCTGCATGCGTGGGATCACTGCCACTGGTTTGATATATCGGTTCGAGCGGTGTTTTTTCAAGATGGCAATCAGCTTAAATTGAGCGAGTTAGCGTAGAGAAAGTGAAGTATCATATGTCAATGGGTTTTGGTATCCGTATTCCTGTCATCGGCCAAGTCATGTGGTTTTTTACCGCTGTACTGCTCCTTACGGCGGTAGCGGCGTCGGGCGCGGACGTAACCGTGTTCGTGGGCACCTACACCAACTCTCAGAGCAAGGGCATCTATCGCCTGCAGTTTGACGAAGCCTCCGGCAAGCTCTCTGCGCCTTCGCTTGCCGCGGAATCGGAGAGCCCTTCCTTCCTGGCGATGCACCCGACCGGCCACTACCTGTACGCGGCGAATGAGCATCCTTCCGGCCCGGCCAGCGCGCCCGGCAAAATCAGCGCCTTCGCGGTGGATGGCAGCGCTCTCAAGTTGATCAACATCGTGTCTTCACGCGGCGCGGGTCCGTGCCACGTCGCAGTCGATCGCACCGGACACTGGTTATTTGCCGCCAACTATGCCGGCGGAAGCATCGCAGCGTTTCCGATTCAGGCTAACGGCGCGCTGGGCGAGGCCTCCAGCTTCATCCAGCACACGCTGACCAGCGTCGAGCCGCGCCAGAAAGAGCCGCACGCGCACATGGTGGTTCTCTCGCCAGACAATCGTTTTCTCCTCGTCGCGGATCTGGGCGGCGACCGCGTGTTCGTCTACCGCTTCGATGAACGCTCCGGAAAATTGACGCTGAACGATCCACCCGCCGGAATCCTGCCGCCCGGCTCCGGCCCCCGCCACATCGCATTTTCTCGCGACGGACGTCTGCTCTACGTGCTCAGTGAGCTGAAGGACACGGTCACCACCTTCCGCTGGGACGCAACCAAAGGCGTGCTTGAAAGCACCGATTCCCTCTCGGCGTTGCCCGCCGGATACACCGGACCCAAGAGCGGCGCGGAGATCGCAGTGCACCCGACGGGGAAGTTTCTCTACACCTCCAACCGCGGCCACGATACCATCGCTATGTTCGCCATCGCCGCGGACGGCAAGCTGGCGATATCGGGGCACCAGCCCACCAGAGGCAAGACTCCCCGCAATTTCGCTATAGATCCGAGCGGCAAATTTCTGCTCGCTGCGAATCAGGATTCGTCCACCATCGCCGTCTTCCGCGTCGATGGAAAGACCGGAGGACTCACACCCGTCGGCGATCCCATCGCCGTCCCGACGCCGGTGTCGATTCTATTCGCGGCGCGACGGTGATGAGCTCCTACAGGTAGCACGTAACCGGAATGCCGCGGGATCTTGCATCTCTGGCCATGCGGACGTGATATGCTCACGCCCATGACCTATCTTCGCCTTGCCGCGTTTATCGCTCTGGCCTCGCTGGTACCTGCTCAGACGACCGACCTCAAGTCCGTACACAAAATCTACATCGACAAACTTCCAAATGATCTGGATCAATATTTGCGTGCCGAATTCTTCAAGCAGATGAAGGGCAAGGTTTCAATTGTTCTGGAGGAGAAAGACGCCGATGGTATTCTAACCGGCGTGAGCGAAGAGAAGAAGGGGACTGGTGCCCAAATCACTGGCCGCTACCTCGGGTTGCACGATAACGCCACCGGAAGTCTCAGCATGGTGGATAAAGAACGCAAGACCATACTCTGGGCAGATGAGGCCGGAGATCGAAGTTTGATGTTCGGAATCATGAAGCGTGGTGGGGAAAGGAAGGTCGCTGATCGCCTAGTGAGCAAGCTCAAGAAGGCTATGGGCTACTAGAAAGAGCCACGCGGCCCGCGTGTATCCCACCGTCAGCATGTCACCCACGTTGCCCTCCGTGATACGATTCACGGCATGCCTAGAAAGCGTCGCGTAACTCGCACCCAGGTAACTGCAAGTCTGCCCAACTCCGTCGAGTTGACTAAGCGCAATAGCAGCAATTCCATGACCCTCGAAATCCGCACCGGCGACGAGCTTCTCGGCACGCTCTTCATGGGGCGGGGAAGCGTCGAATGGTGGCCCAGCGGCAACCGGGTCAACGCGCTAAAGAAAACCTGGACCAGCTTCGCCGCGATGCTCGACGAACATATGTAAGAGGTGCAGTCACGCGACCACCGGCGCTTCGATCTCGCGTGTCTGCTTCAGATCGCAATTCGACTCCAGGCGTCTCACAACGAATCGCCAGGTAGCGTACGGGCGTGAGAGTCGGGTCCGCTCACTGGGGAGCCCGGCCGCAAGTGTGCGGGAGTCTCGAGCTCCCCCGTCGTTGCAAGATCAGTGGGAGGTAGCGGAGCACCGGAACTCCGCCCCCCTCGGTAACGGCCGTACGGGTCGTGGGCCACGGGATGTGGTCTCAGGGGTTAATGCCGGCTTAGGGCGCGCCCATTAGTATTGGTAAAGAAAGCAGGAAGAATAGATCAAGCATTCAGCGAAGCGAGTTCGGCAAGATCCAGACGGCCCGTATAGATGGCCATGCCCAGCGCGGCATGGACGTTCATAGCCTGCAACTCGCGAATTTCCTCCATCGTCGTGATGCCGCCGGCCGCCGTGATCTCGTGCCGCGTCGCCGCGCGCAAACGGCGGAACCAGTCGAGGTCCGTCCCTTGCATCATGCCTTCTTTGTCCACATAAGTGCACAAAAAGCCGCCGCAGAAGGGCTCCAGCCTCTCGATCACTTCCTCTGCCGTGAAGTCGGTCGCCTCCTGCCAGCCCTTGACCACGATCTTTCCGTTCTTCGAATCGAGCGCAATCAGTATCCGATCCGGCCCCACCGCCGCCGCGATTTCTTCGATGACCGGGGTAAACGCCGCGGTCCCCACCACGATTCGATACGCACCTTGATCCAGCAACCGTCGTGCACGATCCGCCGTCCGCACGCCGCCTCCGATGCGGCACTTCGCGCGCGATGCCAGCAGCTCGACCAGCGCCGAGTTCTCGCCCTTGCCCATCGCGGCGTCGAGATCGATCACCTGCACCTCAGGAAACGCCGCGAATCGGCGCAGCATTTCGAGCGGAGCATCGCCCTCCAGCGCTTTATCGCGCCCCTGGACCAGTTGCACCACCTTGCCATCCATCAAGTCGATGCAAGGGAGAATCACCGGCGCACCTCGACTCCGTGTTCCGACAGAAATGTCTTGAGATCGCCCACTGTGTAGGCCCCGTAGTGAAATACCGACGCCGCCAGCGCCGCGTCGGCTCCCGCCCTGCCCGCCAGCACCTCGACAAAATCCTCCGGCTTGCCCGCACCCCCGGACGCGATCACCGGAATGCGCGTGGCGTTGCGCACCGCACTAGTGAGCGCGCAATCGAACCCGGTTTGCACGCCATCGGTGTCCATCGAGGTCAGCAGGATTTCGCCTGCGCCCAGCGCCTCGCCGCGCCCGGCCCATTCCACGGCGTCGATCCCTTCATCATCACGGCCGCCTCTGGTGAACACATTCCATCCGCCGCCGACACGTCTTCTAGCGTCGATCGCCAGCACCACTGCCTGTGCGCCAAACTCCTGCGACAATTCACTGATCAAGTCCGGACGCCGCACCGCCGCCGTATTGACGCTGACTTTATCCGCGCCCGCGTGCAGAATCTTGCGCGCATCGTCGACGGTTCGGATGCCACCGCCCACCGTCAACGGGATGAACACCTCCCGCGCCGTGCGCGCCACCACATCAACCATCGTGTCCCGGTCATCGCTCGACGCGGTGATGTCCAGAAACACCAGCTCGTCCGCGCCCTGCTGGTTATAGCGCGCAGCGAGCTCCACCGGATCGCCGGCATCCCGCAGATTTACGAAGTTCACGCCCTTGACCACGCGCCCGCCGGTCACGTCCAGACACGGAATGATTCTCTTTGCGAGCACCCTTAACTCTCCACGAAATTGCGCACGATCTTCAATCCCAGATCGCCCGATTTCTCGGGATGAAACTGAACGCCGCAGACGTTGTCCTGTTCCAGCACCGCCGTGTATGGGATCGAATATTGACAGATCGCCGCCGTTGCCGGGACCACCGGCGCATAATAGCTGTGCGCAAAGTAGACGTAGGGCTTGTCGCCGGTGTCGCGCAGCAGCTTCGACTCTTGCACGCGCTCGAGTTGATTCCAGCCCATGTGCGGGATGCGCATCTCCCCCCGGAAACGCTTGACCTCACCTGGATAAATACCCAGGCCGCGCTCTTGCGGAGCTTCCTCGCCCGACGTGAACAGCGCCTGTAACCCCAGACAGATTCCCAGGAACGGAACGCCGCCGCGGATACTTTCGATCAACGCCCCGCGCACGTCGAGCTCATCCAGCGCTCGCATCATCTGCCCATAGTGGCCGACGCCCGGCAGGATGAGTTTGGTGGCTTTCCGGATTCCCGCCGCATCGCGGATCAGTTCGTACTCCACTCCGATCGCGCCCAGGGTATTCTGCACCGAGCGCAAATTGCCGGCCCCGTAGTCGAAAATCGAAATCACAGCAGACCTTTCGTCGATGGCAACTGATCTTTTAGCCGCTGATCCGTCGAACACGCATACCGCATGGCCCGCGCGAAACACTTGAAGATCGCCTCGATCTTGTGATGATTCGAGCGTCCGTATAAGACCTTGGCGTGCAGGTTCGCGCCTGCATGATTCACGAATCCGCCGAAGAAGTCTTCGACTAGCTCGGTCTGCAGGTCGCCGACCAGGCGCACGCGCACACGATCCCGATAGACCAGCGCCGGACGTCCGCCAAGATCCACCGCCACCACCGCCAGCGTCTCGTCCATCGGCAGCACGAAATAACCCGCGCGATTGATCCCCTTGCGATCTCCGAGCGCCTTCGCGAACAGCTGCCCCAGTGCGATGCCGACGTCTTCGACAGTGTGATGTTGATCGACATCCAGGTCGCCCGTAGCTTGCAGCTTCAGATCAAATCCACCGTGCTTGGCGAACAATTCCAGCATGTGATCGAAAAAGCGGATGCCGGTCGAGATCTGATAGGTCCCCTGGCCGTCGATGGTAAGGCTGCCGCGAATCTGCGTCTCTTTCGTAATGCGCTCGACCGACGCTTTGCGGGTTTTCATAGCGCTCCCTCGATCTCGTTGATGTTTTCGAGAATCGCCACGGCGTTCTCCTGTTGAAACAACCGGATCAATTCATCCCGCTTGGTGTGCGTGTGCGCGGCGATTCCGATAAATGGCACTGCGGCGGCCCGGGCGCAGCGGGCGT
The DNA here is from genome assembly GCA_035496735.1 of Bryobacteraceae bacterium. GTDB lineage: Bacteria > Acidobacteriota > Terriglobia > Bryobacterales > Bryobacteraceae > Palsa-187. The sequence goes on along the minus strand of DATJEI010000040.1, from coordinate 4,241 downwards.
CATCCACGGTGTCGCCGACGTACCAGAGTTTCGCCTCCGGTTTCCGCTGCTGGATCGTCAGCAGTCCCTCGGGCGCGGGTTTCGCGGCGGTCACGTCATCGGCGCAAATCATCGGATCGAACTTCACGCATGGGGCGAAACGCCGCAACGTGATATCGGCTTCGTAGCGCAGGCGGCCGGTGAATAACGACAGCCCAAAGCGCGCGCCCAGCCGTTCGAGCAGGCCCGGTTGCGGGAACCAGCTTTCCCGAGTCACTAGGCCGTTGCCATTCTCGCCCAGGAAATATTCGTTGAACTTCTCAACCACGGTGTCGTAATCGACCTGCATCCCGAAGTCCGCCGCGATCTTCTGCGATAGCGCCCAGTCGTTGTTCCAGCCGCCCTGGTTCTTGTAATCCTGAATTGCGTCGCGGCTCACTGTTTTACCTGTAAAGAATCTCACCGTCTGAACGATGGACTCGCGATAGGACTCGGTCACCTCCGCCAAAACCCCATCCATGTCGAACACGATTACCGAGTCCACAGAGCCTCCAGCTCGCGGAGGAAGCGTTCGATCTGCGCACGGTTTCCGATGGTGACGCGCACGCAGCCCGGTATTTCGTAACTGCGATCCCGTATGAGCACGCCGCGCTCGCGCAGCGCATCGCGAATCGGGATAGCGCGGTCTCCGGCGCGGAACAGAACGAAATTCGCCTGGCTGGGATAGAACGGGATGCCCAACTCGCGCAGTCCTTGGTACACCATCTCGCGCGCCGCCAGGACTTCTGTTACGTAGTTCGCGATATATTCGCGATCCTGGATCGCCGCGCGCGCCGCCAGCGCTGCCAGCATATTCACGCTATACGGCGATTGCGCCTTGTGCATCCAGCGAACATTCTCTATCGACGAAAACAGGCATCCGCACCGCATCGCCGCCATCCCGAAGACTTTCGAGAATGTCCGGCTGACAAATAGATTCGGATACTGGCGCACCAAGGGCAGGGCAGTCACGCCACAGAACTCGAAGTAAGCTTCGTCGATTAAGACCGCGGCCTGAGGCGCGGCGTCCAGAATCAGACGGATCGCGTCCACATCGATACCGCTGCCGGTCGGATTATTGGGATTCGCAATCAGAATCGCTTTCGTCGCCGGGCGAATCTCCGCGATGAACTGTTCGAGCGGGAAGGCGAGATCTTCTGGAGCGTAATCGATCTCGCGCACGCTGGCGCCAGCAAGTTGCGCGTAAAACCGGTACATGGCGTAGGACGGCTTCAGCAGCAGTACGTCGTCGCCGTGATCGACAAAAGTGTTGATCAGCACTTGAATGGCTTCATCGGTTCCGTTCGCGAGCAGCAGTTCTCCCGGCGCTACAGCGAAGTAGGCGGCCAGCTCGCGCATGGCGTCGACATATTCCGGGTACACCGTCAGCGCGTCGGCCGTGAGATGTTGCTTCAGATATTCGATCACCAGCGGTGAACAGCCGACGGTGTTCTCGTTGAAATCCAGTCGCAGCTTACCTTGCCGTCCACCGGTTGGCGGATAATACGGCGCCATCTGTTGCACGGCGGGCCGCGGCGTGAGGCCCTTAGTCATTGCGAATCTCCGCCGACCGCGCGTGCGCTTCCAATCCCTCGGCTCGCGCTAGCGCCGCGATCGTTGGTGTTAATTTCGCGAGTCCTTCGCGGCTGAGTTCCTGCACGGCGATAACCTTGACGAAATCGGCGGCCGAGAGCCCGCCGCGCTGGCGTGCGGCGCCGGAAGTCGGCAGCACGTGATTCGGACCCGAGGCGTAGTCACCGGCGGATTCCGGACTCGCCGCGCCCACAAAAACTGCTCCCGCGTGGCGGATCTTCGCGAGCAGACTGCCGTCATGCAGCGCAAGGTGCTCCGGCGCAAGAGAATTCGCTATTTCGACGGCCTGCTCCAGGTTGTCGAGCACCACGATGGCGCCATTGGTTTCGATGGACGGCCGCGCGACTGCGGCGGTCGGCAGTGTCGCCAGTTGTGCTTCCACTTCCTTCGCGACAGCTTCTGCCAAGCCACGAGAAGTCGTGAGCAAGACAGCCGATGCGTCCACATCGTGCTCTGCCTGCGCCAGCAAATCGGCAGCGATCCAGCGCGGGTCGCCGTCGGCGGCGATGATCACGATCTCGGTTGGACCGGCAATGAAGTCGATGCCGGTTTCTCCCGCGATGAGCTTCTTAGCGGCGGCAACATATATATTGCCTGGGCCGACGATGCGATCAACCTTCGGCACCGTCTCAGTTCCATACGCGAGGGCCGCGATGGCCTGCGCGCCTCCCATGCGGAACATGTGCGTGACGCCCAGCCATTGCGCGATACCCATAATCTCCGGGCTGGGATTCGGGCACGCGACACAGATGGTGGCGACGCCGGCCGCCTGAGCCGGGATCACAGTCATCAGCAGCGTGGAGGGCAGCGGATAGCGGCCAGCCGGAACATAGGCTCCCATCGCGTCGAGGGGGCGCACGATCTGTCCCAGCCTGCGGCCATCCGGCAAATCCGTGAACCACTCGCGCGGGAGTTGCAGTTTTGCGTATTCGCGGATATTATCGGCCGCAGTCTCGACCGCTCTGGCAAACACCGGCTGCAAAGCTCCATGAACGTCCACGCGCACGCTGGCGCCATCGAAGCTGTCGAACTTGCGGGCGTATTCGAGCAACGCCGCGTCGCCACGCTCGCGCACGGCAGCAAGAATCGGCGCGACGACACGCTCGGCCTCTTCGAGGCGCACGGTCTTTCGTTCGATAAGCGAACGCGCTTCTTTGGCTGTAAGTATCCGAATCATCACATTATGATTTTGTTCAACGGATATTCCACGATGCCCTGCGCGCCCGCCGCTTTGAGCCGCGGAATAATCGTGCGCACAGTGGACTCTTCGAGAATGGTGTTCACGGCCAGCCACCCGTCTTCGCTCAGGGTCGAAATGGTCGGGCGCTTGAGCGCAGGCAGCACCGTCAGCACCGCATCCAGGTTGATCTTCTCCACGTTGAGCATCAGTCCGACCTTGCCCAGCGCGTTAATGGCTCCCTGCAGCAGCATCTTCATGTCTTCCAACTTCTGGCGTTTCTCTGGGTCATTCCAGGAAGTGACACTGGCGATCAACTGGGTGTTGGACTCCAGCACCGTCTCGATAATACGCAGCTTGTTGGCGCGCAGCGAAGAGCCGGTCTCGGTGACTTCGACGATCGCGTCGGCGAGCTCGGGAGGCTTCACCTCTGTCGCGCCCCAGCTAAATTCGACCTTTGCGGTGACGCCGTTGCGCTCCAGATAACGTTTGGTGGCGGCAACCAGTTCCGTCGCGATGATCTTGCCTTGCAGATCTTTCACGGATTTGTACGGCGACGCTTCGGGCACCGCCAGCACCCAGCGCACTTTGCCGAAGCTCTGCTTGGCGTAGATGAGGTCGGCGACGTTTTGGACGTGCGCTTCGTTCTCCTCCACCCAGTCACGGCCAGTGAGGCCGGCATCCAGTACGCCGTCTTCCACGTAACGCGCCATCTCCTGCGCGCGAATCAGCATGCACTCGATTTCGGGATCGTCAATTGCCGGAAAATAAGAGCGGCTGCTGGTGGTGATCTGGAATCCAGCGCGGCGGAACAGCTCTACCGTAGCGTTTTCGAGACTCCCTTTCGGCACTCCAAGTTTCAGTTTCATGATTTGTAGACCGCGGCCGGGTCGTAGGTCCGCTCCTCGCTCACCTTCCACTCGCCATTTTCGAGCCGGCGGAAAAAACAGCTCTGATAGCCCTCGTGGCACACGCCGGGACCGAGCGCCTCCACCTTTACCAGCACCGTGTCGAGGTCGCAGTCGGTCGAAATATCCTTGACCACCAGGCGATGGCCGGAGCTTTCGCCCTTCAGCCACAGCTTATTGCGCGAGCGGCTATAAAAAGTTGCGAAGCCGGTCTCGACCGTCTTGCGAAAGGCTTCTTCATTCATGAAGCCCACCATCAGGACGCGCCCCGTCTGGTGATCCTGGATCACCGCCGGAAGCAATCCGTCAAGTTTTTTGAAATCGAGTTGCATGTTTTAACCCCGAAAAAGTTTTACCCCAAAAAGAAAGCCCGCCAGGATCATCCAGGCGGGCTCTCGAAACGATCTTGAATCGGTTTGTGATTACGAATGAGCCCGGCGCGGCGTAGGATGCCCGTGGTGATGGTGGGGTCCGTGATGATGGCGGCGAGCAGCTAACATGAACCACCAATATAGCACAGGTGAACGCCGCGGTTGGTATTCCAC
>DATJEI010000039.1:0-3483 GCA_035496735.1 Bryobacteraceae bacterium | reverse complement strand
CGGCGTTTTCCACGGTTGTGAGAAGTTCTTCCGCCCCGGCTACGCCGCGAATCTGGTGACTTCATGGATTCCATCGCTGCACGATGTGAAAGCGAAGCTCGAAGCGGGAGCGCGTGTTGCCGATGTTGGTTGCGGCAAGGGTGCCTCGACTATCCTCATGGCGAAGGCATTTCCGAAGTCGAAGTTCTTCGGATTCGATTACCACGACAAGTCTATCGAGGCTGCCCGTGAATCTGCCAAGCGCGAAGGCGTCGCCGACCGGGTTACGTTCGAAGTTGCGAAGGCGAAAAGCTATCCCGGCAAGGACTATGACTTCGTTGCCGTGTTTGATTGTCTGCACGATATGGGCGACCCTGTCGGCGCGGCTGCCCATGTGCGGCAATCACTGGCGAAGAATGGGACATGGATGATCGTCGAGCCTTTCGCGAACGATCAACTGAAGGACAATCTGAATCCCGTCGGGCGCGTTTACTATTCGTTCTCCACCTTGCTATGCACGCCTTGCTCGCGTTCGCAGGAAGTCGCGGCCTGTCTGGGCGCGCAGGCAGGCGAGAAACGTATTCGGGAGGTTATAACCTCTGCCGGATTCAGCCGCTTCCGGCGGGCTACGGAGACGCCTTTCAACATCGTCTACGAGGCGCGCCCGTAAGTATTCCGGTGTGCATCAACTAGGCAGCGCACCTCTGTGGTGTCTGCCCGGTTGATGTCGGGGTAGAATGTTCCGCACCAAAGCGATTGAAGTGGGTGATCAATGACTCCAGCACACAAACCGACGCTCGATAAGAAGTCTGCACACGCGCACCTCAATTCTGCAGCGGCACAAGCCGCCCCCGCGCAGCTTGCTTTTAAAAGCCCCCTCAGCGAAGAGATGTTGGCGCGTTTTGATGCCCGTGCGGCCACCTACGACCGCGAGAACCGGTTTTTTGAGCAAGATTTCGAGGAACTACGGGCGGCAAAATATCTCGTCTTACCTCTACCAACGGAGTTCGGCGGTCCCGGTTTAAGCCTAGCCGAAGTATGCCACGAGCAACGACGTTTGGCCTACTACGCGCCTGCGACTGCGCTTGCCGTAAACATGCATCTCTACTGGGTCGGGGTGGCCGCCGAACTTTGGCGCCGTGGTGATACCTCGCTCGAATGGATGCTGAACGACGCGGCCGCCGGTGAAATCTTTGCCGCAGGACATGCGGAAAGCGGCAACGACATTCCGGTGCTTCTTTCGTGTTCAAAAGCCGAGCGCGTCGAAGGCGGTTACCGTTTCACCGGCCGTAAGCAATTTGGGAGTCTGAGCCCTGTTTGGACGCGCTTTGGCTTGCACGGCATGGACACGAGCGATCCCGCCCAGCCCAAAATCGTTCACGCCTTCATGCCGCGGGACAGTTCCGGATACATCATCAAAGAAACCTGGGACGTTCTTGGCATGCGGGCTACCCGTAGCGATGATACGGTGCTGGAGAACGCCTTCATTCCCGACAGCTACATTGCTCGCGTGGTCCCGGCTGGAGGCGCCGGAATTGACGGATTTGTGCTGTCCATATTCGCCTGGGCATTGCTGGGCTTCGGAAATATTTACTACGGACTGGCCAAGCGGGCGCTGGACAAAAGCGTTTCCGCAGCTAAGAGCAAGCGTTCGCTCGCAGTATCGCGCACGATGGCGTATCACCCAGAAGTGCAGCATGCCATCGCGCAAATGGTGATCGAGTTGGAATCTATTGGTCCACATCTCGAGCGTATTGCGGAGGACTGGTCGAAGGGCGTGGACCATGGCGGAGAATGGCCGGCCAAGATTTTTGCGGCCAAGTATAAAGCCGTGGAGGGTGCATGGCGGGTAGTCGATATCGGACTCGATATTGCCGGGGGGGCCGGAATCTTCCGATCAGTAGGATATGAGCGCCTGCTGCGGGATGCGCGTCTCGGCCGCATTCATCCTGCCAATACATTTCTCACACATGAAGTTGTTGCGAAAACTGCACTCGGCATCAGCCTCGACGAGCAGCCGCGCTGGGGTTAAAACCAATCCGCTGATAAGTGGACGCTTGGGTTTTCATGCGTCATTCGGCGGGTCACAGCGGAAATGGGCTTGCGAGCCGATCAATTGATGGAATGTATTGGTGCAGAGCACCTGAGCCGGACCGTTAAGCTATTTCGAAATGGCTATGAGTTCTGAGCAGATTTCTAAGAGCTCAAAAATTATTCATATAAGCAAAGTAAACAACCCGGTGGCCACGAGTGCAGCGCCCCAGACCAGGTTGAAGTTGAACCACGTCTTACGGAGAAGCGCGAGTCCGAGCTTGCGATAGAATGCCCACGCGACCAGCCCCGTAACCCCAAGATAGCCGATGGTGTGGATTCCCGTTGCGAGCATCCCTGCTAATGGAGAGGCGACCGCAGACATGGGACTGTGGCCGGCCATATGCGATTGTGCTTCCACTGTGCTGCTGCTCAGCAACACGGGTAATACCATTAAACCTGCGCCGTGCGCCGAGGCCATCAGAAACGACCAGGCTGTAAGGTCTCGAAAGCCCACGCGCATCCGGACCCACCTCGGGTGCCAGTGACGCAGCAGGCTAAATATTCCGAGACCCACCAAGAGGGCGGCGACGGAGTAGCGAATGGTCAGGAGCGGAAGTGCCGCACCCAGAAACGCAGCAATCATCACTACGCTGCAAATAGCCATTGCATGTCCAAGCGCGATTGGCACGAGCGATCTTGCGACGGCGCTCCCTGTTCGCTCCTGCATTCCCAGCGCCACTGCAAAGAGCCATCCCATTCCGGGGTTAATTCCGTGGTAAGCACCGAGAAGCAGCATCAGCCACAGCGCCGTCGAACTCATTCCGGCGTGCATCATTTCTCCCCCGAGTAGCAGTAGGAATCTGAAGAGGCGTCGCCACCCTCCAACCGGACCTGGTGCGCTCGAAGCCCGTCGAACTCCACGAAAAATTTATCATCAAGTTTCATCCCGCCGTTCGGGTCCACGTCGAGCTTTACCATCCAACTCTTCAAGCCGTCCGGATAGATCTGCTCATCCCACGGGGAGTAGAGCGAGTTAGTGAAATAGACACGCTTACCATCGCGACTTATCTCCACCATCTGCGGACCACCGTTGAGCGCCTGGTTGGGCTTGCTCGGATGAGCCGCACGGCGCACAATGCCGCCGAGATGGACTGAGCCCGTCTTTTTCGGGTTGGCCGGATCGGAGACATCGTACTGGATGAACTCCCCACTCCCCCAGCACGAAACGTAAAGGAAGCGATCGTCGAGCGACAGGTTGATGTCGGTTACCAGGGGCGGAACCGCTTTGAAGCCCTTCAGCAATGGCGGGAGATTTTCCGCGTCAGCCGGCTCCGCGGGAATCTCGATCACCTTGCGAATCGCCCATTTACCTTTCTTACCGTCCTCCCGATACCACATCCAAATTGACGATGAAAGGTCTTTGAGAGACACACCAACGCTGACGAAACCATATGTCTTATTGGGATCGTG
>DATJEI010000038.1:0-18315 GCA_035496735.1 Bryobacteraceae bacterium | reverse complement strand
GAACTGCACCTTCGGATTGTGCTTCGCCAAGGTCTTGGTGATGGCCGCCGTCAACGTGGTCTTGCCATGATCGATGTGCCCGATCGTTCCCACGTTTACGTGCGGCTTGCTGCGATCAAATTTTTCCTTCGCCATGTTTTCTTTTCCTTAACGAGAACTCCGGGGCGCGGCAGGTACCCATTCCCACCGCGCCTTTGAAAACTGGAGCCGTTGACCAGGATTGAACTGGTGACCTCGTCCTTACCAAGGACGCGCTCTACCAACTGAGCTACAACGGCCAAACTCAAATCTACTGCAAAACTAATGGTGGACAGGGGAGGATTCGAACCTCCGTAGCTCGCAAGGAGCGGCAGATTTACAGTCTGCTGCCATTAACCACTCGGCCACCTGTCCGTCTCGCCACGCGCTCCCGCCAGACAGCCAACGGAAATGCGGGGATGGTCCGCGTCGAATATGACATGCGCGGACTCTGGGCGTAAGGTTCAGTATAGCAAAAGACGGGAGGAACTATTAGAGGTTAGTAGCTTTTTGCTTTCCTCTGCGTCTGTTCGTCGATGCTCTTGATGTCCCGCCAGGTTGACCATAATACCCACGTGAATCCGGCCTCGAACCCGGCGTCCCTGCACTTTTACCAGCTTCACTTTTGCCATATACGCGAACCAGCAACCCGGCGGAACTCATACTTTGGCTTATTGTATCGGAATCCAGCAGTGGCCCACTAAACAGCTTCATCGCGCACCTCAAAAACAAGGTTGTAAAAATTAAAATTGGCCTTGCTGTCCCGCACCACCCAGGAAGACTTGGGCCCTGGACACCTGCTATTATAGTGTTGTATGCAAAAACACCATGCTGCTCCCTCCTCGTACCACTTCAAAAGGGCCAAAACCGACGGCCTGATTCAGGTCCTCAACGAAGGTTCCTATGTCATGGCAGAATATAGCGAACGGACGGGTAAGGTGAGCTGGCAAAGAGTGGTTCTGGCGACGCAAAAAGAGAAAATTGAGAAATGGCTGACGGAGCACTATCCGGTTCATCCGGCATCCGCAGCCCGGGCTTAAGCAGGCGCCGGCGTTCCGATTATCGTCAGTTGGTCCGATTTAGGTTGCACGTATTGCTGGGTACACGCCTTAGCGTCGCTTGGCCTTCTCGATTTCTTCCGCGGCATGCGGATCGATCGGTAGCGTACCCACATTAGCGCGGTATCGGAAGATCGCAATCCCAAGAATGAGTAGCGCGAGCAAGAGCAGCGCCAGTACCTTCCCACTCATTTCTTAAACAAGTCCGCTACTGCGCGAGCGCCTGCGGCACTGTGCTTTGAGTTAGCGCGACGGCAGGGACCCACGCCTCGGCAAGCGCACGTTGGAAATTCCCGCCGAGGATCAGTTCGATGTTGCGGTTCGAATAGCTGCGGCGAACCAACCCTTCCGTCAGGTCGAAAATCTTCTTGGCGTAGTCGATCCCATCAAGATCGTATTTTCTGACAGGATGAACGTCTCGCCCATCCAGGTCGACATCGCTGCCGACACCCACGTGCTCCACGCCTGCCAGTGCGACCACGTGATCGATATGATCCAGTACATTTTCGATGGTGGCTGGTCCACCGGCGCGTACAAAGCCGCGAACCATGGTGATTCCCATCACCCCGCCTTTGGCCGCCATGGCGCGGATGGCTTCGTCGGTTTTGCAACGGGCCGCGGGAACCAGCGCGCGGCAATTGGAATGAGTCACCAGCACGGGCCGGCGGGACGCAACAATCGCATCCATTGTGGTTCGGTCGCCGCAGTGCGAGACGTCTATAGCCATCCCGAGTTGATTCATGCGCTCCACCACCTGTGCTCCATATTGGCTTAGCCCGGAGTCGTGGGCATCGGACGATCCTCCGCCGATCCGGTTTCCGGTGTAGGTGAGTTGCGAAACTCGCTGTCCCAGCCCGTAAAAGCAATCCACGTCTGCCAGCGTCCGGAAGTGCACGGAGTTTTGCTGGCCGATCAGTATGCCGATCTTCCCAAGCGCTTTGGCGCGCTCGAAATCCGTCGCCTCGTCGACACGCAGGAACTCCTGCGGGTGCGCTGCCAGGAAGGTGTTCCAACCCAAAATATCTCGGGCCGTTTCGGTGTAAATGTCGCCCGCCGTGTAGCCGACGGCGGGATAGAATACCGTAGTCCCGGAATTCTTAAGACGTTGAAAGTCACCCGGCTGGAAACGTTCAGGTTGCATTTGCCAGGCGGACATCTTGCGATAATCCAATGTCAACAGCCCCAGCATGTCGATCACAGTGGAGCGGTGCACCAGATCTACGGCGCGAGCCGAATACTCCGGAGCGCCTTTGGCAAATAGCGCGAAGCGGCCCCGATTGATCATCGGTAGACCGAGAGCGGACGCCGAGCTTTTTAAAAAAAAGCGACGTGAAAGCACAAAGCTGGCCGAAGTGAATTAGTTTAGCACACCTGGTTTGGCGCTTTAGATTCGATCTCCGCGGCCGCTTATCCGCCTAAAAGTGGGTGGACGACGACCCTCACTCGCCGGTAAACCCCTAAAGGCAAACGCTTGCAGAGCCGATGAATGGCGTATGGTGAGGGGATCCGGCTACGATGCGCCTCGAGGACGGGAAGGCACCGTAAACTATGGATAACTCGCTGGCCTCCCTCGCCGAGAACGTCGGCGATGGTTCGCCGAGCTATCTCCAGCGCCTGGAATTCTTGGTTAGCACCGTCCCGGTAGCCATCTACACCTGCAAGGCGGACGGCGACTTTGGCGCAACGTTTGTAAGTGACGGTGTACGCGCTCTGTGGGGTTACGAGCCCGAAGAATTCCTAAGAGACAGTCGATTCTGGATTGACCGGTTGCATCCGGAAGACGCGGACAGAATCATCGCCGGGCTTGGCGCCTTGCTGGCAGCGGACCAGTACAGCCATGAATACCGCTTCCGAACCAAGAGCGGCGAGTATCGCTGGGTGCGGGATGAACTCCGCCTGTTGCGAGGGACGGCGGCCGAGCCGCTGGAAATCGTAGGCCATTGTATCGATATAACCGAACGCCGGGAGGCTGAAGCGGCGCTCCGCGAAAGCGAAGAACGATACGCGCTGGTTACGGAAGCCACACTCGACGGAATTTTTGACTGGAACCTGGAGACTGGAGATTCTCACCTCTCCCCGCGCTTAAAGGAGATTCTGGGATATACAAACGATGGGCATGCCGATGAGCGTCCCGACAATTGCGCATCCTTCTTCGCCAGATTACACCCGGAAGATCGAATGTGGTTGGACCAACTCATGGTGCTCGCACATGCCGGTCAAGCTTTGGAAAGTTTCGAGCGTGAAGTGCGGTTCCAGCGCAAGGACGGCTCCTATTGCTGGGTGGCGGCTCGCGGCCAGGCAGTGCGGAATGCGGCCGGGCGGCCTACACGCTTTATCGGCTCGATCCACGATATTACGGAGCGGAAGCGCTCCGAGGAAACGGCGGCATTCCTGGCGTCGATTGTGCAGTCCTCGGAGGATAGCATTGTTGGAAATGGCCTCGATGGGATCATACTCAGTTGGAACGCAAGCTCGGAGCGGTTTTGGGGCTATGCCGCCGAGGAAGTAATCGGGAAGCACGTTAAGATCCTCTTTCCGCCCGAGCGGGTTCACGAGTTCGAACGCAGTCTGGAGAAGATCCAACGCGATCAACCCGTCACGCGTTTTGAAACCGTGCGGGCGAGAAAAGACGGGAGTCTGGTCCCAGTCTCCATCATTCTCTCGCCGGTCAAGGACCCGCATGGAAAACTGCTGGGTGTGGCGGCGATCTACCGCGACTTAACCGCGCGTAAGGAGGCCGAGGATCAACTCCTCGCGGCGAAGCAGGCGGCGGAGGCCTCCGCGGCATCGCTCCGCGTGAGCGAAGAGCGCTACGCGCTGGCGACGCAGGCCACCTACGATGGAATCTTTGACTGGAATCTCGCGACCAGCGAATCGTACCTCTCCCCTCGTTTCAAAGAGATCCTTGGGTACTCCGCCGATGAATTGTCGAATGATCCAGCGAGTTTCATCGAACGGGTCCACCCCGAAGACCGCGCGCAGGTAAGCCGGAGGATTTCCGGTACCTCCCCGGAGACTGAGACGGAAACGTTTGAGGATAAAGTCAGGGTGTGCTGCAAGGACGGAGGCTTCCGCTGGGTGGCGTCTCGCGGCCGTCTGGTGAGGTCTGCAGAAGGGAAGCCGCTTCGCTTCATCGGTTCTATTCGCGACATCACCGTTCGCGTGGATGCGGAAGCGAAACTGGCGGCCAGCGAGAAGCGGCTTAGAGATATCCTGGATTCGCTTTTCGGATTCGTGGGACTTTATACACTTGACGGCACGGTGTTGTACGTCAATCGCGCGCCGCTGGAAGCGGCCGATGTGACGGTCGAAGAGGTCGTGGGTAAGCCGTTCTGGGAAACCTACTCATGGAGCCATAGCCCGGAGGAACGGGGGCGTCTGCGGACCGCTATGGCTCGAGCGGCCGGTGGCGAAACAGTGCGTTATGAGGCGAATGTTCTAATGAAGGGCGGCCGTCAAATCGTCGTGGACGCAGCCTTCGGCCCGTTACGAAATGAGCGCGGCCGCATCGTCAACATCATCGGGTTCGGAGTGGATATTACAGCCCGCAAGGAAGCGGAGGCACGCCTGATGCTGGCCATCCAGATGGCGGAAGTCGCCAGCCGTGCCAAAAGCGAATTTCTAGCCAACATGAGCCATGAAATCCGCACGCCGATGAACGGCATCATCGGCTTGACCGAAGTTGTGCTCGAATCCGAGCTGAGCCCGGAGCAACGCGAGTACCTGGGCTTGGTGAAGGCCTCGGCCGATTCGCTAATGACGATCATTGGCGACATCCTGGACATTTCGAAGATTCAAGCGGGGAAGGTGGTTCTGCATCCTAAGGAATTCTGGATCCGGGATCTGATGACAACCACTATCAATGGATTCGAAAAAGCCGCCCTGGACAAAAATCTCCGGCTCACGTGCGATATTCACCCCGAGATACCTGACGTTCTATTGGGTGATCCTGACTGCCTGCGGCAAATTCTGGTGAATCTGCTTGGCAATGCGATCAAATTCACTTCTGCTGGCGAAGTGAAGCTGAGTATCGAAGTTTCATCCGAGAGTTCCGATCATTTGCACTTTCGCGTTCATGATTCGGGGATTGGTATCTCTCCGGGTCAGAGGCAGAGAATATTCGAGCCGTTCACGCAGGTGGACGGTTCATCCCGGAGAGAATTCGGAGGCACGGGGTTGGGGCTGGCGATCTCGGCTCAGCTGGTGGAGATGATGGGCGGAGAAATTTGGGTAGCTAGCGACGGCCGGGCCGGAAGCACGTTCCATTTCACGGCGCGGCTGAAATCCGCAAGTGCGGCGGCGGAGCCTGCAAGTCACGCCGCCGAGGGGCCTAGGCCGGAACTAGCAACCGAGCCGGACGAGGTGGCGTCGCAGGAGCGCCGCAAATTTCCACGCTTCAAATCCTATGACGCGGCCACGCTGAATTTGCTAAGTTCCTCGTCACGAGGTTCTATCGACGTCCAGGTGGTGAATGTATCTAACGGTGGTTTGCGGTTATGGACCGCGCAGTCCCTGGATCCCGGGACGATGGTGGAGATTCAGCGGGGAGATGAAATCGCTCTGGCAAGTGTTCGCTATTGCGTTCCGGCGGACCCGGGGTTCCACGCGGGCGTAAGGTTTCGAGGCCACTACGATAAGTTGTAAAGGCGGGCCTGGGCGGGAATGAACTCTGGCTATTTCGCGGGTGCGGCCTCAAAGCGGATCTGGCGCAACCGTTCTGTATCGCTGGAGAGTCCAGCCGCGCCGGACGGAAACTTATTGGCGCTCAGAAGGTACGCGACCAGGCTGGCGTTCTGTTCCCGGCTCAAACTTCCTGGCTTATCGGCGGGCATGGAGGTCTGCATCTTTTCGAATAGATCGCCGACCGTCATCCCGTTCCAGTTCATTATGAAGTCGGAGCCAGTCAGGGCGGGCGTCTGCCCTTTTCCCTGAAGTTTGTCTCCATGGCAGGACGCACACGCGGTTTGGTACAGCGCAGCCCCGCGCGCGGATTGCGCTTCCGAGTAGACCCCGTCCCAGACCGATGCCGGCGCCTGGGCCCCTGCCAGCCCCAGCACAAACGCCACTGCCAATAGGATCTTTATGTGCCGCGCCCATCCCATAACCACATGATAAAGTAATGGACGAACGCGGCTGAAAGCAAGAAAGCCTGACTCGCGCCAATGCCCCGCTGAAGGAACATGCCATGACCCCCTGGATGAATCGCACGTCTATGAGTCGCACGCCCTTGCTGAATCGTTTCGCATTCGGACTCTTTCTGGCTGGCTGCGCCGCTGGAGCATTGACTCAGGCCGTGCGCGCCGCCGATGCGCCAGCCTGCGATCCCAACAATAGCGGCATCACGCTTCCCGCGGGATTCTGCGCGTTTTTGGCCGCCGACGGCCTGGGCGAGGCTCGGCACATCGCGGTGGCAACTAACGGCGACGTGTATGTGGGCCTGATGAATGGCGGCGTCGCGGCGTTGCGCGACACCAACGGCGACGGCCGCTTCGAGATGAAGGAAAAGTTCGGCAGCAGCAGCGTCACCGGGATCGCGCTGCGCAACGGGTATCTCTACATTGCCACGCCCAATACGGTGCAACGCTATAAGATGACGGCCGGGCAGTTGAAGCCCGCGGGCGAGCCCGAGATTGTAGTCAAAGACCTGCCGGGCGTACAGCAGCATGGCGACAAGGGCATTGCGTTCGATGGCAAGGGATCGCTCTATGTGAATGTCGGCGCGCCCTCCAACGCCTGTCAGACCAGGGACCGGAGAGAGGGCGTACCGGGCCAGGATCCCTGCCCCCTCCTCAATGAGCACGGCGGCATCTGGAAGTTCGACGAGAATAAACTGGGCCAGACTCAGGCGAACGGCTCACGGTTTGCAACCGGGCTGCGCCAGATGCCGGCCATTGCGTGGCACGACGGCGCACTGTTTATCGCTATGAATAATCGCGACTCGCTCGACACCTTGTGGCCCGGAAAATTCACGGCGCAGGAAAACGCAGAGCGGCCGGCGGAGCCCCTCTATCGCGCGGTCGCGGGTTCCAACTTCGGCTGGCCCTATTGCTTCTACGACTACGGGCAAAAGAAGTTTATCCTCAACCCCGAGTACGGCGGCGACGGGAAAGCCGTGGGGCGCTGCGCCGAGTTCACTCCGCCGGTAGCGGCTTTCCCGGCGCATTGGGCGCCGGTGGACCTCATGTTCTATACCGGCACGCAGTTTCCGGCGAAGTATCGCGACGGCGCGTTCATCGCGTTCCATGGGTCGTGGAATCGCGCGCCGCTGCCGCAGGCCGGCTACAACGTAACGTTCCAGCCCTTCTCAGGAGGCAAGCCATCGGGAAGTTTCGAAATCTTTGCGAGCGGGTTCCCGGGCAAGATGCCGCTGATGAACCCCAACGACGCCGTGGCGCGGCCCGATGGCGTTGCGCAGGCGCCCGACGGATCGCTCTATATCGGCGATAGCGAGAAGGGCAAGATCTGGCGCGTGCTGTACCGCGGAAAATAGGCGACCAAGCCGGTGGTAAGGGCCATCGAAGCAAGGATCAGGCTTCGAGAAATATGTTGCTTTTTTTCATGAGTATAGATACCTAGAGATTGCTCTGCTTTAATTTTCCTAGGAAATTGCTATAACATTTCAAAGGACTCACTCCCGCTGCAAATCATAAAATTCCCTCACTGGGCCAGGACATCCTGGAAACGCTTTTTAGAGGGGAAACGACCGTAATGAGGAATAAAGGGTTTTCGCGCTTGCATTTACGTGCTGTAAGTTTTTCTATGCTTGTCATGCTTTTGGCGCCGTTTGCGCTGCGAGCGCAGGTGTCGACCGCAGACATAATTGGGACCGTGACTGACTCGTCAGGCGCCGTGCTTGTGGATGCTAAAGTCACGGTTGAGAATCCGGATACTAATCTCGCTCGCACCGCAACCACCGACAGCAGCGGCAATTATGCAATCGCGCTACTGCCCGCCGGCCGCTACAACCTAAAGGTAGAGCACGCTGGTTTCCGTGCGGCAACCGTCAATTCGATAACGCTGGCAATTGGTGACCGCTCGCGCCAGGACATTCGTCTCGAAATTGGGCAAGCCAGCGAATCGGTGGAAGTGACTGCGCAAGCGGCGGCCTTGCAATCGGATAGCGCAGTTGTCGGAAATCTGATCAGCGATCGAGTCGTTCAGGACGCCCCGCTGAATGGCCGCAATTTTGTCCGACTCGCGCAACTTGGCGCCGGCACCAGCGAAGGTGTTCAGAACGGATTGAGCAGTGGGAACCGTCCCGACGACCGGCGCCGCACGTCCTCGGTAGCCGTCAACGGCCAGCGCGACTACGCCAATAGCTACTTGATTGATGGAGTTGATGATAACGAACGTTACATCGGAACCATCATGGTGAAACCATCGGAAGACGCGCTGCAGGAATTCCGGGTTCAAACTAATGCGTATGCCGCCGAAGTAGGACGAACGGCAGGCGGGGTCATCAACTTGATCACCAAGTCCGGCACGAATGCGGTCCATGGTTCGTTATTCGAATTTTTCCGCAATGAGAAGCTGGATGCCAAAAACTACTTCGCCGGCGCCGTCAATCCGCCTTACAAACAAAATCAGTTTGGCGGCAGCGTGGGCGGACCGATCAAGAAAGATAAGACGTTTTTCTTTGCCGACTATGAGGCTCTTCGCCTGCGGCAGGGACTGACTTACGCCAGCACTGTTCCTACTCTGGCTATGCGTAGCGGCAACTTTGCGGGCTTGAAGCCCATTTTCGATCCGACGACTGGCGATCCGGCCAATTCCAGCACGCGCCTTCCGTTTCTAAACAACCAGATCCCGTCCAATAGAATGGATGCCGCGGGATTGAACGTGGTCAATCTTTACCCGTTGCCGACCACCAGCGGCCTGACCAACAATTTCACTCTCAGCCCCGTCAAAGCGCAAAGAGATGACACATTTGACACCAAGATTGACCACATGTTCAATGAGAGGAATCTATTCTTCGGGCGGTACTCATTCAACGACACGAACTCTCAGAAACCCGGACAATTGCCTGTGATCAACGGCATCTTCGGCGGCGGCGACGCGGGTCAGTTTGCGGGCACCGCGCGGCAGCGGGCACAGCAGGCAGTGTTGAGCCTGATTCACACCTTTAAACCGACACTGCTCATGGATCTGAAGGCGGCTTACTCACGCTTTGTGGTTCAGACAACCCCGTTGAACTACTTGAACAACGTCAATCAAAAGATAGGAATTCCGGGAACTAACATCGACACGGACAGTTCGGGCTTTTCTCCTATCGGGGTTGCCGGCTTCGTCGGAATCGGGGATTCGACATTTCTTCCGTTGTCCACCTTCAACAACCTGTTTCAATATCAGGGGAGCATCACCTACATTCGCGGCAGCCATCAGATGAAGGTGGGCGCAGACTTCCGCCGCCGTCAACTCACACCATTCCAAAGCTCGCATGCTAAAGGAAATTTCCTATTCGATACGGGTTACACCAACAATCCGACATCTTCGGGATCGGGCAACTCGGTGGCCTCCTTACTATTGGGATACCCGACAACCGAGCAGCGCACGAAATTGCTGGCGTGGCAGGGTTTCAGAAGCTCTGAATTTGCAACCTACTTTCAGGATGACTGGCGAATCACCCGCTGGTTGACTCTCAACCTTGGCCTCCGCTGGGAAGTCTTCACGCCCTTTACCGAAGTTGCCAACCGTGCAGCCAATCTGGCGGATATCAACAGCGGAAAAATTCTTATTGCGGGACAAAACGGGGTGGGTCCGTCAGTCGGAATTCCGACCGATTGGCACAGTGTAGCGCCGCGCTTCGGCTTCGCTGCGACCGTGGCGCCGAAAACTGTTCTGCGAGGCGGCTTTGGCATAAGCTTCTGGCCGCCCACCACGGGTACCGGATCAAATGCGGTTTTTCGCGATCCGCCATTCGTGAGCGTCCTGGCTCTGACGAACAGCGGGAGGCGACTCTCCGACGGTCTGCCGCCTCCCGTTCCCACGGATCCCAACAATCCGACCGGGACTATCTACAACGTCGACAAGAATATTACCAATCCTTACGTGGAGCAGTTCAACTTGACCCTGCAGCGGGAGTTGATCGGCGGACTGGTATTCAACGCCGGGTACGTTGGAGCGCTCAGCCGGCACGTGGTTTTCAACTACAATGCCGATCTGGCTTTGCCTGGCGCCGGTGCCATTCAGCCGCGGCGTCCGTATTACTCACTGATGCCAAACGTCAGCAACATTACCAGAGTCACTTCTTCGGGAAATCAAGAATATCACTCATTGCAGACCGGCCTGGAGCATCGCTTCAGTAAGGGATTCAGTTTGGCAACGAATTACACCTGGTCGCACAACATCGACGACAATCCTGGTTTAGGTGGAGGACTGCGGTTCAATACTTACTTTCCGAATTTAGTGAATAACTTTAAGAACGAGCGCGGCGATTCAGATATAGATATCCGGCAGCGCTTCAATATAATCACCAGCTACCGTCTGCCGTTCGGCGAACGAACCAAGGGGCTTCAGAGCGTTCTGCTGAAAGGTTGGCAGTTGAATGCAGTTGCAAGCGCCCAAACAGGGAACGTTACCACCATCCAAACGCCTTCGAATCTTGCGAACACAGGGCAAACCGCCGATCGTCCGAACGTGACAGGAGTCCCCGACAGTGGGAGTATTTACGGCGATGGCACCAGTTCCGTCAACCACTGGTTCAATCCGGCGGCCTATTCGTTAAACTCGCCGTTTACCATCGGGAACCTCGGCCGCAACACGGCCAGGGGGCCTGGTGTTTGGAGCGTGGACTTCTCGGCGTTTAAGGAATTTAGAGTCAGGGAGCGCTACACTCTCCAATTCAGATCGGAGATGTTCAACATTCTGAATCACCCGAACCTCGGCATGCCCAACAACGTGTTTGGTACCTCCGCGTTCGGCGTCATCGGCGACACAGGAAATTATCTTTCACGAAATATCCAGTTCGCCTTGAAGTTGTTGTTCTAGGTTGGCGAGGTGGATGGGGGCCTAAGGCCGAAGTCTTGGGCCCCCACCCTCAGAGGTTCTAAAGAGCGGATTGGTGAGGAGTTGCTGCGCTATTTCATCGGCGGGATAAAAGCAATCGTTCGCGCGAAGAACCAGCACAGGAAGAACACCACCGGCAGCAGCACCATCAAATACAGCGTCGTGTAACCCACCAGATCGCGCGCCTTCAGGCGCAAAATGCCCAGAAGCGGCAGCATCCAAAAAGGGTTGATCAGGTTCGGCATCGCCTCGGAAATGTTATAGATCTGCACCACCCAGCCCAGGTGCACATGGTGCGCGATGGCGGCCTGCAACACGTAAGGCGCCTCCACAACCCACTTACTGCCGCCTGACGGAATGAACAAGCCCAATACCGCCGAGTAGCTGGCCGCGAGCAGCGCGAAGGTGTCGTGCGTGCTCGCCGATGTGAACAGGTGCGCGAGTTTGGCGGAGAGTCCGGTGCCGGTGATCATGCCGAAGATCATGGCGTAGAACGGAAATTGAATCAGCACCCCGCCGGTGGCTGGGATCGCGTCCGCCACGGCGCGCACGAAGTTGCGCGGGCGCCAGTGGAGCAGCAGCCCGACCGTGAGGAACATCAGATTGTAGGTGTTGAGGTCGAGAGCAGCCAGCGCCCCTTGGGGTGACGTGCGGAATACATTCACCAGGTAGCCCAGCAGTAATGCACCTACCAATATCGTGAGTACCGGACTGAATTCCAGCCATTCGCCAGGTTTTGCGTGGCGCTCGCGCGGCTCCGCGGGTGGCTTGAAGTGCAGGCCGTAGCTTTCGGCGGTGTGTGCGTTCGCAGCCGAGGGTACCGAGAGATAAGCAACAATTCCACACACGATGATGACGATCAGCGCGGTCATCATGCTTTGCCAGAGGAATAATGTTTGGGTGAGCGGAATGAGTCCACTGATGGCGAACAAAGAAGGGGGCAGGGAGGACTTGGTGGCCATCAGCATGGCTGCGGAGGATGACAAACCGAGCGCCCACACGGAACAGTTGCCTAAGTAAGCGGCAGCGCCGGCCGCGCGATAGTCCATGCCTTTGAGGCGGCCGGTCATTTCGCGGACCAGGAAGCCGCTGATGATCGGGCTGAGTCCCCAGGAGAGCAGGGAACTGGTGGTGGCGACGAACGCGATCAGTGTAATCGCTCCACGGGGAGTGGTGGGGATCCCGGCCAGCCAACGGATCGCGCGCCTCGCCAGAGGGGTGGAGGCCACCACATAGCCGCCGACAATAATCATCACCATCTGCATGGTGAAGGGCACCAAGGTCCAGAAATTCCTGCCGGCTTCGATGCCGAGCTGGGCGGGGCTTTCGCCGGCCAGCACGCCCAGCGCGTACACCACCAGGACACCCAGGAAGGCGAAGACCAGCGGGTCGGGAAACCAGCGCTCGCTCCAGTTGGCGAGGGCCAGCCCCATGCGGGCCACCCGGCCATCGGTTATCGGCAAATTCACTTTATTGGCGGCTTGCATGGATCCGGCGTCTCACTATTGTATGCCGTCATGGATGCAGCCTCGCCGCAGCTTGCCCCAAAAACCGCATCCAGCCGATAGATAGGTATGGAACCCACGCAAGAGACTGCCGCGCAGTGCATGCGCGAGGCGCGCGAGCAACGCCAGGCCATCATTTCCGCCTTATACCAGCAACGGCGGGTGCACCCGGGCCAGCCAGGTATCACGCTGACCGAGTTGGAGCAGATGTTGAAGGTATCGAAAGCGGAACTGGAATTCAGCCTGTGGTATCTCACGGAAGGCTCGTTCGTAAAGCGGACGGACAACGGCACGCATTCGATTACTCTCAAAGGGGTGGATCTGGCGGAAGACATGATCGACCGGCTGACCATCTAAAATCTAGAATGGGACTGGTGTTAGGCAGCACTACAGACGGAATTTCGCGGCGGCGCGCGCTCATGATAGCCCCCTTCGCATTGGGCGGCGCTGCGGCGGTTTTGTCGCAAGTTGGGCGATCGAGCGGCGGCTCTGAGCAGGACGTGGGTATTATCGACTTCGACGCCGCCGGCCGCAAGCTTGGCCCCGCCGTTCGCAAGAAGGAAGTGCGATCCGACGGCGATTGGCGGGAGATTGTCCGGAACGTCGTTGAAAGTTAGCGACCCTCGATTCTCATAAGTTACGCGACCGCGACTTGTTTGGCAACCGGCTTCCTGGCCGCCTCGCTGGCCATCGACGATAGCAGCGACGGAATCTGGCGATAACCGATGACTTTGCGGAACTGGCGCTCGGCCACGACCAGGCCCGAGCCGACCCAGCGTTCGATGTGGTCGCCATCGCGCCACCGTTTTACGTTGCGGCAGACCGTCTCGACAATCGAAAACGCCGACTCGATTACGTTCGTGCAACAGAGCGTGCGGCGAAGCTGATCGGGCACGCGCAGTTTGTGAACCGTGAGTGTTTCTTCCAACCCTTCCTCCAAACTGCGTGCCGCGCTGGGATTGAGATCCATCAACTCACGATGCAGTTGGTCCAGTGCCCGCTTGGCCTCGGCATAGCCCGTCATCGAATACGCGTTCTGCAGTTTGCGTTTTATGTCCGCTTTGTATTCTTCCGGCAGATGATCGACGAGGTTGCGCTTCTTGTGGACCTGGCAGCGCTGGATGAACGCAACCGCGCCCGCGTGTTTACGTACCGCCGCGGGCAATGCTTTGCCGCCGTCGAGAATGTACAGACGTGGAACGGAGAAGTCCACGCCGCGCTCCACCAACTCACCGAGCAAGGCGCTCACCACCGCCGTGTTTTCCGTCGCGCCCTGGCGCAGGCCGAGCACCGTCTTGCGTCCATCGCAGCCAATACCAAGGGCTACGATCATCTGCCGGTCCTTGAACGGCGTGCCATCGATGACGATGGCGCACAGCCGCAACTCGCCCAACGGACGCTCCATCAACTGCTTCACCTTCTCGCGGCTGGCCTCGATGAAGTTCTCGCTCACCGCTGATTTTTCGATGCCGTAGGCGTTGTGAAAGTCCTTCACCACCGCGCCGTAGTTGCGCGTCGAAAGCCCGCGCATCATTTTGTCCCACACGCCCATCTGCAGCGGACCGCTGCGTTGAAACAGTTCGTAGCTGCCCAGGCGCTGTTCGCGTTTTTCGGACGTGCGCAGACGCGTGCGACGAATCGGCACCTTCTGCCCATCCACCACGCAGTAGCCGTCTTCACTGCCCCAGCGATGCACCTTGCGGCCTTCATGCTGCTGATGCCGCTCGCCCGCCAGCGACTTTACTTCTTCTTCCATCACCAAATGCATCAGTTGCAGTCCGGCCTGGCGCACGAGCTGGCCCACCCCATCTTGCAGCAGATGCGCAATGTCGGCCATTGGCAGGATCAACTGCACGGTCGGGTTCTGTTCGGTGGCGATCCGGCGGAACTGCTGCACGGCTCGTTGTTGTTCGATCTGGTATTGTTTCTTCAAGCGACTCTCTCCTTTTTCTTGGCAGAAAAAACCACCCGTCGGCCTATTATGCCGACGGTTGAGAGTCGCTACTTTCTACGATTTACCGGGCATCCTCCTATGGCCTATGCTTCTGCCGTGGAACGAACAGTTCGCGGGCTCAATTCTGATTTGCCGCTCTACAACGAGACCACGCTCGCCGCGAGCATGCGATTGGGGAATGTGTTTGAGCGCATCGCAGCAGCCTTCGCAGGTTCGTTCGGGCTGTTGGCTCTTATCCTCGCTGCCATCGGAGTTTATGGTGTGGTTGCCTATGCCACCAGGCAACGCACCCGTGAAATCGGCATTCGCATGGCGCTCGGTGCAGGCCAGCGAGACATTTTTCGCCAGGTCTTGGGACGAGGCCTGCACTTTACGGGCTTGGGGCTGATTCTCGGTCTGATAATCTCATTTGCGCTTACCCGCTATCTACGTGGCATACTCTATGGCGTCGGGACTGCGGATTGGCTGACATTCGTTATAGTTGCCTTTCTTCTCTGCGCCGTTACACTGATTGCCTGTTTTGTTCCTGCCCGCCGTGCAGCATCTATAGATCCCATGCAGGCCTTGCGGACAGAATGACCGAGGTACGACTACCGATAATGTGACACATCAGGAGAATGTGGAACTGTGTGGGTTTACTTCCCACAAGCAGACTTGTCAGGACTCGTCCTATGAAGGAGTGCTGATCTTAGAGACGACAAAGAAGTCGCGTTACTCGGTCCTCAGCGCAGTCAGGGGAGAAATGGATGCAGCGACGCTGGCCGGAATCATGGCCGCAGCCACGGCGCAAACCGCGAGCGCACTTGCAGCCAGCGCTAGGGCGATCGGGTCCCAGAAGGAAACCTCGTATAACTTACTCGAGATCAGACGGCCTGTGCCAATGGCGAGCGGCAGTCCCAGCGCGAGCCCAATCGCTACACGGATCAAGACTCCGTGAAGTACGTATCGAACCACCTTTATGCGGTCGGCCCCCAGCGCCATCCGGATTCCGATCTCATTCGTTCGTTGCGCCACAGTGTAGGCAGTCACTCCATAGAGTCCAACCGCAGCCAACAACAGAGCCACGATCCCGAACAGTCCGGCGAGGCTGGCGACTGAACGCTCCTGATCGAACGTGAGCTGAATTTGCTCTCGAATCGTCCGCACACTATTGATGGTCAGATTTGGATCGGCCTCTGCCAGAACTCGAGTGAGCAGCGGCTCTAATGTGCCGGGCGATGCGTTCGTCACAAGCATCAGTCCACCGATGAAATGGGACTGCAATTCAATCCGCCTTATCATCGGATCCTTGTAGAGGACGTTTTGCGCGAGCGGAACGTAGAACATCGGACGCGCCGGCCTGCGCAAGGCAAAGCCGGCGAATTTCGCGTCCCGCACGATGCCCACGATGCGGAATGTGCCGGCGTTCTCCGGCAGATCGAGGCCGAAGTGCTGCCCGAGTGGATCCTCGTCCTGTTTGAAGAAGCGCTTCACGAAAGTTTCGTTGACAATCGCAACGGGTTCCGTCGTTTCGTTATCGCTCCGGGCGAAGTGCCGTCCGCGGACCAGGCTCACGCCCAACTCCTGAAGATAGTCGGCGCTCACGCGGTCCCAGGAGGCGCCCCCATCCATGTTCAACTGGGGCGGTGGATGGCCGGACACCAGAATGAGTTCCCCCCAGTTGTCCGTCAGCGGATTGTATAACGCAAGGCCCGATCCCGTAACCCCGGGCAAACGGTTCATGCCCTCTTCAATCTGGCGATAGAGAGAAGCCAGCTGAGGCTGCGTATAGGTAGCCGGCGGACGGTTCAAGGAAACTACCACGCGGCCCTCCGTCAGGAAACCGAAATTTTGGTGCTGGAGTTTGTTGAGGCTTCGCGCCAGCATGGTCGCGCCCGCTATCAACACAACGGACAGGGCTGCCTGCACGATCAGCAGCGCCTTTTGCGTAAACGAAGAGTGATCGGCCGTACTCCGGCCCAGCCCGCGTAGCGCTTCCACAGGATCGGTCCGGGTGGCAAACCAGGCCGGAGCCGAGCCGAAGATAATACCCGTCAACAGGGTCACCGCGAACGCAAACGCGAGGACCGCGGGCGACGGCAAGGTGCTGATGGGGAGGAAGTGCGAGCTGCTGAATGCCAAAGCGAGCAGCAACCGCCCCGCCACTACTGCCACCGCGAGTCCGGCAATTCCGCCGGCCACCGCCAGCAAGATCGCCTCCACCAGGGCCTGCCCTACAATTTGCTGCCGGCTGGCCCCGACGGCCAAGCGCAGCGCGGTTTGTCCGCGGCGCGCCATTGCGCGGGCCAGCAGCAAGTTCGCCACATTGGCGCAAGCAATCAGCAGCACCATACCGCAAACGCCAAGCAGGATCTGGAGACTACGACTGTATTGCTCCTTCATCACCGCGACTCCAGCGCCTGCCGGGACCACATTGATGGTTTGCTTGGGAAGCGCGCGAATCACGTCGGGCATCCAGTTGGCGGGATAACCGGAATCGTGTTGCATCCATTGCCGCAACACGCCGGTGATCCGTGGCGCCATCCCGGCGGTGGAACCGCCCGGACGCAATCGCCCGATCACTCGCAACCAAGCGCCGACTGACTGATGCAGCAGTGCGCCGCCGCCGGCGATCATCGGCTCCTGCTGCACGGGGATCCAAATGTCGGGTGGATCGCTGCGCAACGTCTCGCCAAAAAATCCCGGCGGGGTTACGCCTATCACGGTAAAAGGATGTCCCTCCACGATGAAACTGGAGCCCACCACGGAAGGATCGGCTCCATAGCCAGCCTGCCACGTGTGGTGGCTCAACACGACAACCGGCGGAGCGGACGGCTTGTCGTCATCAGGGGAAAGTACCCGTCCGCCGAAAGCCTTCACTCCTAGCGTCGAGAAATAGTTGCCTGTAACATACTCCGAACGCAGGGGCCTCGCAGCGAGTCCGCTGCCCTCCCGCCGCACGCTCAACCGGTTACCCCCAGCCTGAAATGCAGCCACTTCTTCGAATTCCGGCGTCTCCGCCTTCAGCCTCTCATACAGCGGAAAGGAGAACATTCCCCAGCGGCTCTGTGGACCCCCTTCCACGCAGCAATCATCGCCATCCCCGATACGATACAGAAGCGACGGATCCGAAACGGGCAATGACTGAAGCATGACCGCGTGGATCATCGTAAAGATCGCAGTCGTTCCTCCGATTCCCAGTGCTAGTGTCACCGTGACGGCCGCCGTAAATATCGGCGACATCCGAAACTGCCGCAAGGCGTATCGAAGGGTGGTGAACATGTTCTACAAAATCGAGTCCCTACATATTACGAGACGCCGACGATTTTGTTTCATTAAAATACTGGAGATTTGTGAGCAATCCCCGGCAGGCCGGTGAGTGATGACTTGCATATAGCCGACGCGCCCGGCGGAGTGGCCCAAAGCGCCTTCCGATGATGGTGGATATCAGGGCAGAGCCTCAGCGGATTTCCACTAGATAGCCGGATGTGCCTTTTGGAGAATCCAACTGTGGCACAACGGCGAAATGGACGCCGGGAGGCTGCCGTCATCCACGGCCACCACAACGTGGAGGTAGCGCTCAGTGTTTTCTAGAAGCTCCACTTCGACATTGTACTGCTTCGACTCGAATTCGACCTGATACGCTTGCAGACCTTCGCGCAGCTCAGAAACCAATTCACTGCAGGACATCGCCGACCAATGCTTTACTTCAGAATCAAGAACCTTCTGCCACTCCTCCCGTCGGCTCATCTTTTCCCCATCTTGAGCGTACCGCGTCATGTCGATTTGCCGACCA
>DATJEI010000037.1:0-14922 GCA_035496735.1 Bryobacteraceae bacterium | reverse complement strand
TACGCCATTGCTGTTTTTGGGGTTCCGCGCGGCATGCTGCCCGATGACTCCAAAGAACGCCTGGGCGAACTGAAAAAGCTGGCTGTCTTGAAGCGCGAGGGGAAGAAGGACCTGAGCCCTATCCGAGTGGACATCCTGCTGCGGGAGAACAGGCCGGTGGTAGTGTATTTGTTTTCGAAGTCGGCTGAATTCACCTGGCGGGATCACGGCATCACATTTGAGGCGCAAATTTCGCGGCTGAAATTCTCGCAGCCATTTAGTACCGACGACATGACGTTCCACGGCAAGCTGGAACTCTAGTCCGGCGAGGCTGCATCTGGTCCGGAGAGGACGGCGCGCAGTTTTGATGCGGGTGCGCTTCGCCAATCTCGATGGCCCTGATATGCTGTGGAGATGTCAGGAGACAACTAACCATGAAATTCACGCAAAGACTTTGTACCAGCGCCATCGTATTCGTAGCCGCCGTCAGCACCGTGACGGCACAGGAAAAAGGCAAGGGCATGCCGATGCCTGGCTTCACTCTGACCACCACTTCGTTTCAGGACGGTGGCGAGATTCCTCCTAAATACACACAGTCCAGTCCGAATCCGGTTTCGCCGAGCCTGGCATGGAGCCACGTTCCGGCGAACACCGCCGCTTTTGTCCTCATCATGCACGATCCGGAAGCGGTGGACAACAAAATGACGGAGGATCACCTGCATTGGATGCTGCTTAATATCCCCGCGACGGTTCATGAGCTTCCGGAAGGCGTGCCTGCCACGCCGACTCTGGCCGATGGCACCATTCAGTGCAAAAACGTTGGCGGAACAGTGGGCTATCGCGGACCTGGCGCCGGAGCCCAGGGTCCGCATCACCACTACACCCTGGAAATGTTCGCGCTCGATACTAAGTTGGCTCTAGGCCCGGATGCAACTCGCACTGAGGTGCTCAAGGCGATGGAAGGGCACATTCTGGGCAAAGCGGTGGTAGTGGGGCGCTTCCATCGATAGCAGCCGCGTCCATTAGGATTTTGGTTGTCGCGGTGTATGGGCGGGTTCCGCGCGCGGGACCCGCTTACTTCCAGCGCGCCGCTTGGTTTCGTCTTTCCACAATCGGATCCCGCCGATAAATGCATTTCGGTTGTCTCCCAACTCGGCGCCCGGCGGAAGACCTTTGAGATGCCTGGAATTCCCTCCACCGAGCACCACGTAGTCGGCCTCCAGCGCGTCTTTGAAGCGCTTTACGATATCGGCCACATAGCGCCGCCATTTCTTCTTTCCCAAACGCTTTAACGCCCGGTCGCCTACGTAGTCTTCGTAAGTCTTCCCGTTCTTGTAGGGGAGGTGGGCCAATTCCATGGGCTCGACAATGCCGTCAACAATCATGGCCGACCCCAAACCCGCGCCGAAGCCTAGAAAAAGCATGCGGCCCTTTTTGTAGCTTCCGAGCGCCTGCATTGCAGCATCGTTGACCATCTTTACGGGACAGCCGAACGCCTTGGCGAAATTGAACCTCACCCAGCCGCCGCCAAGATTGTAAGGCTCGCGGACCGGACGTCCGTGGATCACGACACCCGGATAGCCGATCGAAACGGCGTCATATTTCCAGTCCTTGACCAGACGTTTTACATCGCGCACCATGCGGGACGCGGTCATCGCGGAGCCGGAGACAATCTTGCGCTCCTCGCGGTTTCCGCTGACGCGCACCTTGACGTGCGTTCCTCCGACATCGATCACCAGGATTGCAGGTTTTGGCGCGGCGGCTTTCATGTTCTCTTGGTGGCTTTCATAAGCTGTTGCTGCAACGCATCATACCTGCAAAACATCGCCCTCGCGCGCCACGATCTGATACAGCACCGGATTGACGAAGAATCCGAGCAGCAGCCGCGAGATCAGGCCGGCCACCACCACGATGGCGAACGGCTTCTGGGTATCGCTGCCCACCCCGGTGGCCATGGCGGCAGGCAGCAATCCCAGGCACGCCACCAGGGCCGTCATCATGATGGGCCGCAAGCGCAGCAGAGAAGCTTCGAACGTGGCGTCCTCAATGCTACGGCCTTCGTTGCGAAGCTTATTGATGTAGCTAACCAGAATTACGGCCGTTTGAACTGACACGCCCAGCACCGCCAGCAATCCGAGTACGCTCGATACACTGAAGGGCGTATGGGTGATCTTAAGCCCAATCAGCGCGCCGACCGGTCCGGTAAGCACAACGCCAATTGCAATGGCCACCGGGAATTTGATATTTCCATACAGCGCAAACAGGATCAGGAAGATTAGCAAGACCGCAAGCGGACCGATGATCGCAAGCTGCGACTTGGCTTCCACCAGTTCGCTGTATTCGCCGCCCCAATCCAGGCGGTAGCCCTCCGGCAAGTGGACCGCCTTTTGCACGGCGGCCTGCCCGGAATTGATCACGCCTTCGAGGTCTCTCCCCACCACCGAGAATTGGATTCCGATGTAGCGCGAGTTGTTCTCGCGATAGATAAAAGATGCGCCGCTGGTCTGGTTGATGGTGGCGAGCTCGGAGAGCGGAATCTGCTGTCCCGCCGGCGCCGGCACCAGCAGGTTGCCGATCTCACGGGCCCCCGAGCGGAACTGAGGGTCCGCCCGCACTACCAGGTCGAAGAGCTTTTCGCCCTGGATAACTTGGGTGGCGGTTTGGCCGCCAATAGCCGCTTCCACCACCTTTCCCACGTCGTCCACATTGATTCCATAGCGCGCGATCTTCGCGCGGTCGGGCGTGATGGTCAGGCTGGGCTGGCCGAGTTCGCGTACCACCGTGAGTTGAGTGAAGCCAGACGTACGATCCAGCACGCGCCGGATCTCAAGAGCCTTGGTCTCCAGTACATTCAGGTCGGGACCGAAGATCTTGACCGCCAGCGCGCTCTTGAGTCCGGTGAGGGCTTCGTCCACGGCGTCTTCGGCCGGCTGCGTGTAGTTGAAGATCACGCCCGGAAAGGCTGCCAGCTTCTTCTGCAGATCTTCAATCAGATCCGCCTTGGTGTGGATGGAACTGCGGCTCCAGGCCTGATCGGTGTAAGGCCGCAATCCGACATAGAACTCGCAATTAAAAAATCCGGTGGGGTCGGTGCCGTCATCCGGCCGTCCGAGTTCCGAGCCGACCACGGTCACTTGCGGATAGGTCTTCAGTATTTCACGGATCTTGGGAGCGAATTTGCCCGCCTCCTCAAACGAAATGGTGTAGGGCATGGTGGCGCGCACCCACAAGGCTCCTTCGTCCAGGTGCGGCAAAAACTCGACGCCAATTTGTGGAATCAGTAGCAGCGATGCGCCGAAAATCAGGGTCGCGGCAACCATCGTGAGCGCCGGATAGCGGAGGCAGCCTCCCAGGAGCTTGCCGTACACCCTGCGCACCCATTCAAAAACCGGATTCCGTTTGTCCTTGATGCCTTTCAATGTGAAGGACGCGAGCACCGGCACCAACGTAAGCGTGAGAATCAACGCGCCGATCAGGGCAAATGCCATGGTATTCGCCATGGGACGGAAGAGCTGCCCGGCCGGTCCCGAGAGCGCATAGATCGGAAGATAACCGGCGATAATCACAGCGACAGAGTAGAAAATCGGGCGATCCACGTCGCGCGTGGCCGCCAGGATCATCTGGCGCAGATCGAACGTCTGGCCGTGGCGGGCGCCCAGCTCGCGGTGAATATTTTCCACCATGACGATCGTGCCGTCGATGATGATGCCGAAATCAATGGCCCCGATCGATAGCAGATTGGCGGCGTCGCCGCGCGCGTGCAGGAAGATAAACGCGAACAGAAGCGCCAGCGGAACGGTGAGCGCCGTAATCAGGGCGGCGCGCACACTGCCCAGAAAGAAGATGAGCACGACCAGCACAAGCAACATTCCGCGCATGAGATTGCTTTCCACGGTGTCGGTGGTGACGCGAACCAAATCGCTGCGGTCATAGAAGGGACGGACTTTCACGTCGGGCGGCAGGATGGACCGGTTCAGCTCCTCGGTTTTCTTTTCCACTCCC
Source organism: Bryobacteraceae bacterium (assembly GCA_035496735.1). Taxonomy (GTDB): domain Bacteria; phylum Acidobacteriota; class Terriglobia; order Bryobacterales; family Bryobacteraceae; genus Palsa-187. The sequence continues at coordinate 10,941 of DATJEI010000037.1, read as the reverse complement.
AGAAGCACGTTCTGGGTCTGCTCTCCCCGGCGCATGAGAACCACGCCCTCTACGGCGTCGTCGTTTTTCTCAAAGCCAAAAATTCCGAGCCGGGGGGCATGGCCGATTTCCACATGGCCGATATCCTTGACGCGCACCGGAGTTCCATTCGCGCTGCCCACCACCACCTCGCCGATATCCTCGGTGCTGCGCAGCAGGCCGATGCCGCGAACATAGTTGAACTGCTGCCCTATGGAATAAAATCCGCCGCCGGCGTTGGCGTTATTCGCCGCGAGCGCCGTGACCACTTGCGCCACCGGGATATGAAAGTTATAGAGCCGCGCGGGGTCGAGCAGCACCTGATATTGCATGGTGGTGCCGCCCAATCCGGAATCGTCGGCGACGCCCGGTACGCTGCGGTAAGCCCGTTCGACGATCCAATCCTCGAAGGTCTTCAATTCCTGCGGCGTGCGGTCCGGACTCTCCAGGACATAGCGGTATACCAGACCACTTGGGCTGAAATACGGCGCCATGCCAGCCGTTACCCCAGTGGGAAGCGAGGCATCGCCGATTCTTTCAAAAACCAGTTGCCGGGCGAAATAGCCGTCGGTGCCTTCATCGAAAGAGAGGATGACGACCGACAGGCCATACAGAGAAATGGAGCGCATTACATGCAGGCCGGGCGTGCCGTTCATCGCCAGTTCGAGCGGGAGCGTGGTTAACCGTTCCACCTCCTCGGCGGCATGACCAGGCCACTGCGTGGTCAGCTGGACTCTGGGGGGTGAAAGATCCGGATACGCGTCCACTGGCATGCGCTGAAAAGAGATGGCGCCGGCAACGATGAGCAGCGTCACCAGCACCAGAATCAGGAACCGCTGGTGTAACGCGGATTGGACAATATTGTGGATCATGAATCTCCGGCCGCCGCTTAATGTTGCAGGGAATTCTCGAACTGGATGAAGAGGCTGCCGTCGCCCACCACGCGCTCGCCTTCCTTGAGTCCGCTGGAAATTTGGGTGCGGCCGCCGGACGATTCGCCCACGGTTACCAGGCGGCGCGCGAATTGGTTGGCTCCGGTTTGGAGGTAGACAAAGGGCTGATTTTCGGTGTCGCGCAGCACCGCCGCGTCGGGCACCAGCAGCGCTTGCGCAATGACTCCCGCCCGGACAGTCGCGGTGACGTACATGTCTTTCTTGAGCTTGTGGCCGGAGTTTTCGGTGACGATCCGGGCCTGCAATGTGCGGGTGGTGGGATCAAGCGCCGGGGCGAGGTAGGAGATGCGTCCCCGGAAAACATCAGGGTAAGCGTCGGTGGTGATATCGACCGCGTCGCCGACGCGCACGCTGCCCAAATCGCTCTGATACACGTTGACCAGAACCCAAACCGTGCTGGTATCGGAGATGGTAAAACATTGTGTCGCGCCGGCCTGCAACAGCTGCCCGGGGCCCACCAGTCGCTCGACGATCTCGCCTCCTACGGGCGCGCGCAGGGGGACCTGCAAGGTGCCCGCCGACTTGGCCATCGCTTCGGGGTCGGCCACGCCCAGGGCGCGCAAAGCGTCGGTGCTCGACTCGACATCCGCCTGGGCCTGGGAGCGCTCCGATTCGGCCTGCTGCGCATCGCGCTCGGCGATGGCTTTGTGCGCCAGAAGATCAACCGCGCGCTGATAGTTCTTGTCGGCGAGGGCGAAGGCGTCCTTGGCTTTGAGATAGGCAGAGCGGGCGGCCGAATAGTCCGGACTATTGATATCGAGGAGCGTTTGTCCGGCGCGCACCGAATCCCCGGGCATCACCAGGATGTCCCGCACCGGGCCGCCTACGGCGGAGAATACCGGCGTGGTGGTGAAAGCGTTATAGGCCACCGAGCCGGTAAGACGCAATACTCGCGGAAGGCTTCCTTTCGCAGCCGGCGCGATTTGCAAGTGCGCGATCTGGTCGTCGGGAAGGGTAAACAGATTTGCGGTGTCTACCTTCGTTTCCCCGGCGGTGAAGGAAGTCATTTGCGACTCATCTTGGCGGGTGCGTGCGCCGCAGCCGGAGAGCGCGAGTGCGGCTGCCAGGACGGCTAATGGGCGAAATTTCATGGCAGGCTCCTGGTCCCAACCGCTTCGCGGAGCTGTTCCAGCGTGACCAGATAATTGGCGAGCGCCTGGCGGTAGGCCAGCTGGTTGGCGCGATAACTCCGTTCTGCGTCCAGATAATCCAGCAGGCTGGCGGCGCCGCGCTGATACGCGTACTGGCTGATGTCGCGCGATTGCGCGGACTGGTCGAGATAGCCGGAGCGATAAAGTCCGATGATCTGATCGTTGGTGCGGACTCCTTCGTAGGCGTTCACTACATCCGACAACACTTGCTGGTTCGCCTCCGCGGCGAGCTCCTGGGATTGAGTAACGGCCGCCTGCGTGCGTGCAATCTCGCCTTGGTTGCGGTCGAAAATGGGAATTTGCATATTAAAGAAAAAAGCTCCGGAATTAATGTCGGCGACGTGGCTGTAGTTAAAGCTCACGTCCAGATCGCGCTTGCCATTGGCTACGGCCAGCGACTGCTGGCTGCGCGCGGCCGTTATACTCTGACGCGCAGCTTGCAAGTCGGGCCGCGAATTTACCGCCAGCATCTTCAGAGTTTCTAGATCCCCATGAACCGGCTGGTAGTCGAGCGTTCCGTCCACGTCGTAGTCCTGCGGAACCGATTCGAATCCCACGAACTGGCGCAACGCCGCCAGGGCCTGCACCTTTGCCAGTTTGGCCGACGACACGTCGGTCTGGAATTGCAGCATTTGCAGCTTGATTTTTAAGGCGTCGCCTTCGCTGATCGCGCCGGCGCGAACCTGCGCCTCGCTCAGTTCAACCGTTTGCTGGAAGCTGGCAAGGTTCTGCTGCGCCAGTTCGATCATCGACTGCGCCAGCAGCACGGCCACGAATTGCTGGGCGACGTTAAAAGTGAGCGTCCGCTGGTTGTCGTTCACCTGTGAGCGCGAAACCGTGGTCTGATCCTGCGCTGCCTGCAGCCGGTGCTGGCGTTTCTGCCCGCGCTCGAAGGTGTAGCCGATCCCCAGGTCGAACTGGGCGCTGTTATTGATGTAGGACCAATTGAACTGCGAGAGGTTGAAGAGCGGGAGGAACTGCGAGTCCCAGGAAAGCGTGGGGTTCGGCCGCAGATTGGCGGTAATTTCCTGGGCCTGGTTTTGACGAATGGTGGAGCGCGCCGCTTCGAGCGCATGGTTGTGCTGCAGGGCGAACTGGATGGCCTGCTCCAGAGTGATGCGCACGGCCGCAGCGCTGGTTGAGGATGGCGGCTGCGCGAGCGCCGGGCCGGTAGTCGAGCCTATTAATGACAGAAGCAAGATCCACGGCATCGACTGCCGGGCGATGTTCTTTAGCAAACGCCAAGTGAGGTTGAAACGGCGACGTTGACCGTTAGAGTGCTGCAAAATCCAAATCTCCTGATACATGGAAACCCACGTAGATAAATGACCTTCTTGCCAATGCAAGCCAGGACAAAAACAGTTGAGTGGGAACTAAGCGGGCGGGGCGCGGGAATGGCCAAGGGCCACGAGCGTTTCCCGGTAGCCGAAGCACTTATGAATGGCGACATGCCACTCCGCGGCAACCGGCGCCAGGACGCCTAGTGCTTGACCCGGGTTGGCCCACGCCATGTGGGCCAAATGACATAAGGCACAGCAATGCGTGAGGTCCTCGGTCGAGTGCTGCGAGGAAAGCGGTATCGCCTGGAGCGACAGCGTAGCCGCAATCAGCAGCAGAACCGCAAACCACCGTACGCTGGGGCGGTGAAATTTCACAGGCGCTTGAATTATACCTCGATTCGTGCTACGCGGGGGCGCGAATCTCGCGGCCGGTCCGGCCGGCGGCCCTTCACTCATGCGGAAGCTCGCGTCCGCTGGCATCGGTTTCGGTCGCGGGTGAAGCGCGGAGGAGCGGCGAAGCCAGCCAGTTCCAGCGCCGCTTTATCGCAATCGGTTTTGAGCCTGGGCGCTGGCGCGGGTGGCAACGTCGATGGGCGATGTACGATGAAACAAGTGGCTACCACTGTTCGTCCGTTTGTCGTCGGCCTCGGCGGCACCACCAAAGTGAGATCATCTCCGGAAAAGGCCCTCAAGCACGCGCTCGCCCTGGCGGAGGCGCAAGGGGCGGACACCGAACTGTTTGACGGCTCCAGCATCCATCTGCCCATGTATGGAGCGGAGTCAAGCGGGCGGCCGCCCGAGGTGCGGCGCCTGATTGCAGCCTTGCGGCGCGCGGACGGCGTGATTCTTGCAACGCCGTGCTATCACGGGTCGGTTTCGGGGTTGTTGAAGAACGCGCTGGATTACGTGGAAGACATGGCGCAGGACCCGCATCCGTATTTCGACGGTCGCGCGGTGGGGCTGATCGTCTGCGGCTCCGGGTGGCAGACGACGGCGAACACGCTGTCGGCATTGCGGTCGATCGTGCACGCGCTGCGCGGATGGCCCACGCCGATGGGAGTCGCCATCAACACTCTGCACAAAACCTTTGACGAGCAGGACGCGGTGATCGAAGAGACCGCGGCGCGGCAGTTAGGAATTCTGGTGCAGCAACTGGTGGACTTTGCGCGTCTGCGCAGCGCACAGGCGAAGAGAATTGCATGAGGGGGCGGGCTGCGGGTTGCTGACGGAGCGCGAACTGCATTCTACTCGCCAGGCTACTCGCGTGGCGCTACTGGTGGCCGGCGCCTTCTTCATGGAGAACCTGGACGGCACCGTAATTGCCACCGCATTGCCGCAGATGGCTGTATCGTTCGGGGCGCACCCGGTGGATCTGAATCTCGGCATGACGGTGTACATGCTGACGCTGGCGGTTTTCATCCCGGTAAGCGGATGGGTGGCGGACCGATTGGGCGCGCGCACCGTGTTCTCAACCGCGATTGCCGTGTTCACGCTGGCCTCGATGATTTGCGGGATCAGCAACACGCTTACCGGGTTCACGGCGGCGCGGGTGTTGCAGGGGATCGGCGGAGCCATGATGGTGCCGGTGGGGCGGCTGGTAGTGCTGCGCATCACCGAGAAAAAAGACTTGATGCGCTCGATGTCCTACATCACGTGGCCGGGCTTGATGGCTCCGGTGTTGGGGCCCCCGCTGGGCGGGTTCATTACTACTTATTCGACCTGGCGCTGGATTTTCTACCTGAACGTGCCGCTGGGAGCAATTGCAATGGCGCTGGCGCTGTGGTGGACCGATAACGAACGGGAGAACAGCGAGCGGACTTTCGACTGGCTGGGTTTTGCCCTGGCGGGTTCGGCCTGCATCGGATTTATGTACGGGCTGGAACTGATGGGGCAGCCGTCGGCGCACTGGGCGATGGTCGGCGCGTTGCTCGCATACAGTTTGCTGGCAGGCTGGCTGGCGGTGCTGCACATGCGCCGGATGGAGCATCCGCTGATCGACTTCACGGTGCTGCGGCTGCGCACGTTTTCCGTGTCTATCTGGGGAGGATCGCTGTTCCGCACCGGGATCATGGCGTCGCCGTTCCTGCTGCCGCTGATGTTTCAGGTGACCTTTGGCTTAAGCCCGTTTCAATCCGGGCTGCTGGTGCTGACTATGTTCGCCGGGAATCTGGCGATGAAGTCGGTGACCACACCGGTGCTGCGGCGTTGGGGATTTCGCAGCGTGCTGCTAGTGAACGGAATGATCTCCGCGTTGCTGCTGGTGGCGTGCGGGCTGCTGGCGCCGGAGACCCCGAAATTGGCGGTAGTAACGCTGCTGTTTCTGCACGGACTCTCGCGGTCGATGCAGTTCACGGCGTTAAACACGCTGGCGTTTGTGGACATTCCCAAAGCGCTGATGAGCTCGGCCACCAGTTTCGCGGCGGTGGTGCAGCAGATGGGCATGGGACTGGGCGTGGCGGTGGGCGCCGTGGCGCTGCGCGGCGCGGGATGGCTGCGAGGCGAGCCGGCAGGCGCGCTCACGCTGATGGATTTTCATGTGGCGTTCTGGCTGGTGGGGGCGCTAGGCGTGCTGGCGATGCTGGATTGCCTGGCATTGCCGCGCGATGCCGGGGCCGAAGTGAGCGGGCACCGGACGGTTTGAGGCGCGGCGATCTACTCGGGCGTGGCATTGCCGGCGAATACATCGAACAGCGTGCTGGCAACCCAGCCGATCGCCATTCCAGCCAGGACACAGCCCACATAAGCCAGGGTTTGCGATGTGCGGAAGTCGTCCTGAAACCGGCAAGCCAATCCGAGTCCGATAAGTCCACCCACGGTCGAAGCGATTAAGCGTCTCTGCATTTCGTTCCTTCTGTATTAGGGATCGGCCAGACTTGCGGAGACCGCGCTAGAGTCTTGCGCTCCTTGGGGAGGGGAAGAGGCCTTAGGCGCGAGTCCAATCTATTGCAGTACGCGAAAGAACCGGGGACTAGTCAGCCGGCGGTATTCGGGTCACATTCCAGGCCCGTACATCCAGCAATTTTGCAAAATGCAGGGCGGCCGGTGGATGGTTCAGCTCGATTCCCAGCGAGTCACCCAGCGTGTTCCGATGAATCGATGCCGACGCCTTTTGTAACGGCCACGGCTGGTGGTCGATTTCGCCGCGATATATCCTGCGCCGGGTATCGGCGGAGTAGAGGCAATAGCGCTCCGTCAACCAGGCGTCGAGAGATCCAGCGGCGGACCGATAAACCGGGCCTACGGCCTGGTAGGTTGCGCTGAACACCGCCGCCTCTGCCCTGCGATGCGTGCGCACCGAGGAATAATTCACCTGGCTGCCGGCGACAGCAATCTCGAATCGGGCATCAAAGTAGGGCAAGTGAAAGAAACGCCGCGCCACTCTCACCGCTAACTTCTGGCCTGCATCCAGGCTGAAAAACCACACTCCGGGCTTGCCGCCAAGCGTGACATAGGTCCTCAAATTGAGTTCCGGAAATGCGTGCAATCCGGGCAACGGAGGCACTAGACGCGGGGCAACGCGCTCCATAAGGAACGGAACCGCGCCCACATAGCAGCGGTCTTCGAACAAGTCGAGTTGCAGTCCGGCCGGAATCAGCGGCCGCACGACGGAGGGATCGACAACCCAATGCGCAAATAACAATTCACGCCAGCGCATTTGTATGGCCCAAGGCCGTGCGGGAACTGGCCAAGGCCGGTGCGGACTCACTGGTGTTACCGGCCGAACGGTGTTGCCCATGCCTGTTTATATCATCGACTGGCGTCCCGGTCGTCGGCTTCGCCGTGGTAGGTAAGACGGCCTGTGAAGCGACGGCCGGGCTGTGTCAGCGGGCGCCGTGGGCGATCAGTTCCACGAAAACGGTGCGGCCGGGTTGGGGCAGCGCGTCGACCAGCGGAGTAAGGGCGATGGGATCGGAATAGTTCCGGCTGAAGGCATTGCGGATACCAAACTGAATATCGAAGGAGGGGAGCAAATTCTTGGAAGTGATGGTGAAGTCGGCCAGGTAGACGGGCGTCACCCAGGCGCCGCCGAGGGTCCTGCGAGAGCTGTAATACTGCATACTGCTGCTGGCGTCGAACTTTCGTCCGAGGGGTACGGCGAAGCGCAGCTTAGCCAGGTGATTGGGAGAATTTTCGAGGACCTTGTCCGAGTCATAATCTGTCGACTTCTGGAAGGCATAGCTGGCGGCCGTTTCGAGCCAAGGAAACGGCCGGCCGTTGATTTCGATCTCGACGCCAGTGGCGTGGACCTTGCCGCGGTTTTGGATCTGAAATAATCCGCTATCGGTATAGACGCCTTCGAGGAATTTGTTCAGCCAATAGCCGTATCCGGCGGCTACCAGGTTCATGCGCCTGCCCAGTTTTCGCTCTAGATCGATTTCGACGGTATTCGCACTTTCCGGGTACAAGTCCGGATTGGCGACCGCCGAGAATCCGTCACCATAGAACAACTGGAAGGTGCTGGGATTGCGGAAGCTGCGACCGAACAGGAATTTGTAGGACCACTGGTCGGAGGGCTGGTAAATCAAGGCGGCACGTGGCGACACGAAGTTCTTGCGATACGCGGAGAGATCGTATCGCGCGCCCAGGTTCAGGCTCCAGTGCGGGGATAGCCGCTTTTCGTCTTGCAGGAAAAACGCCAGGGTTTTGTCGCGTTTATCGACGTTCACGAAGACCATGGGCACGGGTTCGACATCCTTGGAGCCCTGGTAGGCCCGCAGGTCGATTTCACTTTGGGTCCCCCCGGTAAGTGTGCCGATGTGCGACACAACGAAGCGGTAGCTGAGGCGGGTCCCGATCCAATCCGATTCTGAGAACGTGCGATTGTCCTCGACAAGAGAGCCGTAGGGCGTGTCGAGCGGATAGTCGAAGCGCCCGCGAAGATGATCGGCATTGAAGTAGGTTCGCCATTCGAGAGCTCCGTGGGCGAGCTCGCGCGCATAGGCGGCCTCGACATAGCCCGCGCTTTCCATCAATTGTGTTCCGCGGTCATTGAAGATCGTGGGGCCCCAGGAAATGGGCTGGATCTTGTTGCGGTCGGAGAGGACGGCGGTGATGCTCCAATGGCGCCAGATCAGATTGGCGAAGATGTGATAGCCCTTTTCAGAATCCATGCGGAGGGCTTGGCCATCGTTGTTCGCGGGCGTGTTGAACTGGGGAAAATATAAAGGGCTTTGGCCGGAGTTGTTGAATACGGAGCCGGAAAACAGAAGGTTGGCCTTTCCGATGGGTTCGGCGATCATGACCTGAGCCTTCTTTTCACCAAAGCTGCCGCTGTCGAGAGTGAGCGCGGGCGGCCCGGCTTCCTGCGGCGATTTGGTCACGATGTTAATGGTGGCGAAGATTCCGTTGCTGCCATAGAGCGCCGAGGACGGCCCGCGGACGATCTCGATCTGTTTGACGAGGTTCATTTCGATGGGGAAGTCCACGCCGAACCAGAGCATGGAATCGAAAATGTGGTCCGCCATGTTGTGACCGTTGACCATGATCAGAAAGCGGCTGGCGTAGTCGGCCGGCAGATTGAAACCGCGCAGGCCCACGCTGTGGTAAGAGCGGTCATAAGCGCCGTAAAAGCCGCGGACGGAAGCGAGCGCTTCACCCAACGTGCGGTAGCCATACTTGCGGAGATCCTCGGCGGTCAGGACGGTCACGCTGGCGGGGGCGTCTTCGAGGGTCTGGGGGTGGAGCGCGGCCGATTCGACGCGGATATCGAGGAGTTGTTCGAGGCTGAGGGTGGTGAGGTCCTGGGCGGATGCGGGGGAAGGCTTCGCGTCATCGGAGCGGGCGGGAATCGCAAGAAACAGGGCGAGTCCGCAGACGACCGTTGGAAGGAAAGGGTTCACTTAGAGATGTTTATCGACCTGCCAGCGAAGAATTTGAGAGTCTCATGGTTCCCTGGAGCTGGTGGTACTACCTGCAGGGAGACGGGTGGGTCAATAGAGGTGGATGCCGCGGGCCAACGGCTGAGAAATTTGATATAGTGGACACCCATGAACCGGAAAATCTTGGCTCGCGTTTCCGCTGGCATTCTGTTCCTGCTGCTGGCCTCCGTGGCTTACATGCAGAGTCAGAACCAGCCTCCGAAGCTGACTCTGAATAAAGTCAAAGACGATCTGTATGAAATCGAAGGCGACGGCGGCAACGTCGGCGTATACATCACCTCCGAGGGCGTGATTCTGGTCGACGATAAGTACGATCAAGACCACGAGGGGATCCTGGCGGCGGTGAAGCAGGTGACTCCGCTGCCGGTGAAATACGTGATCAGCACGCATCATCATGCGGATCACAGCGGGGGCAACACCAAAATGTACAGCAGCGGCGCCGACATCATTTCGACCGCCAATGCGCGGAAGAACATCGTCGAGAAGAAGCAGGCTAATGCGCCTCCGGGGATGACGCCGGCGCGCATCGTGTTCAATGAAGAGACTTCGGTGTTTCTGGGCGGCAAGGAAGTGCGGGCGCGCTATTACGGGCGCGGTCATACCAATGGCGACGCGATCATCTATTACCCGGCATTGCGGACACTGCAGACCGGCGATTTGATGGCGGGCACGGCTCCGCTGATCGATTATCCCGGCGGCGGCAGCATTGTCGAGTGGACCAAAACGCTCGACGGCGCGCTGCAACTGGACTTTGACACAGTGATTCCGGGGCACGGGCCGGTGACCAACAAAGCGGGCTTGCAGACCTATCGTGATAACGTCGCGAAAATGCGCGAGCGCGTGACGCAGCAGATTCGCAGCGGCAAGAACCAGGCCGAGATCGCCAAATTCATGGAGACCGAATACCAGTGGGCTCCCAACAGCCTGCAGCAGCAGTGGAGCGTACCGGGTTTCATGACGGAGCTAAAGTAGGTCGCGGCGATTGCGGTCGTTTTATCCGCCACGTGAGTACATCAGAACCAGAGAGCGCTGCGCGAACGGCAGGTAGACCAGCGGGGCGCTCAAACCCAGCGCCAGACCGGTGTTGATGTGATGGATCAGAAGGAACGGCGACACCGCCCATAACAGGTCGAGGATCAGCAGAACCGGGAATAATCTCCTGAACTTTGACGGAAGATTCTGAAAGTCGAGCGCGACTGCCACCACGATGAACAGCCTAACCGGGATCAGCACGGCGGCTGTTGTAACCAGGAAAGACATAGCCGCCGCCGGATGAGGTACGCCTGTCTCCAGGAAAATTTCATCGATCTCGGTCAAGTTCGCCAGCGCTCCTATGTAGAACGCGAGGTACATCATCTGGATCAGCAGCAGCAAAGTCCGCACCAGCATCCGCGAAACAGTGGGAAGCTCGTCGGGCGTCGTAAGAAGTGTTCCTGCGGACAATCCGGTTACGCCCAGCGGCTCCGGGGAGGGGCTGATGCGCTTGTCTGGATCGGAGTCGGGGGTTTGCTCATGTAGCGTCACCGGCGCAAGAAAGCGATAACCTTTGCCGGAGACGGTTTCCACATATCGCGGCACGGAGGCGGAATCGCCCAGCGCTTCCCTGATCTTGTTCACTGCCGTGTTGAGGCCGTGATCGAAGTCGACGAAAGTTTCCGTA
>DATJEI010000036.1:0-11417 GCA_035496735.1 Bryobacteraceae bacterium | reverse complement strand
TGGATGGAAGGCAGCCTGGATGCATTGTTTGCCCGGGTCAAGTCCATGCCGCCGAACCGCGCGAATTTGGGCGAAGCCGCCTATGTCGATCTGGTCGCCTTCCTGCTGGACGCGAACGCTTTCCCGGCCGGGGCGCAGGAATTGAACGCCGAAGCTGTGCCGAACATTCAGGTTCAGGGTAAGAACGGGCCGGCTCCCGTCCCCAACTTTGCGCTGGTGGACGTGGTCGGGTGTTTTGCGCGCGGGCCGCACGATACATGGATGTTGACCAGCGGCAGTGAACCGGCACGGACGCGAAGTCCGATGCAGCCCGCCGAATCGGAAATCGCGGCCGCGAAGGCGAAGCCGCTCGGCAGCCAGACGTTTCAGCTTCTGGACGTCGAATACTTCAGTAACGCCTTTCATCCGGAAGATCACGCAGGCCATAAGATCGATGCTAAAGGTTTTCTGATCCGCTCGGGAACCGACGCTAAGATCAATGTCACGTGGGTTGAAATGCTGGCTGCGGATTGCGGCCGTTAATCAAGTTCTGTCGCTTCGCAGACCCCGTAGCGCCGAGTTGACCCACATCAGCGAATGGAACAGGACCTCAAATCCCAAAGCTTATTTGCCATCCGAAGTTATCTTCGAGCGGCATACGGTTTCTATTCCAGATTGGTTCCCTAGTGCCGGAGGAAGCACAGCTCGAAGGGCTGCTCCAAGGGGTCTAGGCGTTTTTCGCGTGCGGCACTGGGGGAGGCCCTCGTCATGTCGTTTCGATATTCGGGATACCTGCTGGTTGGTATGCTCATATGCGATCCTTGGCTGGTTCGTGCCACTGCGCAGGACCGGGTATCGCTGGATGCGATTGACTTGGACGCGACTCTCCCGCTGGACAAGCTTGCTGCTCAGCTCGTAAGCAAGCGCGTCGTTTTTGTGGCCGAGATTCATTCCCGCTACGACCACCATTTAAACCAACTCGAGATCATCCGGCGGCTCTTCCAGTTGTACCCCGAATTGGCGATCGGAGTGGAATATTTCCAGCAGCCCTTCCAGCCGCAGGTGGACGAATATATTGCCGGACGAGCCACGGAAAAGGAGTTCCTTCGAGCCGCCGAATATTATCAAGGCTGGGGCTGGGACTATCGTCTATATGCGCCAATTTTGCGGTTCGCACGCGAGCATCGAATTCCTGTCCGTGCTCTTAACGTGCCCAACGCATTGGCGTCGGCAGTTGGCAAGGTTGGCATTGCCGGGCTTTCCGGACAACAGCGTGCTTCCTTGCCTAAGGAAATTCGTCCCGCTGATGAGGCCTACAGGAGGCGCCTCCGCGAAGCTTTTGAAGCGCACGGGGCGGCGAAAGCAGGTGCCTTCGAACATTTTGTCGAGGCACAGCTCGTGTGGGATGAGGGCATGGCGGAGAGCGCTGCCGCGTATCTGAATGCAAACCCGAGTCGCCGTATGGTAATCCTGGCTGGCTCCGGACATATCGCATTCCGCGACGGCATTCCGGAACGTCTGGAACGCCGAACCAAGGCAACCTACGCGATTGTGCTCAACAGCGGCGGCGAGGTTGAGGCCCATATGGCGGACTATCTGCTGCTCAGCAACAAACAGGAGCTTCCGGCCGCCGGAGTTCTCGGTATCAGCCTGGGCGAAGACGGGGAATGTCGCATCCGTTCGCTGAGTCCGACCGGTTCCGGCGCGAAGGCCGGGTTGAAGAGGGGTGACGTCTTGGTTGAGATCGATGGTCAAACGATCAAGGGAATTGCCGACATGCACTTGGCTCTATGGGACAAAAAGCCGGGAGACCGTGTGCGGGTCAGCGTGCGTCGCAAACGTCGCTTCCGCGCAGTTGCCGTACGCAGCTTTGAAATCGAACTCGCAGGAGCCGGCTAACCGCCGGAAAGAAGCGGTGAATGTCAGTCATCGATCTATCCGAGCACCCACCGCAGACGACTGCTGCACAACTGACCCTAGCTACTTCGTGCGCCTCCGCAAGAGCGTGTTCCCTGAATCGCAGACGCCCGCGTTTAAGGATGTCGATGATACTCAGCTCCCCGCAGTCCTCAATTCCGCAACGCGGCGGCTTGCGAGACCTTACGCTTGGTTAGGGAGACCTAGCAGCTTCGTGCCGTTGTCCCACCGGATCTTACGGAAAACCTCCGGTTTTGACATCCGCTGGGCTGCCGCCAGCGTCTCGCGCGCGATGCACTTCCCGTGGAGTCTTGGCGAGGGGTTTGTGGTGCCGCCTCCACGCCCGTCGGTACATGGGCAGTCACAGCCGAACATAAGTTTGTCCTGATGCCGGGCGAGGAACCCCTCCGTGAAGGCGGGGTCGCGGTTCAGGAAGTTGTTGCAGGAGTTCGCCGACATGTCGGCCCACAGGTTCGGATAGTCCGACAGCCACTTATCGCTGATTCCGCCCGGCTTGATCGGACCACTGGGGTAGGCGGTGTCGGTCGCGTAGTCGGCGCTCACGTTGGCCCAAAAAGTGTCCGCATGGGCAATGAACTTGGTCCTCGGAAACGCTTTTAACATCGTGTCGAAGCGTTTGAACCCTCCGTTAAAGACAGCGTTACCGGACGGTTGCGGTACCTCCCCGAAGTGGATCTGAATGGGCACGTTCAAGTCCGCAGCGAGCGCATACATGCGCTTCATCTCGGGGCCATCGCACTCGACCTGATTCTTGATCTCGCCCAACCCGTGAGCGCCCTCCTTAACGGCTTTCGTCAGCAGGGAGGGAAATTCGGGATTCGTCAAGTCGGCGCTGACGAACCATGCGAACCGCCCCGGATACTTTTCAGCCAGCGCCTTCGACCGGTCCACTGACTGCACGCGCGTGAGCAGGACAGCCCTGGTAACGCCGCTGCCATTTATGTGGGCGAGGTTCGATTCGCCGTCGGCCCGGAGATGGAGATGGATGTCGAGCACTGGGCCGCCCCATTCATTTTTCTGCTGCGCCACGAGCGAAGCCGTCGATGCGGCCGTGACGGCGCTGATGAATTGTCGTCGGTTGATCATGGTTCCCTCACGGCTAGTGTACTCCGGTTCGCATCCGAAGCATTGGGATGAAGGGCCAGTCGGCGCTTGACAGGCATATCTGCCTCGCCTTCAGTGCTCCACCATATTGTATCGTAAAATCCGATCGAATGTTCCTCCGCTAATTCTTAAAATGAGAGGCACCGTCGGTCAGGGGATCTCCACCGTCGTCCAACGGTTGCCGGGCGCAAGTGGCAGAAACCCCGCGCCCGACACAACCATTGAAATGCTAACATCACGAACGATATCTACATCATCAACCGCTTCATACCTGCCTTTTTTTGTCCAGTTGGGTCTCTTGCCCATTGTTCGGTTCGCTAAGATCGTTCTCGCACTACCTTTCGTTCGAGCGTGCGGAAATCAGCACCCGCGGCTCTTCGCTCTGCGGGGGCAACGACAGCGAAAGCGCCATGGCTGCCCAACTGGTCCCCGCCGCCGAAATCCACTGATCCTTGCCATATGGGAATCCGCTTTCTTTGTAGGGCTGGAGCGGGAACGACCGGCTGCGCACCAGCCACGACCCATCGGCAAACTGCGTTCGCAACAGGAATGCGATTCCACGCTGAATCGCAGCATCGGATGCCGGCAATTGCGCGCCACGCTGCAAAGCTACCAGCACCTGTCCGGTCGCATATGCGTCCGTGCTTAATTGAGGTAGTTGCGACCAGCCGCCATCCGCCCGCTGCTCTGCCAGCAGGCTCTGCGCGCGTTCGCGAATCTCATTTGGCTCCGCATTCGACCAGGCCAAACCGAGCAACTGCATGACGCGATCCTCCGTCGTCTCGGGCTTCGACCGGAGGAGCCAGGCGCGGGCGCGCTTCACCTGCTCTTCCGGATTCTTGCCGTATAGCTGCAACGCTCGAATGCTGAGCGCGGTTGCCGTGAAGTGACTCGATTCCAGCGGCGGCCTCAGCGCAAACGCGCGAAATCCGCCGTCTTCCATCTGCCAGCGCGACACCAGGCGGGCCATGGCCTCGGTGTTGGCATCCGCCGGATAATTGTCGGCGGCCAATCCAAGCAGTACGTAGCTCATCGAAATCGGGGGGTCGGGAATCCTGTCGCTGGACTTCTCAATTTCGGCCAGCAGCGGTTTGAAGACGGCGATTGCGCTTGCGGTTGCCAACTGCGCGGACTTCTCGTCGACCGGTATTCCGCGAGCGCGCGCCGCAGCGACGGCCATCTGCGGCAGTGACTGATTGTGGCAGGAGACGCAGCCCGAAACTCGAATGAACTGCGGGTTGGACTTTTGCAGCAGCGCCACCGCCCGTTGCACCGATCCCTGGATGCCGTCCGGATTTGATGCACCGACCTTTTCGAGCACCGCCACAACCTTTGTGTTTCCCCGCCGCGAAGCCCAGGTCAACGCGGTTTCGCCCATCTGATTTTTTGCGTTAGGATCCAACCCCCGTCGCAGGAGCTCCTCGACCATTGTGGGATCGCCAGCTTCATTAGAAGCTGCCCACATTAGTGCCGTCGATCCGGACGCATCCCGCGCCTGCAGATCGGCCCCCTTCTCCACCATTGCTTGAAAAATTTCGTCATTGCGGAACGCCACCGGAATAAATACGCCGGGGAACCCAAGCAGCCGGCCTTCATTCGGATCCGCACCCGCGGCGAGCAGCCGCCTTGCCTCCGCCGTGTCGTTATGCAGTACCGCGCCGAGCAGCGGAGTGGGCGGGGTAAAATCCGGAATCTGCGCCCCCAGTAGGGCGGCGAATTCGATCGCGAGAATAAGTGTCATTTTCATGCCTGCCGTAAAGGCAAGCATGAGGCCGAAGCGCTACACATGTTGTAATATTTATTTATTGCAATGATTTACCGAATGAACAGGGGCAAACCCCGAGCCGGGCGATTGCTGACATTTCAGCGTTCCGCCGATATCTCAACAAGGCGGCTCTTTGACGGTTAGAACATCTTAATGAACGGATCCTTTTAGTGGCAGGTCCACGAAGACATGTCAGAATCCTCAATGTTACGGACGGACTCACAAACTCTGCAGTTCCAGGCGGCCTTAGTCGAAATTTCCCGTGCGGGTTCGGCCGACCTGACTGACGCCCTCACCCGGATCTCGGCGCTCGCCGCGGATGCACTTGAGACGGCCCGAGTTAGCGTCTGGTTGTTTAACGAAGACCACACAGAATTGCGCTGCCTGCATCTCTTCGATCGCGAGCGCAACGTTCACGAAAGCGGAGCGATTCTCGAAGTCGGAAAATATCCTCTTTACTTCAAGGCGCTAGAAGAGAGCCGGACCATCCCGGCCGAAGATGCACGCACCCACCCTTGCACCAGCGAGTTCGCGGTCGGCTATCTGGATGTCCTGAACATCTTTTCAATGCTGGATGTCCCTATTCGCCGCGAAGGGCGCGTCGTTGGCGTGCTGTGCAACGAACACACAGGCTCGCCGCGAAGCTGGCGGCTCGAAGAACAGAATTTCGCGGGTTCGCTGGCTGACCTGGTCGCGCTGGTGTTCGAGACCAATCGCCGCCGGGAGGTGGAGCGCGAGCTCCGAAAGTCGTTCGATCAGTTGGATCTGTTCTTTTCACAGTCGCTCGATGGCTTCTGCTTCATGATGCTGGACGAACCAGTTCGTTGGGATGACAGCGTTGACAAAGAGAAGGTCCTGGACTACATCTTCGAGCATCAGCGGACCACCAAGGTCAACGATGCAATGCTCCGTTTATACGGCGCAACCCGGGAGCAATTTCTGGGGCGGAGAACCAGGGACGTATTCGCCCACGACCCTGTCCAAGGACGCCAGTTCTGCAGGGAAATGCTGGATGCCGGACATCGGCATGGCGAGAGTGAGGAGCGCCGCTTGGATGGAACTCCGATGTGGCTGGATGGAGATTACATCAGCATCTACGACCAGGAAGGCAGGTTTACCGGCAGCTTCAGCGTCCAGCGCGACATCACCGCGCGGAAGCAGGCCGAACATGCTCTCCAGCGGTACAGCCAGCGCCTCAAATTATTGCGCCAGACGGACCGCGCCATTCTTTCGGCACGTTCTGTTCATGAAATCGCGGAAGCCGTGCTGGAGCGCTTTCACGAACTGGTTCCCTGCCAGCGCGCCAGCGTATCTCTCATCGACTTGGGGACCGCCGCCGCCCGTCTGGTGGGTGTGTTGACTTCGAAGGGAACGCATCTCGGGGTTGGATCGCGAATTCCGCTAGATCTTTTCGGCGATCCAGACGACCTTCGGCAAGGCCGGCCCTATGTCGTCCCCAACCTGGCCCATATTCCCAGACTGCCCGCGCGGATTGCCCTTGAAGAAGACGGAATCCGGTCTGTAGTGGTGGTACCGCTGTTGGCGAATCGCGAGTTGATCGGCACGTTGAATCTGGGCTCGAATGAGATCGCGGCTTTCTCGGCGGAGCACGTGGAGATCGCGCAAGACGTGGCCGACAGTCTCGCCGTGGCTATCCGGCACGCTTCCTTAAACCAGCAGGTGGCGAATCACGCCGCCGAGCTTGAGCACAGAGTCGCTGAGCGGACCTTGGAACTGTCCGAAACCAATTCCCGGCTTCGGGAGAGCGAGGATCGGGTCCGCGCGCTTTATAACAGCACGCCCATCATGATGCACTCGATAGACATCCATGGCTGTATCCTGGACGTGAATGAATTCTGGCTGCAGACGCTCGGCTATGAGCGCAGCGAAGTGATCGGCCGGCCAGTGATGAATTTTGCCGCGCCGGAATACCAGGCTTACGTGCGCGATGAACTGATGCCTAGACTCGCGCGCGACGGTTTCGTCAAAGACGCGGAAGTCCAGGCCTGCAAAAAGAACGGCGAGCGCGTGGATCTTCAGATTTCTTCGCTGGTAAAGAAGGATGCGAGCGGTAAATTCCTGTTCAGCCAGACATTCCTGCTTGATGTCACCGAACGGAAAAGAGCCGAGCGCGCCCGCAAGGAGACGGAAGAACGCTTGGCCGGCATCTTCCGGTCGGCCATGGACGCGATCCTGGTCATCGATTCCGATAGAAGAGTCGTGATTTTCAACGAAGCGGCGAAAAAAATGTTTCAGTGCGAATCGCCCGAGGTGATCGGCAAAAGGATCGATCGGTTTCTATCCGCGCCGCTGGAACAATTCTTAACCGGATATATCGCTTCAGCCGGCTCGGATTCCACGCAAGGCTGGATCCCGGAAGGGATGCGCGCGATCCGCAAAAACGGTGAACAGTTTCCTATTGAGGCTACGGTTTCGCGGACCGATGTCTCTTCCGGCACATTATTTACCATCATCCTCCGCGACATCGGCCAACTGAAACAGTCCGAGGAAATGCTCGATCAATTACATCGTGAAAATATCTATCTTCAGGAGGAGTTACAGAGCGAGCTCAACTTCGAAGAGATCGTCGGAGCTTCGCCTGCGATGCAGAAGGTGTTCAACAGTATCGACATGGTGGCGCAGACGGGTTCCACGGTTTTGCTCCTTGGCGAGACTGGCACCGGAAAAGAATTGATCGCTCGCGCGCTTCACAATCGAAGCCAGCGAAGGCAAAGCGTGATGGTGAAAGTAAACTGCGGCGCGCTGCCCGCCAGTTTAGTGGAAAGCGAACTATTCGGCCACGAAAAAGGTTCGTTTACGGGCGCTGTCGCGCAGAAGAAAGGCCGCTTCGAGCTGGCCCATCGCGGCACAATTTTTCTCGACGAAGTTGGCGAACTGCCGTTAGAAACCCAAACCAAGCTGCTGCGCGTACTGCAGGAACAGGAATTTGAGCGGGTTGGTGGTTCCCAAACCCAGAAAGTGGATGTGCGGGTGATTGCAGCCACCAATCGCGATCTCGAGCAGGAAGTTCGACGCGGGGCGTTTCGGGCTGACCTTTTCTATCGCCTGAACGTGTTTCCCATTGAAGTTCCGCCGCTCCGCGAGCGCAAAGACGATATTCCGCTCTTGGCCGGCCATTTTGTTCGCCGCTTCTCGCAACGCATGGGCAAGCGAGTCCAGGGCATCAATCGCGCCGTGTATGAACAATTGCGCCACTATGATTGGCCCGGTAACGTTCGCGAGCTGGCGAACCTTCTGGAGCGCGCGGTGATTCTGTGCCAGTCCGACATCCTGGAACTCAAGCATCTCGCGGTGAGTCGCTTGAAACCCGCGGCCGGCGGATCCGCAGGCCCAGCCGAGGGACTTCCGACACTGGAAGAAGCGGAACGGCGGCTCATCCTGCGAGCACTCGAACAAACTGGCGGGACCCTCGCCGGACCAAACGGAGCTGCCCAGATCCTGGGCCTCAACCGTTCGACATTGTGGTCGCGAATGAGGAAACTGGGCATTGACCTTCCCAAACCTGCAAGTGCCCGAGCACAAGCTACCTAGACCTGCCCAAGTTTCCGCACGTTGCTGATATATCAGCAGTTTGTGGAGCTAATATTCAATATTTTCAGTGATTTGCATTTAGCATGGCGCGTGCAATACATGAGATCGCCATGTACAGAATCAGCAAAGTCTTCGAAACATCTTGCGTCGCCATACTGAAAATCGCCGGTCAAGTGACCGACTCGGAAGCGGGTAGCTGGTCCGAGTTCTTGAAGGAATTGAAGGATGAAACCGGGCACTTTATCGTCCTTGATTTCTGCGATGTATCGCGCGTGGAGGGGAAGGCAGCCGAGGCGGTGGTCCAGAACCTGCCCAGGCACATACTCCTGCTCAACTGTCCGGTCGGCATCAAGAACATGGCGGATTCGGCCGGCTTGCGTGAGCAGGTTCTTGAACCGGGGGACGGCCAATCTCGCCGCTCCCTCGGCGTCCGGCTCCGGAACGACTCCCTCACGGGAGGTGTGGTGTGAAAAACAACTCCGCCTTCCGCGGCCTTCTTGCTCCCGTGCTGGCCGTTTGCGTGTTCTTGCCGGGGATGGCGGGAATGTGGTGGCGCTACTACTTTGAGTTTTCCGAGCCGCAGCCTCCTTCCTTGTCGGGAACGCTTCAGACCGGGCGAGTGAAGGTAGGTGGGCTGGAGCGCAGGTTCTCTTTTTACGTCCCTCTCCGATTAAGCGGAAATGCCCCGCTGCTGGTAGCTTTGCATGGGGCGAACAGCAGCGGCCAGAAACTCCGCAGATTCACCGGCTACGAGTTTGAATCCCTCGCCGACCGGCATGGGTTCGTGGTGGTCTATCCCGATTCATTTGCTGGAAGCTGGAACGATTGCCGAGTCGCTTCCTACAACACAGCCCGACGGCAGGGAATCGACGACGTGGGTTTTGTGAAAGCAGTGATTGCTAATCTACAAGCGCGTTACGGCGGACAACGTCCGGTGTACGTGCTGGGTTACTCCACTGGCGGGCTCATGGTCTATCGGCTGGCGGTGGAGGCGCCGGAAACCTTCACCGCCGCGGCCGCGATTTCTGCGAATCTGCCGGTAGACGGTAATTCGGACTGCGCGCCTGCCCGGACACCAGTTTCCATCGCTATCGTGAACGGAACCGCGGACCAGATCAATCCGTTCGACGGAGGCAACCCGCACAGTGTCTGGACGATGAACCTTGGCGCTGTCCAGTCGGCAGAGCAGAGCGCGCGCTATTTTGCCGCCTTGGCCGGGCACGCAAACAAGCCCCGCGTCGAACGGCTTCCAGATCGCAGCCACCATGCGTCCACCTGGGCGGAACGCAGCACCTGGTCGTGCGGGAAAGCGAATATTGAACTGCTGGCGATTCACGGTGGTGGACATACGATCTCGCAGCCATTTGTTCGCCAGCCTAGGATCCTGGGACCGACCAGCACGGATATCGACGCTCCAGCGGAAGTTTGGCGCTTCTTTACACAACCGGCCGAGACCGTGGCGCTGGCTCACACGGGGCGTGAAGCGGGAGGCAGGTAGATCATATCGTCCATCGCAAGGCTGATGAAGGAGCCGGCGACAAGAGGCGCCGCAACAGTCGACCATCCTGTGGTTGCGCGTTTCACCCGAACAGCCACCGGAATTGCTACCGTGGACTAGATCTCGGGAGGAGGATGGGTGGCCGAAAAGCAGCGGCGTTCATCTGGTCCTGACTGCTAGCATAAAGAAGCAAGGAGAAATAACCGGAAATGACGATGAAATCGGCGAAAGCGGCGTTGCTTCTCTCTCTGGCGTCGGCGGCGGCCTGGGCTCAGGTCAATGCGGGCGCACAGAAGTCCGAAGCCAGCCTGCCCTTCACCATGACCACGGTGGCCACGTTTGAACTGCCCTGGCGGCTGGCCTTCCTGCCCGATGGCCGCATGCTGATCACCGAAAAGGTCGGGCCCGTTTGGCTGGTGACCCAGCAGGGGCAGAAGATCCCGGTGGGCGGTACGCCCCCAGTCTACTGGCAGGGACAGAACGGCATGCTTGGCGTTTTCCTCTCGCCCCATTATGCGACCGATCAGAGTATCTATCTCACCTATGTCGAGCCGGGTGATTATGGCGGCGGCTTGGCTCTGGCCCGCGCCAAGCTGAACATCACCCCCACTACGGCTCGGCTGCAAAACTTCGAAGTTCTGTGGCACCAGATGCCCAAGGGCAAGGGCGGACAGGAAGGCGGGCAGATCGCCTTCTCGCCCGACGGCCAATATTTGTTCCTCACGGTTGGAGACCGTCAGCGCTTCACCCCCGCCCAGGATCCAAGCCAGCCCGAGGGCAAAATCCTGCGTCTGACGTTGGACGGCAAACCCGCTCCCGGCAATCCCAGCTTCGGCAAGACCGGCGCCACCTCCATTCCCCTGATCGATCCGCCTCGTGATACCGAAGCCGCTAAGACCGCGAAAGTGGTAAGCACTTATGTCTTTCCCGGTCCTAACGAGACGCCGGCTGAAACCTGGGCTAGCGGCTTTCGCACGCCTTATGGCATGGCGTTTTCGCCCACCGGCGAATTGTGGGAGGTGGAGCATGGCCCGCGCGGCGGCGACGAGCTGAACCTGATCGAGAAGGGCAAGAATTATGGCTGGCCGCTGGTCTCCTTTGGCCAGAACTATAATGGCGTACCCATTCCCAATCCCGACACGCGGCCCGACCTGACGATGCCGGTGATCTACTGGGTGCCGGTGATCGCGCCGGGCAACCTGATGTTCTACCACGGCACCCAGACCTTCCCGCAATGGAATGGCAGCGGCTTCATCAGCGGCCTGTCGACCATGACGCTCAACCGTATCGTCTTTGACGGCCATGGCGGGGCCAAAACCGCCGAGCGCTGGGACGTGGGTCACCGCATCCGCGATGTGGAACAAGGCCCCGATGGCTCGCTGTGGATGCTGGAAGACGCCAATCCGGGCGCCCTGATCCATGTGACACCCAAGTGATCATTTCGCGTCAGGCGATCAGGACGCAAAAAGGCCGGAGTAATTCGGCCCTTTTGTTTTAGCGGTTGCCGCTAGTCCCTGCGCGGAAACACCGGCATTGAACGTCCCTGCGATGAACTATTAACGGTAGCGATTTCGCATCCGC
>DATJEI010000035.1:0-4186 GCA_035496735.1 Bryobacteraceae bacterium | reverse complement strand
CCGACTTTGAGCAGTTCTGTTCCGCCGGTTTCCCGGCGGGCACTCAAGTTTTCGCTTAAGTCCGATGCGTCTGCCGATTCCGCCACGCCCGCATGGCATAAACAAGGTAGCACGAAACACGGCTGACCCCAACGGACTTTTTAGCCCCTTGCGTCTGCCCATTTCGCCACCCGGGCACGTTGAAAATACTGTTTATTACACCGCATCGTTTGTGAAATCTTATTCATTTTGACCTAACTCGATGTCACACAATCTGATTGACACCCTGCCGGAGTGCGCTTGGAATTACTCGAAGCGGTCTAGCGCCATCGTCAGGCAAGTGCTTGCAGGGGGAAATTTATGACCAAACAGTCTCGGTCGACGTTTGTCGGCTTATTCCTATTGTCGATGTTTATCCTGTCTTGGCTGGCGCTGCCCAGCTCCGCCAGGGCCCAAGCCGTCGCGATCGCGCAGGTCAGCGGCAATGTAACCGATCCCAGTGGCGGCGCCATTGCAAACGCGCAGGTCCGGATGATTGAGACCGAAAAGCAAGCTGTGCACACCACGGTCACCGATGCACAGGGCCAGTATGTGCTTCCCGGCCTTCCCGTGGGCCCCTATCGGCTGGAAGTAACAGTCTCCGGATTTAAGGACTACGCACAAACCGGCATTGTGCTGCAGGTCAACAATAACGTTCAGATCAACGTGCCAATGCAGGTGGGCTCGCTCTCCGAAAAGGTGGAAGTGAGCGCCACCGCGAGTATGGTGGAGACCAAGGAAAACTCAATTTCGTCGGTCGTCGATCAGCGGGGCATCAACGATTTGCCGCTGAACGGCCGTCAGGCGACCCAGCTGATTTTGAGCCTGGGGGCTGCCTCCTATGGCGACGCCGGAGACACCGGCAGCAAGACCTTCTACAGTTCCACCCGGATTTCTGTGGCCGGCGGTCAGGGCAACGGCACTGCGTACCTGCTGGACGGCGGCGACAACACCGACGCCATGTCGAACGTCAATCTTCCCTTCCCGTTTCCGGACGCCCTGCAGGAGTTCAGCGTTGAAACCAGCGCCGTATCGTCGCGTTTCGGCATCCATCCCGGTGCCACCGTCAACGTGGTTACCAAATCCGGGTCGAACGCCTTCCATGGCGACTTGTTCGAGTACCTGCGGAACGGCGATCTAAACGCCCGCAACTTTTTCGCTCTCACGCGCGACAGCCTGAAGCGAAATCAATTCGGTGGCACCATCGGCGGCAGGATTATCCGCGACAAGCTGTTTTTCTTTGGCGGGTATCAGGGAACGATTAACCGCTCTAACCCGCCGTCGACGTCTACGCGCATCCCGACTTCGGCCATGCTAGCGGGGAACTTCAGCGCGATTGCCGCGTGCCAGGGCGCCAATGTCAATGTGGTGGACCCAACCACCAAGGCGCCGTTCCCGGGGAATCAGGTTCCCGTAGGGATGCTCAACGCCGTAGCCGTAAAGACCGCGACGCAATATCTGCCGATAAGCGGGGCTGACCAATGCGGCAACGTCACCTATGGGATTCCCGTAACCGGAGACGAGAACCAATATATCGGACGCGTGGACTGGCTGCAGAACTCCAAACACACTCTTTTTGGAAGGTATTTCGTGGATGCCTACAAAAATCCAGCCACCTATGACGGCAAGAATGTGCTGACCACTACACAGGCGGGCAACCTCGAAATGGCGCAGTCTTTGACTGTGGGCGACAACTACGTCTTCGGCCCCGGGACGCTGAACTCGTTTCACGCCACTTTCAACCGCCGGCGCGATGACCGCGGGCCGACCGATATTCCAATCAACCCCACCCTGCTGGGAGTCAATATGTATAGCGCCGTTCCCAACTTCCTGCTGTTCTCGGTTACCGGCGGATTCAGCACCTTTTGTGGAACCTGCGCCCCCGGACATTTCAATGTCAATGCGAGGTGGCCGACGACGTCGATGTGATCCGCGGCCGGCATCAGATGGCATTTGGGTTTAACCTCGTGCGGGTGCAGAACAATACCATCTCGGGCTTCCAAGAGAACGGAAATTTTACGTTTAATGGCTCCCGCACCAACGTTCCTCTGGCCGACTTCATGCTTGGGGCGCCCAACGATTTCAACCAGACCAACGCCACTCCCAACGACCTGCGCTCCTGGATTATGAGCTTTTACGCGCAAGATACCTTCAAGCTGTCCTCCCGACTGACGCTGAACTACGGCGTCCGCTGGGAGCCGACATTCTCGGATCCCGACAAATACGGGCGTGGCACCTCCTTCAGCCTCGCGGGCTTCTATGCCGGCCGGCACAGCACGGTTTATCCGACCGCGCCCGCCGGACTATTTTTTAAAGGCGATGCCGGGATTCCGGATGCCATGTGGAACGGCAAATGGATGAATTTTGCCCCGCGCCTGGGAATCGTATGGAATCCGCACGGAGACGGTCGCGACACCCTTCGCATCGGTGGTGGAATCCTCTACGACGTGGCGGAGACCTGGTACAACGAGCGGGAGACCACCAACGCTCCGGTAGGCACGCTGCTGGATGTGCCGAATCCCGTCGGGGGACTTTCGGATCCTTGGAAAGGTTATCCGGGAGGAAATCCATTTCCCCAGAACGGGAAGGTTTTCTTCCCGACTGCGGGAGTCTATGTGAACATGCCCGTCGATCCCAAGCCTACATATGTGGCCAATTGGAACGTCACCTATCAGCGCCAAATCGGCACCTGGATGGCCTCGGTGAGTTATTTGGGCAACAAGACCACTCACCTCTGGGGCAACGGCGGCGAAATCAACCCCGCGATCTATTTGGGATCGAGTTCCACCACTTCCAACACCAACCAGCGCAGAGTCCTTTACCTGGCGAACCCCACTCTGGGCGCAGCCTACGGGAGCATCAACACTTCGGATGATGGAGCGGTCGCGCACTATAATGGCCTGCTCCTGTCGGTGCAGCATCGCTTAAGCAACAGCTTCACGTTCAATGCTAACTACACCGACTCTTACTGCATTTCCGACGCGGATTTCGGCGCCGCCCTTGCCGCTCCAAACAACTCGCAACGTTTCAACCGGCATGCCGAATGGGGACCCTGCGTGTTTGATACCCGCCACAACTTCAACACCACGCTGGTAGCCACCAGTTCGATGAAACGCGGAAGCCGGTGGATGAATCGCCTGCTGAGCGATTGGCAGATTGCGCCGCTGGTCCATGTCGCGAGCGGCCAGCCCGTCAATATCATCACTGGCAAGGACAACTCTTTAGCCGGTATCAATAACGGCAATAACGACCGCCCCAATCAGGTTCTTTCGAACGTCTTTGCGCCCAATCCAGTGTGCAATAACGGCCGCACGCCCTGCGTGCAGTACGTAACCAAGGATGCGTTTCTACCCAATGCGCTGGGCACTTACGGCAATCTTGGACGCAACTCCGTGCGCGGACCGCACAATGTGAACTTTGACGTCGCTCTCAGCCGGCTCTTCCGGGTCACGGAGCGCTTCAGCCTGCAGGCGCGCATGGACGCGTTTAATGTCTTCAATCACACGAACTTCGTGGGAGCGATTTCGCCGGCCGGTACAATATCGGCGTACACAACGTTTTCGAATAACCTGGGCTCCCCTACTTTCGGAAGGATTCAAAGCGCTTTCGATCCGCGTATCCTGCAGTTTTCGATGAAGCTGTTTTTCTAACGCGCATTCATAAGCGCGGCCGTTCGGAGCGGTGCTAGCCGGGCAACGCTCTGCGCCGCTATTTCGCCGCTCGAATAGCGGGCACTTCAATTACGTTTACGCCGGTAGGCGGACACTCCACCGCCCCCGCCAGCGCCCGCAGCATCTGTCCCACGGTGACCAGCCCCAGCCTCCGCGCGCCTTCACGAGTGGAAGGAATTCGTTCCGCGAGCCAGTAGAACGGGACCAGCGCATAGGGCCAGCGATGCCCCGGACCCAGCACGTACCACGGCCGCAGGATCGTGGCGTTGAGCCCGCTCGCCTCTAATTCCTTCTCACAGGCGCTGCGTGCCGCGATGTAGTCTCGCATCGCCGGAGCCGGATGCGCCACGCTCACATAAATAAAATGCGCGATGCCGACACGCCGGGCCGCGCGAATCGCCTCCTGCCCCGACCGTTGATCGATCGCAACAAACTCCTTGGCTTTCGCCGGGCTGGGGTGCGCCACACCCACCAGTTGAATAAATGTGTCGCAGCCC
>DATJEI010000034.1:0-7011 GCA_035496735.1 Bryobacteraceae bacterium | reverse complement strand
CCCTTCAGCGCGTAGACTATCTGCGAGTAGACGTTGTAAAGCGGTACGGCGTGAGCCCCGGCCAGGCTGATCGTGATCATGTCGGCGCGTTTGTTCTTTTCGAGCGAACCGATCAGCTTTGCCATATGCAAGGCCCGCGCGCCGTTAATGGTAGCCATCTCGACGGCCTGCTCGGCCGGCAGGGCTCGCGGATCTCCGGTCGTCACCTTCTGCAGCTTCGCGGCCAGGTCCATCTCTTCCATCATGTTGTGGTCGTTGTTGGAGCCCGCTACGCCATCGGTGCCCAGTCCCATCGGAATGCCAAGGCTCAGGATCTTTCCCACCCGCGCGACTCCGCTCGCAAGCTTCATATTGCTCGATGGATTGTGCGCCAGGCCAGTATCGCGGCGCTTGAGAATCGCCAAATCGGCATCGCTAAGCCACACGCCGTGCACTGCCAGCGTCCAACCGTTGAGCACACCCAGCGAGTCGAGCGCTGCCGTAGGCGTCATATGCCGCTGGGCAAGTGATTCGTCATTCTCGGTTTTGGTCTCGGAGAGGTGAATCTCCATCGGCTTCCGGTAGCGGTTGGCGAGGGCGCGAGCCGCCTGCAGGACATCGTTAGGAACTGTATAGATGGCGTGCGGAGCCACCGCTGGCACGATCAGCGGATCGCTGGCGTACTGCTTGAAAAACTGCTCGGTGACGGCCAGTGCGGCCTGCGGCGTCTTGTAATCCGGCGCCGGAAAGCCGATCACGGTTTCCCCCAACACGCCGCGTAGGCCGGCCTGCTTGGTGACCTCGGCCACCGTGTCTTCGAAATAGTACATGTCCGCGTAAGTGGTGGTGCCCGAAAGCGCCATTTCGAGCAGCGCCAGCCGCGTTCCCCAGCGTACGAACTCGCGGTCGACGTTCTTGGCCTCCGCGGGAAAAATAAATTTAGTGAGCCATTCCTGCAGATTCATATCGTCCGCGAGACCGCGGAAAAGCGACATGGCCGCGTGGGTATGCGTATTGATCAGGCCCGGTGCCAGGATAGCGTCTGCGCGGTCGAGCCTGTGCCGTGCGCTGTAGCGCCGGTCGATATCGGCGCGCGAGCTTACGTCGACAATGTGGTCGCCAGCCACCGCGACGGCGCCGTTCTCGATCACGCGCCGCTGCGCATCCATCGTGACCACCCAGCGCGCGCTCCAGATGGCGTCAACGGGTGCGGGCGCTTGCGCCCACACAACCTGGGCGCTCACCAACCAAAAGAAACTACAAAAATGACGCATCGAACGCCCTCGGGAACAGCTCTTTGAGCCGCATCACTTCGCTCTTGCCGCGCGAGTTCAGCAGCACGATTTCGATATCGCCGCAGAACTCCCACAAGATCTGGCGGCACGCCCCACAGGGGGGCGTCAGCATCTCGGTATCGGCTGCGATGGCAATGCGCCGGAACTCGCGCGCGCCTTCTGAAATCGCCTTGCAGACGGCCACACGCTCTGCGCAGAGTGTCAATCCGTAGGTCGCGTTCTCGATATTGCAGCCCGTATGCACGCGGCCGCCCGCGTCTTCGAGCGCCGCGCCTACGCGGAATTTCGAGTAAGGGGCATGCGCGTTTTCGCGGGCCGCCAGGGCGGCAGCTTGCAAGCGATCGGTCATAGCGTCTCTTGAGGTTAGAGTAACGCGTCCACCAGGTGCTGGTATTCCGATGGAGT
Organism: Bryobacteraceae bacterium; assembly: GCA_035496735.1. Taxonomy (GTDB): domain Bacteria; phylum Acidobacteriota; class Terriglobia; order Bryobacterales; family Bryobacteraceae; genus Palsa-187. The sequence goes on along the minus strand of DATJEI010000034.1, from coordinate 5,332 downwards.
CACCAGGTGAAAGCGTATTTCGAGCCCGGTGAAAGACCGGATAGCGGCCGTCCGCTCGGGCGTAGGCAGTTCCGGACTCGCCAGCAGCAGCGAGCCCTCGGCCACCTGGAACGGCAGCACGCGCCACTCCCGAATCACCCGTTCCGGCAGCGCCCGCGCCACGCGAAGCGCCACTTGGTCAACCTCCACGTGCACTACCGGCAACCCCTGTTGCAAGCTGAGCGCCGCATACAACGCATCCTCTTTCAGTGCGCCGCTCGCCACCAGAAATTCGCCGAGACGAGTCCCCTCCGGACAGTCGGCCAACGCGCTGTGCAGAGTAGCGGCGTTCAGATGGCCCGACCCGACCAGAATTTCAGCCAACGGCCGCTTATGGACCAGCAACGCCGCGCGGGTCGGGTACGAATGCTCGGTCTTGACCCAGCGCAGCGGAATCCCCAGCATCCGTGCATAAAGGTAGTGCGCTACCGCCCGGACCGTCGCCGCCGCGTTCAGCAGATTAGCGTAGGGCAAGCGCAGGGGCGATCCCAGAGCGAATACCATCCCATACACATGCGCGACACACGTCATCCGAATCGCCATTCGCAAAATCTGAAACGCCAGCGTAATCGAAGTGATCTCAATCGCGAGCGGCGTCAGCCGGGTCCACATCGCCGTCGCCAGGCCGTAAACAAACACCGCATTCGCGATAAAGCCCAGCGGACTACTCACCAATCCCTTGCGGTCACGCCAAAACCAATAAATCTCGCTATAGCTTCCGGCCCATCCGAAGCGCTCCCAGCCCTGCAGCGCGATTCCCGTAACCCACCGCGTCCTCTGGCGCAGCGCCGTGCCCCACTGTTTAGGAAAGTACTCGCGCACCGCCATGAAATCGCGTCCTCCTTTACCGAGGCGCGTGATGGGAACGAACACCTGCCGGCAACCCAGGCGGTGAAGCCGCAGCCCGCTTTCGTAATCTTCCGTGAGCGCCGCCGGTTCGAACACGCGGTTTGAGGAAACGCGAGCCAGCGCCTCCAGCGCCTCGCGCCGGTATCCCGTGCCGACTCCCGCGCCCGGAACGAAGCAGCCGAATGTCGAGCGCACCACCATGTCGCGTAAATGGTTTTCGGCAAACTCATCGCAATACACGCCATGCGTCAAGGACCAGAAAGGCGTCGCTAGCGCCAGCACCGGAATCTGGATGAAGTCGAAGCGGTTGGCGTAAGCATTGATCCAGCGCAGCTCTTCGGGATGAATTAGATCCTCCGCGTCATGTGTAACGATGATGTCGAAGGCGATGTCATTTTGCTCCTCGTACAGCCCCACGTGCTGGTAGATCCAGTTGAGGCAATCCGCCTTTGAGGTTGGTCCGTCATGCGGACACACCGCAAGGTGCACATTGGAGAACCGCTCGGAGATGGAAGCGACGGCTTCCTCCGTGAGCGCGTCGTTTGCATAAATGCCGGCAAAGATGTGGTAGCTGGGATAGCGGATCGCCGCGAGGTTATGCTCCAGCATGCGCGCGATCACGCCGTGCTCGTGCCACAGCGGCACCAGGATAGCAATCGGCCGGGGCGCCACCTCCGGAAGCCGCCGTGCCGCTCGGCGCGAGACGGTGCATCGGTCAGCAACCCAGGCGCAGACCCAAGCCAGATCGACCCCCAGATCGTCCAGCCCGCTCACCAGGAAGATCGCCGCCAGCGGCGCCACCCACCACAGGATGAAATGATCGACAGCTTCGGGTATCACTCATGAACTAGTAGCCCGCCGCGACCCACAATCTCAGTTCATGCGTGATGATTCAGGGGCCCCTCGCCGGCCCCGAGTCCAGGCGCGGTGCGGATGGCTTCCGTGATGAAGGCCTTGGCGCGCTCTACCGCATCGGCCAGCGCCGTTCCCTTCGCCAATTCCGCCGTGATGGCTGCCGAATAGGTGCATCCGCTGCCGTGTGTGTGCCGGGTCTCGATCCGCGGCGCGGTGAATTGCCGGATCTGTCCGCCGGCCAGGCGAAGAATATCCAGCGCATCCCCGCGCAGGTGTCCGCCTTTCACCAGAACATTGGCGGCTCCCAGCGACGCCAGTTTCTCGGCCGCCCGCACCATCGCCTCACGATCTTCAACCGCAAAGCCCACCAGTGCCGCGGCTTCGTCCAGATTCGGCGTCAGCAGGAAGGCTCGCGGGATCAGGCGCTCGACCAAAGCGCGCATGGCGTCCAAGTCGAGCAACCGCGAGCCGTGCTTGCTGATCATCACCGGATCGACAACCAACGGAAATGAAAACTGCTCCGCTTCCCGCGCGACCGCTTCCACCACTTCGCGCGAGCCTAGCGCTCCCACTTTCGCGGCCTGCGGAGGAATGTCTTCGATGACCGCTTGAATTTGCGCCGCCACCAGACCCGCATCAAGTATCGAAACCCGCAGCACGCCACGCGTATTTTGCACCGTGATCAGCGTAGCCGCCGCTTCTCCATAGACGCCAAAGCGGTGAAAAGTTTTAAGGTCGGCCTGGAGGCCCGCCCCACCGCTCGGATCCGAGCCCGCGATGGTCAGCGCCACGGGAGTCATCCATTTCAGTCTAGGGAAACTTCAAACTTGGCGTGGTTGCCACGCCCGCCGAGTTATTCAGCACCACCGTGACCCCACCCACTTGGCTGACATCGCCCGTGACCGGAAAGGACACGCGCATCAGGAACGAACTGCCCGTTTGTCCTCTAAAGAAAGTTTGAAAGTCCGTACCGAAATCAGACGGGATGGACGCAATCGGCGCACCACTGCGGTCCACGAAAGAGAAGGACATTCCGCCGATCGAATAAGTATTGTCGAATCCCGAAATCACCACATCCAATTCATTCGCCCGCCTGGTCGCTGCAGCCGACGCGAGTACGATGGGCGCCGGTGCCGTGGTGATGGAAGCCGCCGGACTGCCGGAGAGTCCGTAAATTCCGGAGTCCACCGTGAACGTGATGGTGCCCGCCGTAGTCCCTGTCGAAAACACAATGTTCGGTTGCCCATTTAGCGTGATCGCGGTAGCGCCCACGCTAACCGCGAAGGATGCAACCCGCGTGGAAGTGGTGACGAATCGGACCGCGGCGTCCCCAGTCACGGTCTTTACTGACGGGCTGAAGGTGAGAGTCATCGTCCCCGCGGCCGTCACCGTCGCCGGAGCGGAAAGTCCCAGACTCAGCCTGTGTTGTTCCCCGCTTGCGATCCTGGTGCTGTCGAAGTTCCAGACCAGAGAAGACAGTGGCGGAGAGAATCCGGTGCCGACCAGCGTATAGATCCGCGTGCCGATCGTGAGCGTCCCCGAGAAGGCGGAACCCGTCGCAGGGTTGAATTGAATCGTGAAAGAAGCCGACTGCCCGGCGGCAATCGTGACGGCATTTCCAGACGTAGTAGTAAACGCCGCCCCGGTCACCAGCAAAGGTGACACCGTGAGAGCCTGCGGAAACGGATTCAGGATCGAAAGCGTGCAGGACTCCTGCGTCGCCTGCGCAATACGTCCGAAGCTAATATTCCTGTTGGCGTCGGGCCCAGTGCAGGGCGCGGCCACGCTCAAGATGGGAGCCGGCACCACGGTGGCCAGCAAAATCGCGCTTTCGATGGTTCCGCCGCACGCATCGGTGGCGGTGCCGGTACCCACCTGCAGGGTTGCGGCATAGCTGGTGATGGCGGTGGCGGAAAAGCCCACGAAGAAATCCATCGGTTGTCCAGCCGCGACCACGAATGGCGTCGACGAACTATTGACAATAGAAAATCCGGCGCCTGTCGTGTTCTTGACGTTCAGGCACGTGATGGTGACGGACGCGGTTCCGGTATTCAGCGCACGAAAACGCACAATCATCGAATCACCGGCGGCCACTTGTCCATAGCCATAGACCGAGCCTAGCGGCGATGGCGCAATGCCGTTCAGCGAGTACAGCGCGACTTGTGCTTCGAGCACCCCCGCCGCGAGCGCCAGCAGGCACAGCAATTGCGTCTTCAATCCGACACTCCTGGGAGCAAGAAGATTTGTTCATGGCCCGGCTCTGTGTCCAGCGCCCACATGCCGGCGTCGGTGATCACCTGCACATACCGGTCGCTCATGCGGATGAAGCCGCCTACGAAATCGCTACCGCCCGTTACCGCAAAATCCAGTTCCGTGCCATCGGCCCGCAGCAGGCGCACCTGGCCGCCGCTTGCGAGCAGCATGCCCCCGCCGTCCAACAAGAGGACGGAATTCGCAGCCCCCAGGCTCTTACTGCCGGTCCAGACTTCGCCGTCGCGCTCCGCCGCGTATTCGAAGCCGCCGGCGACTGCTCTGAGCGAAAGCACGTCTCCCTCCGGCGCGAAATTCATCGCGACCAATTGGCTTCCGGTCCAGCGGGCGAGCGTGCCGCTCTCGACGAAATACACGTAGGCTGCGCCCGGTGAGGAAGCATCAAGCGCAATGATCGCGGCGCCGGGCGGCGCATCCACCACCACACCCGCCGGAGTGAACACCGCCGACTCCGTCTTGGCGACGCATCCTTCCGCCGAGCATGCCAGCGAAATGACTGTTCCGTCAAACCAAGGCGTCCCAACCACCGCTGCAGCAGGCGCTCCAGAAACGGGCCGCGCGCGTCCATTCACATCCAGCATGATTCCGATCTGCGGAACCTCAATCTGCGCCCATGCGCACGCACTCATCACGCTAAGTAAGAGGCCAAACAAGAAGATCCTCATTGCGGCCCCAAACTGATGGTCGGTGTGCCGATCTTCAAAGACGTCACCGAACTGGCGGCCGCGGAGCCGGTGTTCCGGGCCGCGACTCCGGCCATTCCCGCTGCGGCGGCTCCCGCTACTACTAGCGAGATCCATAGAAGTTTGCGCCCGCCCCGCCCGGCGTGACTCTTCCCGGGAGCGGCGGCCCTGACTTCCGCTACGTTGTTCAAAGACTGTGAACTCACCACGACCGCGCGCGCCTGGCCCTTCACTGCGGTGATGCGGATCTCGAACGGTCCGACCGTGCGGTTCCACTGCATGCCCCACACGGCCGCGCGCCCGTCGGCACGAGTCGCCGCAATCTCGGTTCGTCCACCGGTGCCGAACACGCCCCCGGGACCCTCCGCCGGCAAAGTGAAGCTCACCGTCGCTCCCTCCACCGGCCGGCCGGTTTCGTCCGTCACCAGCACCGTCAGTCCGCGGGTCGCGCGCGAGCCAATCACGTACGCGGCGCCATCGCCCTCCGCCACTCGTATCGTCAGAATCGACGGAGCGTCCGCCCCGTAAGCCAGAGCGGCGGTCAAGATAGCCGCAAGGGTTCGGGCTACAGGTTTTAGGATCACGTCAATCAAGTGCGCCGCGCGCCAACATTCTCTCCACCGCCGTTTAAGTCA
>DATJEI010000033.1:0-2704 GCA_035496735.1 Bryobacteraceae bacterium | reverse complement strand
GAAAAGTGGGTTGACGCACCCCGATAGATGATGAGTCCTGAGCCTTACAGGGCCGGGATTTCGTGAGACACCACCCGCCAGTCCCAGCACCTTGATATACTGATACTTTGCTCGGTCCGCCCCGGTACCCCGGAGTGTGTGCCCTGGGGCAGGAGTTCGCCGTGTTTTTTCATCTTCGGGACCTGGATGTCCGCGCTGGCCGTTTCGATGTCGAAATCGCGCCGGGTGACATTGATTTTCAACTGGGAGCGAAGGATAAAGACACCAATCTGCACCAGGCCGGCCCGCTGCGCGCGCAGGGAAAAGCCGAGCTGGTGTTGGGATCGGACGCCGAAATCAAGGTGTCCGGCCACCTGATCGTTGAAATGGCAGCCGATTGTGACCGCTGCTTGGAACCGGCGCGCTTCCCCATCGATGCCGATTTCGCGTTGTATTATAGGCCGGTGGCCGAAGGATACGGCGACGAAAAAGAGATCGATAGCGGCGAAGCCGAAATGGGTTTCTATGAAGGCGACGGCGTCGAATTAAACGACGTCCTGCGCGAGTTTATTTTGCTGACGCTGCCCATGCAGCGGGTTTGCAGGGAGTCCTGCAAGGGAATTTGCCCGATCTGCGGGCAGAACCGGAACCAAAAAGAGTGCCAGTGCCACGCGGAAACAACCGACGACCGCTGGGCGGCGCTCAAGAGTTTGAAATCTTAAAAAGGTAGAAGAACGTGCCCAATCCAAAACGACGTCATTCCAAGCGCCGCACCTCCGCGCGCCGCACTCACGATTCCCTGACCCGCTCGGTGCTCTCCGAGTGCCCTAGTTGCCACGAACCCAAACTGCCGCACCGGGTCTGCCCGCGCTGTGGAAAATATAAAGGCCGCGAAGTCGTAGAAGTTGTCGAAGAATAGCGCCGCGCGCCCCCATGCTGACGATTGCGGTAGACGCAATGGGGGGCGACAACGCCCCTAAAGCGGAGGTCGAAGGAGGGATTCGCGCCGCATCTGAGCTAGGTTTGCGAGTGATTCTGGTGGGCCAGGAAGACGTGGTCCGCCAGGAACTCGCTAAACATACCCCCTCCGATTCCTTGCCCATTGAAATCCGCCACGCCGCGGAAGTCATCACCATGGAGGATTCGGCCGCCAAGGTGGTGCGCACCAAGAAGAACTCCTCGATCCATGTGGCGGCGCGCCTGGTGCGCGATGGCGAGGCGAATGGTTTCGTGTCGGCGGGCAACACTGGCGCGGTGATGGCCATCGCCAAAATGGTGCAGGGGATGATTCGCGGAGTGCAGCGTCCGGCGCTCGCATCGGCCTTTCCCACGCTCAAGGGAACGCCCGTGGTAGTGGTGGACGTGGGAGCCAACGTCGATTCCACTCCGGCCATGCTGGCGCAGTTCGGCGTGATGGGTGAGATCTATTCGCGCTACATTTTCCACATCCGGTCTCCGCGGGTGGGGCTGCTGTCGATCGGCGAGGAAGAGCATAAGGGTAACGATCTTACTCGCGCCGCTACTCCGCTGCTCAAATCCCTGCCGCTGCATTTCATCGGCAACGTCGAGGGTCGCGACATCTACTCCGGCCTTGCCGACGTTGTGGTGTGCGACGGCTTCATCGGCAACGTCGCGCTGAAGGTGAGCGAAGGCTTGGTCGAGATGCTGCAAAGCATGCTGCGCGAGTCGCTCGAAGCCACCGTGACGCGCAAGCTCGGCTACGTGCTCTCGAAGGAAGCCTACCGCGACTTCCGCAAACGCGTGGATTATGCCGAGTACGGCGGCGCCCCGCTGCTGGGTGTCAAAGGTGTGAGCATTATTTGCCACGGACGCTCCAACGCCAACGCCATTAAGAACGCGATCCGGGTGGCGTCGGAGTTTGCGCATAGCAGGATTAATGAGAAAATAGAAGCGGAGCTGGATCGCAGCGCGGCGAAAAAAGTCGCAGTGCAATGAAACGGGTATTAAGCCTCGCGTTTGGCCTGGTGGCGGCCCTCGCCGCCGTATACGGCCAAAAACTCGACCCGATCCAATGGACCCTTACTTCGGAAGTCGCCAAGGCGCCTCCCGGCGCAACCGTGCCGCTTCATTTGAAGGCGACATTTCAGGAAGGCTGGCATCTTTACTCGCTGACGACGCCGGCGGGCGGTCCGATTCCGACTACCGCGGCGCTGGCGGAGAACCCCGCTGTAAAGGGATCGAAACTCTATCAGCCGCCGCCGATTCGGCAGCTCGATAAGAATTTCAACCTCGATACGGAAACTTTCGAGAAGGAAGTTGATTTGCCGCTCACGGCGGAGCTGGCGCCGGATGCCAAGGGCGCGATTGAACTGACCGCGCAAGTGCGCTATCAAGCGTGTAACGACCGGCAGTGTTTGCCTCCGCGAAAGAAGACGGTTTCGTTTACGATGACCATTGATCCGGCTGCTGCTGCGCGGGCTGCGTATGTTGTCCCGGCTGGATATACGGAAATCAAACCCGGCGCCGTGGCGGTAAAGGTTACGAGCGCCGGGGCGGGCTCGACCCCGGGTTCTGCGGGCTCGCCGGCCGCGCCCAACGCCAGCGGCTTGCTCGCATTTCTGATCACCGCCTTCGGGCTCGGCCTGGCCGCAATCTTCACTCCCTGCGTGTTCCCGATGATCCCCATCACGGTTTCTTTTTTCCTGAACCAGCGCGGCGGGATTTTGCAGGCGGTGGTGTTTTCATCCGGCATCGTGGTTCTATT
>DATJEI010000032.1:0-24458 GCA_035496735.1 Bryobacteraceae bacterium | reverse complement strand
TCGTTGGTCAGGGTGCGCGGCCGCTGGTAGATCCAGATATGGTCATGCTTGTCGACATAGAGACCGCCTACCTGGCCGATCATCCAGTTGTGCGGCAGCCGCTGCGGAAACGACGGGTCGACAATGAAGCCCGGGGTCTTGCCGGTGCTGGAAGCGTTGTACACGCCGGATTCTTTGGCGAGCCGGTCAAGCGCGCCCGTGCTCTTGAGGAGATTGATGGCGTCGGTATCGGCCGCCATCGCCAGGCCAGTCAGCGTCAGCAGCATCGCCGGCAACGCGGCCAACATTCTACGGTGGTTCATATTACTGGTTTTCCTTTCGGCACGCCGCTCGCTTAAAGCCCTTTCGGGCGCGCAGGGCCGTCAAAGAGTATATACCAATCGGATCGATTTGGAGAGCGCCAAGTGGCGGTCTTTGGGAGAGTATCTTGCAGGGTCGCGGGACGTCCTTGACTCGCGAGTTATTTCTTTAAAAAGGTGCCCTTCTCAAGCTCCTCGAAGGCCTCTTGTAATTGCTTTTGCGTGTTCATGACGATGGGGCCGTACCAGGCTACTGGCTCATTGAGCGGCTTGCCGGAGACCAGCAGGAACCGAATGCCGTCCATGCCCGCCTGGACTTCCACCTCATCGCCCCTGTCAAAAACGACGAGCGAGCGATTGTCGGCCTCCGACGGCGGCGCGGTATCGAGCCAGCCAACGCCCTCGGTTGGCACCGTAAGCGGACCGGACGCATTGCAGAATTTACCGGAGCCCGCGAACACGTAAGCGAAGGCGTGGCGAGTGGTCTCAACCGGCAGAGTCTTCCTTCGTCCCGGCCCGATGGACACATCCAGATAGACAGGATCGGCCGCAACGCCATCGACGGGCCCCTTTTTGCCCCAAAAACTTCCGCAGACGATGCGGACGTGAGTGCCGTCGTCGTCGGTAACTTCGGGGATGTCCGGCGCCTTCACTTCCTGATAGCGCGGCGGGGTCATCTTCAAAGTGGAAGGGAGATTCCCCCACAATTGGAAGCCGTGCATCTGGCCGGCCGGATCGCCTTTCGGCATTTCCTGATGGATGATGCCGCTGCCGGCGGTCATCCATTGCACGTCGCCGGAGGCGATGGCGCCGCGGTTCCCCAGGCTATCGCCATGTTCGACGGTTCCTGCCAGCACGTAGGTAATGGTCTCGATGCCGCGGTGCGGATGCCAGGGGAAGCCGGCCAGGTAGTCGTCCGGAACGTCATTGCGAAAGTCGTCGAGGAGGAGGAATGGGTCGAACTCGGAGGTATTTCCGAAGCCGAATGCGCGGCGCAGGTGCACGCCGGCGCCCTCCAGAGTGGGCTTGGATTTGAGCAGGCGTTTGACGGGCCGGATAGACATAACTTGATCCTACCAACCGGCGCGAGTTGTCAGATATCAGGGCAGTTTGAACGCCAGCAGGTTTTGGCCTGAGACCATTGCAATATATTGCTTGCCGCGGAATGTGTAGCTGATGGCCGGCGAGCGGATCGCGGCACCGGTCTGGAAATGCCAAAGCACTTTGCCGGTGAGGGCGTCGAGCGCCATCATGTAGCCATCGGAGTCGCCGGTGAAAACCAGTCCTCCGGCGGTGGCGAGCAAACCTGAGGGGTTGCTCATGAGCGGGTGCTTCCACTTGAGCGTTCCCGTGGATGGGTCGACTGCATTAACAGAACCGCTGTTCGGCTCTTTCGGAACGGCAAGGGCATCGCCGGCCTGGTACTGCTTTCCTTCGACGTATTCCATCTTTTCAACGGTGAACAACTGGCAGCCGTCGGTTGCGCCGAAATAATACAGTCCGGTCTTGGGGCTATAGGCCGTGGCCGACCAATTGTGGCCGCCGCCTAGTCCAGGGCACGTCATATTCCCTTCGGGAGTCGGCTCGCGGTTGGCGATCAGGATCGGGCGGCCATCCGCGCCGATGCCATCCGCCCAGTTGACCTTCGTGTAAGCCTTCGCTGTGAGGAATTTGCCAGTGGTGCGGTCGAGCAGATAATAAAATCCGTTGCGATTGGCCTGGGCTACCGCTTTAACTTTGGCTCCATTGACGGTTGCCTCCACCAGAACCGGATCGGCTACCGCGTCCCAATCGTGGACGTCGTGCGGGGTCATCTGGAAATACCATTTCAGCTTGCCGGTGTCGGCGTCGATGGCGACGATGGCGCAGGTGTAGAGATTGTCACCCGACCGCACCGTTCCGTCCATATCCGGGCCGGGATTGCCGATGCCCCAATAGATGAGATTCAACTCGGGATCGTAGGTGCCGGTGATCCAGGTGGAACCCCCGCCGGTTTTATATGAGTTGCCGCCCCAGGTTTCCATGCCGGGCTCTCCGGCGGTGGGAACGGTGTAGAAACGCCAGCGGCGCTTGCCGGTAGCCGCGTCATAGGCGTCAATATAGCCGCGAATTCCCCACTCGGCTCCGGCGGTGCCGACGACGACCATATCCTTTACAACGAGGGGCGCGGCGGTGTTGGAATAACCCTTCTTGTAATCGTCGATGGTGGTTTCCCACAAGACTTTGCCGCTCTTGGCTTCGAGAGCGACCAGCGTGGACTGGATGTTCACCTTGAACAAGCGATCTCCCAGCATGGCGAACCCGCGGTTCACGGTGCCGCAGCAGAGGCCCAAGCCGGAGGGTACGTAATCGGAATAGCTCCAGACTTTCTTGCCGGTCAGCAGATCGACAGCCCAGGCGTTGTTGGATGGGCCCGTGAGATACATCATGTCGCCGTTGACCAGCGGAGTGGTCTCATTGTTGCCGGGCACGCCGGTGGGGAGGATCCAGGCGGGAGCGAGCTGCGCCACATTGGCGGTTGTGATCTGAGTCAGCGGGCTGTAGCGCCAGCCGAAATAGTTTTTGCCGTAGGAGAGCCACGAGTTGGGGTCCTGCTGGGCCTTGGTCAGGGTTTCTGTCGTTACCGGCGCTGTCACTTGCGCTTGGGCGGCGAGAGTTGCCGCCAGTAAGATCCAGCCGAGCTTCTTCATTGGGAATTCGCCTCGCTTCGCATCTTCTGTATGTAAGCCACTAGATTATCGATATCCGTCGCACTGAACATCTTGCTGTAATTGTCCGGCATAGTCGAGCGCATTTCGCGGTCGATGGAAATCACCTCATCGCGCAGGAACGTGCGCTCATTTCCGGACTGATCGATCAGGCGGGCCGAGAAGTTATCCAGCCAGCGTTCCAGTCCGGAAATTTTCTGATGGTCGCGGGTCTCGACCGTGATGATCGCGAAACCCGGAGTGATGTCGGCGTTGGGATCGACGATAGACTCTCGCAGGTATTTCGCGTTACTGCGCCGGCCGCCGCGGGTGAGATCCGGGCCGAGTCTCGTACCTCTGGTCCCGATTTGGTGACAACTACCGCAATTGCCTTTCCCCCAGAACAACGCCTCGCCGGCCTTGGGGTCGCCAGCGAGTACTGGCGTGACCGCGGACAACGAGCGGACGAACGTCACTAGCCGCCAAATCTGATCGTTGCCGAGAGAGGAGAAGGACGGCATCTCGGTTCCTCTGACGCCCTGCGAGATTACCCGGAACAAATCCGAGTCCTGCCGTCCCGCTTTGAAGACGCCGCGTGTCAGATCCGGCGGCCGCATCCCCTCGGCCTGTCCCTGGCCTCCGGTGCCATCCCGGCCGTGGCAGGGCGCGCAAGACTGGGCAAAGAGTTTACTGCCGTCCGCCACAGCCTGAGCATTGCCAGCGAAAGGATTGGTTTGAGCTTGACCAAAGCACAACCCCGAGCCGAGCGCCAGCAACAGCGCCGATTTCACCCACTGTCTAATTGCCATTCGATTCTCCCGCTCACCGCCAACTAGTTTAGATTACCAAGGAAGTTACGCAGACCCGCAGCGGCGCTGGGCGTTGCTGACGCCGCTTGGTGCTAGAAACTGCGCGCCGAGCGCTTTACGTTCCGTTAGATCAGCTCGCTCATCTTTTCTTCGGCGGTCGGGAATTCTTTTCCGAGCGGCGTTTTGAGAACTTCGTCCGCCAGCGTCAGATAAACATCGCCGACGGAGTTGTGCGACTTCGTGTGCGTGCCACCCTTGATTCCGCCACCGGCGACCAGCATGGCCAGACCGTTGCATTTGTGCGGATTGGCTTCGGCATGCTCGTGCAAGTAGACGCAAGCGGTGTGATCCAGCAGGTTGCCATCGCCTTCCGGCACGGCCTTCATGCGCTGCAGGAAGTAGGAGAATTCTTCGACGTGCCAGCGCGTGATGTCGCGCAGGATGCGCTGTTGCTCTGGCGAGCCGGCATTGTTGTGGGTGTAATCGTGATGGCGATTTGCCGAGAGTCCCAGCCAGGGGAAGCGGGTAAGGCTCTGGCACTTGGTGAGCATGTAGGAAGCCACGCGCGTCTGCTTGGTAGCGAAGGCCTGAACCAGCAGGTCGGATTGAATTTTCGCGATCTTGGGATAATCCGTCAGATCGGAGATGTCTTCGGGCTCCTTCAGATTCTTGCCATAGTCGGGCGGCAGGCTGGCAATGGCGCGTTCCAGATCTCTCACCGAAGCCAGGTGTTCGTCGAGGCGCATCTGGTCTTCATGGCCCAGCGCCGGTTTCAGTTCGGCGACGTCGCCGCTGACCAGGTCGAGAATGCTCTCCTTGCGCCCGACCCAGGTTTGATCCTTCTTGCCGAACAGCCGGTCAAACAGATTCTGCGGAATCATTTCGGGCGGCAGGGCACGATCATAACCCGCCCAGCTCATGTTGCGGTGAACGTTCTCACCGTGCGATTCCTGCGCGACGCCGATCTGGAGGGAATGGAAGCGCGACTTTGCGCCCATCTTGGCGGCGAGAATCTGGTCGATCGATGGGCCGCTCGCGCCGCGCCCGGTGTAGGCGGTGCCGGTCATCAAGCCGCAAAGCGCAGTGAAGTGGCCGTTGCCTTGGCCGTTGAGCCGCGCGGCGACGTTGTCGATGCCGCTGATGACGTGAACGTAGTCCTTCACCGGCTCGAGCGGCGCGAGACAAGGCGACAACTCGTAATCCGGTCCGGTGGTTTCGGGTATCCAGTACCGTTCGGGAATTCCATTGCCGTTAAACCAGACCAGGAAGCGCGGTTCAATGGCTTCACCGCCCTTCTTGGCCGGCGCGGCATAAGCGGTGCCGTTGAAGTTGAACATAGCAGCGAGGGGCGGAAGCCCAATCCTTACTAATGCTCCGCTAGCGCTGATGCCACGTAAGAATTTGCGTCTGTCGAGTTTCATTGGTTATCTCCTCGCTTCAATGTTCAAACTGGAAGGTCTCACATTCACGGTTTTCGCAGTGACAGCAGGCACTGCTTTAAGGTTAGCTCGTTCCGGCTTAAGGTCCAACCCGTCCAAAAACTCCGGGGTTTTTATCAGACCGATCAACAAGTCTTTGAAGTGGAACCCGGAATCCCGGAAGGACGCGAACAACTGACGGATGGTGTCGTCGTCCGCGGAGGTTTCCATGCGGCCGTAGGCATAACGGAAAATCTGGCGCACCATGCACTGCTGGCATACGGTGCTCTGGGAAAGAATCTGTCCCAATTTCACCGAGTCAGAGAACGCGGAATCGGGAATTCCGCGAACCTCGCCGTTGGTATCGAGGGGCAGGTCGATTTTCTTGTCGGCGGAACGCTTGCCGGTGGGGCTTTCAATCAGGATTGTCTCGTGCTCGCGATAGCGGCCGATGGCGTCGAAGCTTTCAAGGCCAAAGCCGATGGGGTCCATCAGACGGTGACAAGAAGCGCAAAGGGGATTGGCCTCGTGGTTGGACATGCGCTGCCGCCGGGTGAGCGGCTTATCCTCGCTGGCCTCTGGAAGATTGGTATCCACATTGGGCGGCGGAGGAGGCACATTCTGACAGAGCAACTGTTCGCGGATGAAGATGCCGCGCGCGGTGGGCGAGGTCTCCGTCGGTCCGGCGTTGGCGGCCAGAAACGACGCCTCTCCTAAGATTCCAGCGCGGTGGGAATTGGCGGGGAACTTTACCATTTCGAACTCGCCGGAAGGAGGCGGCAACTTATAAAGCGTGGCCAGATCGGTGGACAAGTACGCGTAATTGGCGGTGAACAATTCCATGAAGTTCTGGTTGTCCCACACCAGATGATCCAGCAATCGCCGGGTCTCTTCGACCATGTTGCCGGCCATCTCCAGCGAAAATTCCGGGAAGCGCTTGGCTTCTTTGGATGAATTCAGCACGCGGTCGAAGCGCAGCCATTGATCAAAGTACTCGTCCAGCGACTGGCGCGCGCGCGGGTCGTCGAGCAGCCGCCGGGCGGCCTTCTCGCGTCCCGCCGGAGTGCGCAACTCGCCTTTCGCGGCGGCTTCCATGAGAAGCTTGTCGGGCATTGTGTTCTGCAGTAAGTACGACAGCCGGCTGGCAATGTCATAATCCACTAAGTGCCCGTCCGGGCCCGCTTCCAGATGGAACAGGAAATTCGGCGACTGGAGCATGGCCTCGACCACGGTTCGCGCTCCCTCCAGGAACTTACCCGTGGCGGTGGCCTGCGCGCTAAAAGCGGCGGCGTAACGCTTAAACTCGTCGTCGCGCAAGGGGCGGCGGAAGGCGCGCCCGCCGAAGGTGCGAACAAACTGGTCGCGGCACTTTATGTCCCCCGGCCCGGTGGCTTTGCAGGGAACCAAGCCGTTGATGTCGCCGGCGCGGAACGCATTCGTTGCAAGCTTCTCGGCTGTCGTGCTGTAAGCGTCGACCAGCAGCGGAGGCATTCCCTGGTAACGCGTCTGATTCTTGAAACCGTCCACGTAATCCTCAGGCGGGAAGTGCGTCGCGGGGCGGCTGTAATCGCCGAGCAAATCGCGCACCGTGTTGTCGTACTGGCTGTGGGTCAGGCGCCGCACCAGATGACCTTGCATGGCCGATCCGGCAGTCTCGCCTAACTTAGTTCTCAGGGCGGCCAGCGACTGCTCGGAGTTAGACGCCAAAAATTGGATCCACTGCGTGAGAACCTTCTCTTCTTCCGAGCCGGGCTTGATCCGCTCTCCGCCGGTATGCGGAATGCGTTGCGTGGGCTTCTGCAGCAGCAGGGAATGGGAGACGTCGGGCCGGTTCACAAGCGGAGCCAGCGAGAGCCCGAACAACTCAATCTGATCTTTACTGGCGTCCGCTTCGGGGAAGTGCACCCGCGTGCCGGAAGCGACGCCACTGGTGGTGTGGCAGATGCGGCAATGGGCGGCTTCGAGGACCGGATACAGTTTGGTTGCGAAAAATGCTGGATCGGTGGCGGGAGTCTGCGCCCAAGCCGCTGGGGTAATCCATGCCGATGCTGTCAAGAATAAGAATGTTCGAGTTCCCGGCCAATTCATGGTTTATTTTCTTCTTCTGCTTCCGCTGCTTTGGGTTTGGCTGGCGCTTTTGTATCGGTGGATGCTATTGGAATCGGTGCCGGTCGCCGTCCGAAAGAGACGAAACTGGCGGGTTTTTGCTTGCGGAACGCGGTCACCCCGGCTGGAGTCACTTTGGTGTCGGTCAGGTACAGGAGCTTCAGGTTCGGCAGCGCCGCGAGCGTCTTCAGCATGGCATCGCCGGTCGACGTATAAGAAAGATCGAGATCGGTCAGCTTGGGAACGTCGGCGAATTGCGCGGCAGCGGAATCATCCAGCCCCTTGCAATTCCACAAACTCAAGCGCTCCAGTTGCGGCAGGCTCTTTAAGATTTTCAATCCGGCGGGAGTGATTTTGGCGCCGCTGATATCGAGCCGGCGCAGCTTCGTCAGTTTCACTAGTTTCGCCACACCCAAATCCGTGAGCTGAATGCCGCCGGTGACTCGGCAGTTTCTTTCCCCCATCGGCTCCCCGGTCCGGCCCAGACTCACGCCGACGCCCAGGTTCAGATCTTCCAGTCCCGACAGCAGCGAAATGGTATCCAGATCCAGGTCCGTGATCAAAGGCGTCCAGCAGGCACTGGCATTGCGCCGCTGGATTCCGTTAAAGCTTAGCTTCTTGAGCTTAGGCAGCAGCTTGAGAAAGTTCAGATTGGTCCCCGTGATCCGGGTGCCGCCCAAATCCAGCTCTTCGAGCTCGCTCAGTGCGGGCAGGCTCTCCAGCCCCACATTGCCGATCATGGTGTGGCTTAGATCGAGAGACTTCAAGTTGGTGAGAGTGGCCAGGGCGGGCATGCCGACGTCGGTGATGTCGGTGCCGCGCAGCACCAGTTTGCGCAGCTGCTTATTCGCACGGAGATAAGAGGTTGAGGCGTCGGTGATGGCTTCGGTGGCGTCCAGCGTCAGCTCTTCCAGTTGCTGCAATTCGCGGAGACGCTCTATGCCGACATCCGTAACGTAGGTAAAGGAGAGGTTGAGGCGCTTCAGGCCTTTGATCTGGACCACGCGCTCGATATCGTTGTCGGTGGCTCCGGTGCGCGCGAGCGACACTTCAACGATGTTGCCATCCGGGCCGCGGACCACTGTGCCGCCCAGCGCTTCAATCGAACGCGCGATAGCGGCCTGGGGCGGATCGGCTGCGCGGGCAGTGGAACCCGCCGCGAGCACTAAGACAGCGGCCGCGAGAAGACGCTTCATATAGTTGTTCCTCACGTTCTCCGCTCCCGTCGAGTGGAATCTTTGTTCCAGTTAATTTGGCAATCCTGCAGAGACTTCCTAAGGCTCTCATAGCCCTGTTCGGAGAACTCTGTGTGATACAAATCCACGTAATGCAGCTTGCTCATGCCGCTTAGAACCTTTACGGAGGCGTCGGTAAGGGCCACGTGATCGAGGCGCAATTCCCGCAGTTGTGCAAGGCCCGCGAGCTTCGCGAAACCAGCGTCGCTGACCGCCGTGTACTCCAGGCTGAGCGCCTGCAACTGGGGCATGGTTGAAACCCAATCCATGGCGTTGTCGGCGACGCTAGTCTGGTTCAACCCGAGCCGCTTGATATTCGTCAGGCCGCTCAGCGCCTTCAGACCCGCTTCGCTAAACCGGCAGAAACTCAGATCCAGATCCTGAATTTGAGTGAGTGTCGAAAGACCCTTGAGCCCCGCGTCGCGAATGTCGTCGCCCGCCAGATTCAGGCGCTTCAGATTTTTCAGGCTGGCCAGGGAAGGCATGCCTTTGTCGGTTATCTGGGTGTATTGGATGGCCAGCTCCTCGAGGCCCGTCATTTTCCCGATGTGCTCCAGCCCTTCATTCTTCAGCGGAGTGTTTTCCAGGTTGAGCACCCGCAGGTTGGTCAGACCTTCGATCGCAGCCAGGCCGGGGCCCTCGACCTGGGTACTGCCTAAACCTAGAAATCGCAGGTTCACCAGCGGCGTCAACTTGGCGAGAGCGCTGTCGGCAAGCAGGGTATAGCCGAGATCCAGTTTCTGCAGCGACACGATCGACGACAGGTGCGCGGCGCCTACATCGCTGATTTCGGTATTGCGCAAGTTCAAATCCGCCAGTTGCGGGAGCTTCGTGAGAATATCCAGTTCGCGGTCGGTGATGGTGGTCGACTTCAGGTAAACGGCGGTCACATGGCCGTCGTGCATCTCGACCTTGCCGCCGATGGAGCGCAGCCACTCCGCGATGGCCGGCTCCCCTTTGGAAGCAACCGAGTCTGCGCTCATGGTTCGCTTTACTTCGCCGGTAGATGAGTCCTGGAACGCCACTTTGCAATTGGGCAGACCGGCGACCAGTTCGTGAACTCCGGAGGCGGTGGCACGGCTGTATCGCAGATCCACCGCGCGCAGTTGCTTCAGATTGGCCAGCTTTGCCAGGCCCGCGTTGGTGACCTTGGTTCGATACAGACTCAGCTCTTCAAGGCCGGTCATTCCGCGGATGGCATCCAGCCCGGTGTCGGTCACATTAGAAGCCTGGAGATTCAGCGTGCGCAAGTGCGTCAAACCCGCCAAAGCCGACAACCCCTCATCGGTTATGCCATCGTCCGCCAGATCGAGCTCGGTCAGCTTGGTAAGCCCCGCCAGATTCTTAAGCCCTTCGTCCGTAATGGAAGTCCCGCGCAGGTAGAGAGTCCTCAAACCGGTCATCGACTTCAGGCTGGCCAAGCCGGCGTCATTGAAGGTCCGGTCATAATTCAGATCCAGACTTTCGAGGGAAGGGAAGGAGGCCAGCGCGGCGCCCGCTACGCGGGTCTGGCGGATACGCAGATTTTTCAGTTTCGGCAGCGGCAGAAGCGCTTTGAGGACGGTGTCGTCGAACGGAATATAGGTCTGAACCGGCCGACTTAACACCAGTGTCTCCAGCTCAGGCGAGCCGGCAAACAGGCCCATGGTCGTCCGCACCAGCGCCACCGGCTGGT
The DNA here is from genome assembly GCA_035496735.1 of Bryobacteraceae bacterium. Taxonomy (GTDB): domain Bacteria; phylum Acidobacteriota; class Terriglobia; order Bryobacterales; family Bryobacteraceae; genus Palsa-187. The sequence continues at coordinate 14,229 of DATJEI010000032.1, read as the reverse complement.
CATACCAGAGGCGACCGTTTATATAAACTTCCTTCACATGCTTGAGTGCCGGTAAACGCCGCAGCTCATCTTCAAGCGCAGAAGCCCATTGCGTAATTCCGGTGAAGTTCAGAGTTTGTACATAAAAGTTAGACGATGGCAGATCGGCAAGGTCCGAGATGGACCGGTGCTGTCCCTCGAGCACCACGCTTCCGCCCATCCGCAGCATCCATTCAGCGACCAACCTGTCGGGAGAGGCATCCTGGGAACGAGCGGGGACGACCATAAGTCCGAGCAGACAGGCAACCCCGGCCGCTTGACTCAACCGCCGGCGCGTGCCTTCCAAAATATGTTCGCTTTCTGCCCGCATCTTCCAAGCTCCTCTAGGGTGACGCCGCTCCGTCCGGGTTCGGTACACGCCCCGCCCGCTACTCAGATTAACCGTAATCGAGGCCGAATGCAAAGGTCCCCAGATGGCATAGAGAGGCGTGAGTATAGAGCCAAGACCGCGGACAATCGCAGCCAGGAAGGCGGACAGAAAGGCGGACAGAAAGGCTTGGCTATGTTCCGCAAAAGCGATACAATCCCGGAATGGACGCACGCCAACCCAGGAAAATCGCGATTTTCAGAATTCCAGCGATCGGCGGCTTACTGGTTCTCAGCGGCGCTTTCTGTGCGATTCAAGCGCAAGCCCCGGAGTCGGTATGGGACGGGGCGTACACGCAGGCTCAAGCCCAGCGCGGTGAAGTAGCGTATAAACAGCAGTGCGCAGTATGTCATGGCGATGCCTTGGAGGGCGACGCGCAGACCGAGCGTGGCAAGCAACTCAACCGGGTTCTTCCTCCGCTTTCGGGCGACGTGTTCAAAGGAAATTGGAACGGACGGCCGCTGTCGGATTTGTTCGACAAAGTGACCAAGACCATGCCGCGGGACGATCCCGGAAAGATCAGCCGGACGGACAGCGCGGACATCATCGCCTACATGCTGAAGTTCAACGGATTTCCCGCGGGGAAAGCGGAACTGCCGGCGGATCCCAGTCTGTTGACGGATACTCTCTTCGAATCCGTCAAACCGAAAAAATAAGCGAACACCTAAGGCGAACCAAAGACACGTGAAGTCACACGAGCCGGGCCGCAACCGGAAGGCGAAGCATCGCAGCATCAGCGCCCCCGCGGAAAACGCGCTCCAGTCTACGTCTAGCCAAAGTACTCGTCACTTGCTGGCCGCCCTGGCGTTGTGCGCACTTACCCTGCTGGCGTATTCAAATTCGTTTGAGGGCGGACTTGTTCTCGATAACAAGGTCCTGCTGCTCGATCCCCGCATCCGCGATACCACGCCCGAAAATCTCGCTCTGATTTTTCAACATACCTACTGGTGGCCCACCGGGGAATCCGGCCTATACCGGCCCTTCACTACACTTTCTTATCTATTCAACTACGCGGTTCTGGGGGAAGGGAACCAGCTCTTCGGATATCATTCGATAAATCTCATCCTGCATCTGGGGAATGTCTTGCTGGCGTATGCGCTAGCCCTTCGGTTGCTGCGCCGCTTCTGGCCATCCGTGTTCATCGCCGCTGTATGGGCCGTTCATCCGGCTTCTACCGAATCGGTGACCAACATTGTGGGGCGCGCCGATCTGCTGTCCGCAATGGCGGTGCTCTCCGGATTTCTCATGTACCTGAAGAGCAGAGAAGCCATCGGGTGGGCTCGCGGAGTTTGGCTCGCCGGACTTGCCGCTGTCACTGCGATGGGAGTCTTCTCCAAAGAGAGCGCGGTGGCAATTCTGCCCATCATTGTTCTTTACGAGATTGTTTGGTGGAAAGAACGGCCCCGGCAGGCTCCTTGGCTGGGATGCTCGGCTGCGCTAGTGCCGATCGCGGCCATGCTCTGGAAACGGTCCGCCGTAATGGCCGCATCCCCACCCGCGGAGTTTCCTTTTACCGACAACCCGATCGCCGGAGCTGATTGGTGGACCGGCCGTCTCACGGCAATCAAGGTGATCGCCCGCTATTTGTGGCTGACCATCTGGCCGGCGAAGCTTTCCAGCGACTATTCCTACAATCAGATCCCACTGGCGAACGGTTCGGCGGCGGACTGGCTCGCTTACGTCATCGTGTTCTCCGTCGCGATCGCCGTCATTCTGCTCTTTCGCTGGAATCGCACCGGCTTTTTTCTGGCATGCTTCGCGTTATTGAACTTCCTTCCGGCATCCAACCTTTTCTTCCCCATCGGCACGATCATGGCCGATCGTCTGCTGTATCTTCCGTCGCTAGGATTGCTCGCCTGCCTGGTTCTGGCGATCTATGCCTGCGCGCATAAGCCCAGGCTGGCGCTGCTTCCGCCGGTCGTATTGGGCCTCATCGCCTGTGGGTTCGCGGTCCGTACCTGGGTGCGAAACCAGGACTGGCAAAGTGAACTCGCGTTAGCCAGCCAGGACGTCCAGGTTAGTCCCTCCAGCTTTAAGCTTCATCAACTGTTGGCGGTATCGCTTTTTGAATCCGACCCGACATCTTCAAACATCGATCGGGTCATTGAGGAACAAGAGAAAAGCCTCGCGCTGTTGGATCCTTTGCCTGCCGCCCGCAGCCGCTCGGATGCCTACCGTCAGGCAGGTTACTACCAACTTGTGAAGGGTGATCTTGAGCACGAGCGCAACGTAGCGAAAAGCGCGGCGGCCTACCGCAGCGCGCTGCAGGCTATCGAACGCTCGATTTCCATCGACCAAGTCTCGCGTGCGGGCTATTTTTCACGCGCGAATGCCGAATCTTCCGCACGATTGGCGGCGCTTCCGCAGGGGGATGCTCAAGCCCGTTTATTGCTTTCCCTGGTGTATTTGCGCTTAGAAAACCCAGACAAGGCTTATGAGGCGGTCAACCAGGCGCGGGCGCTGGATCCATTAAACCCGCAAGTGTACCGCCAGTTAGCGGCCGTGCTGGAGCAGCAAGGCCGGCATGACGAGGCTGACCTCGCGCTGCTGCAAGAAAAAGCGATCACTTCCTTGCGGGAAGGCAATTGGCAAAACGCCGCCGATTCGAGCGAGCGGGTCCTTGAGAACGATTCCGCCGGCTATCCCTCGGCCCATTACCTCAACGCGATGGCGAATCTGCGTCTTGGTCATCTCGATGCGGCGGAGAAGAGCGCGCGCGAAGCTATCCGGCTGGACAGCGGACACCGTAATCCGAGAACCGGCTATGTGCTCGGCCTGGTGCTGGCTCAAAAACAGGAATACCGGCAGGCGGTCGACTTGCTGAACGCATATCTGAACGCGCTCCCGAATGCGCCAGATGCCGAAATCGTTCGAAAACAATTAGGTGACATCGAAAACGCTGCTAAAACCGGGGCCAGGCCGTGAATGCAGCTGGAGGGCCGGGCAACATCTTACCCGCTACCGATGGTTTCGGTAACGTGGGCAAGGGAGCCCTTGTCGGCCCACGATTGTTCAATTGGGACATGGGAGCGTTTAAGAATATTCCCATCACCGAACGGTGGCGGGCGCAGTTGCGGGGTGAACTCTTCAATACCTTTAACCACGCGAATTTCACCGACTCAAGCAATAGCTATCCGATCGCCAGCGTAAGTTCAGGCGGATTTGGAACCCATTGCGCATGCGTACGACCCACGCATATTCAGCTTGCGCTGAAGGTAGTCTTCTAACCGGAAGAGTGAGTGGAGTGTTTTAGCCGCAGATAGCAATCCGCATCCGCGGCTTTCCAACTTGGGTTGCTCTCTAAGCTGCCGTACTAAGCGTGCGGCAGTTTCCATTCTTCGTCGAAATAATCCGCCGTTACTATTTCGCTCTCAACCTGCCGGTCTACCGGCTGCCGCAGTTGCAGGACCGCATAGTCTCCGAATCGCGGAAAGAGAGACGCGTTGGTGGCCGCCATTTCGTTCCGGTGGAAGGAGTGCCCGCTATTGAGCACGATGTAGCGGCGGGGATTGAGCGGGTTCGGGTAAATCATCGCTACAACATGCCGGGCTGGATCGTACGTCTTGCCACCCAAGGAAAGCTCTCGCGCGTCCCACCGTAAGGGCAGATTCGGTAACGCACGCGCCAGGACCTGGTTGTTCTGAGGATCGCCAAACACAATCAGGTGATGGTCGGCGATGTCGGCGGCGGTAACGGCAGCGGCGTCCTTCATCCGCACTTGTCCGCGGAAGAACTTTGAGAAGTCCTCGACGAAGGCGTCCAGGGTTTCCTGAGCATAGCGGCCCGGCAGATCATGCGCGGCTGGTCCGGTGGGGCGGACGCACAGGAAGGAATCGAGGAAAGCATCGTCGATGGGACCCTGCAGCCCGTGGCGCTTGCGGACCGAGGTGTCGACGCCCTCTTGCCATGCACCTGCCCGCTTCAGGAACTGCATCTCACCCTGACCGCTGGCAGTGAAACTGTGCCCGTCGACGGAAATCTTTTTCACTCCCGGGCATTTCAGCGCCAGTGCCGAGACGTTGGTGGTCTTAACCTCGATCGTCCCGTCGCTGGGAGAGCGGCGCGCGTCCACTTCAGCGCGCTGGTAATGCTGGTCCAGTCCGTCGACGGTGACCCAAAAGCAGCGATTGTAGCGTGTGGTGTAAGTTACGAAGCGGATGTGATCCGGATCGGTGCGGCCTTTTTTCGCAGCCGCGTCGATAAATATATCCGAGCGCTTCTTGCTCTCGGCTTCCCAGCGATGCCCGGTTTTCGGCCCTACCAGAATCGTCACCGGCAGTTCCGTTGTAGAGAAATTGAGTCCCTCCGGCTTGAATGTGAAGCCGCTTTTCCCGAGTTCCTCGCGGAAATTGTCGAGGTTTTGCTTCTGCCCGTCGTCTTCACCGGTGTAGGCGGCGGTGGGTAACTGGAACACGTTGAGCGAGTAGTCTCGGGCGTCGTAAATATGGATCGACTTCAGGTCCTGCGGAGGGAGGTTGGGAAGACGCCCGTACCGAATGGTGTCGTTAAAACCCGCGCCGGGCTCGATGGCCGCCCAATGGTCCGGGTGGTGCAGCCCGAGGTGCCAGGTTCCGGAGCCTCCCATCGAAAACCCGCGCAGTAGGACGCGGTTCTCATCGATGGCGTAGCTGCGCTTGGCCGCCTCGACCGCCTCGAGTACGTCGGCTTCGCCGGCCCAGCGATAGGCGTTGTTCGTGCGCCCCAGCAGTTCAAGCTGGATGTAATCCGGCGCCGGGGGCGCGGGCATGCCGCCGTAGCTGATGGCGGTGTGCGACATGAACTGCACTTCAACCATGCCGCGATTGGTTCCGTGAAGGAACACGTCCATCCGCACCGGCTTGCTCCGATCATAGGATGCTGGGACATAGGCAATATAGGGTTGCACACTGCCATCCACGCGCGACCGGTAGGCGCGAATGACGGGGCCGGTGGCGCTAGGCCATGTTGGCTTGCCGGCTTCCAGTTCGCTCGCGCGAGCGATGCCCGTGTCGAGCAGCTCTATGGTTTGGGCCGCCGAGTTTTTGGTGAAGTACTCATGGTAGCGCCCGATCCACTCCGCAGCCTTGTGGAAAATCTCAACCTCCGCCAGCAACTCGTCCGCGACATTCTTTTGCTTGAGAGCGGAGATGTGGTCCTGCAATTGCGCCATTTTGCGGGCGATTTCAGCAGCCTGTTCCGGCGTCGGGGGGAACCGCGTGTCCGGCGGATTTTGGGGCGGGAGCACATATTGGCCTTTCGCCCAAGGGCTACCGGCCAGCGCGCCTGCTATCATCAGCCAAGTTCGTCTTGTCATAGTTCCTCCCGGATGATCACGTATAGTATACGAATTTGCGTATACCGCTGGAACGCATTCCGGCTGAAAATATCGCCGGGGTCTAATACAATGGGACTCGGACCTGGGTCCCCAGGCCGAACGTTCGACCGCCTCGAAGCCAGCGGGAATTGATTCGCAATGGGACGTGCTTGACTGAAAGGAACGAATATGCGCCGCCAAGATGTGTCTGTTTTCGCCGCTACGTTGCTGATATTCTTAGCTGCCGGTATTCAAACGCCGGTTCGCGCGCAGGAACGAGCGCAGTCACCGGAAGCTAAAGAGGCGGCCGCCCGCTACGCTGCCGCCGATATCCGCGTGATGGCTCCGGGTGTGGTGTATAACGCGGGGCTTCTCGATCTGGCCGCGGCTTATACCAAGCAAACCGGCAAGAAAGTGGCTGTCATGTCAGTCGGGATGGGCACCATCCTCAACGCCGTGAAGACCGCGAATCCGCCAGCGGATGTCATCATGCTGCCGTTTGAGCTGATGAGCACACTTTCGCTCGATGGTGGAGTGGTTCCCGGCAGCTTCGTGCCGCTGGGCCGCTCGGAGATGGGCTTAGCTGTCCCGGCGGGCGCGCCGCATCCCGATATTTCGAGCGTCGAAAAGCTGGCTGCGGTGCTGCGCGGCGCGAAGGCCGTAATGCGCTCGAATCCGGCTGGCGGCAGCATGGTCGCCAGCGTGATTGAGAACAAGGTGATCAAACGGCCGGAATTCGCCGGCGTCAATAGCCCGGTAAGCAGCAGAGGAGAAGGCGGCCAAGCGCTGATTCGCGGGGAAGGCGACATGGCTCTGCAGGCGATTTGCGAAATTCTGCCTTATAAGCAGATCGAACTGGTCGCCCCGCTGCCGCGCGAACTCGGGGCCTGGATCGATATGGCGACCGCAGTTTCGGCCAGAGGAGAGCATCGCGCCGATGCGGCTGCATTCTCCAAATATCTGTTGACGCCGGAATCGAATACCGTGTGGAAAGCGAAGGGCCTCGAGCGCTTTTAACTCAATCCGGTTCCTTCGGCGGAGGCAGGCTGGCGCCCCGCGCCGGAGGATCGAGTTTTCCGTGACCGCTCCCCAGCAAAATTCAGGCCGCTATTACGGTTTAATTACTTTTACCGTGTAATAGCTGATGCCCTTGGGAACTTCCTTGAACCAATGCGGCGTCCCGGCCGGTACCGTCACGACGTCTCCCTTGCTCAAGTGATAGGTCGTCCCGCCCTCGATGCTCGTCCCAAGCCATTGCTCCGGCCTGGTTTGCTTGCCGCCAATCATTTTTCCGCCGGTAACCAAGGTCGCCTCGCCGTCCATCACGTGAAAAATGTCGGTTTCCTTCTCATGGACTTCCACCTGTCCGGGGCCGGTACGCTTATTGGCCGACACGCTGTAGTCGGGTCCCTTGGTAATCGCTCCGCCCTTAGCCGCGAATAAAGCCGAGACTTTATCATGCTCGACATAGGTCGCCGGGCCTCCCGCTTCAGCCGCCACCAACAGAGTCGAGGCCGCGAAGGCCGCGAAAGCAATCAAATATTTCATAACAGTTCCTCCCGTGAGCTTCGATTGTAACAACTCAAAGGATGGCTCGCAGGCAAACCGTCAGTTCAGCGATGCCCAGACACCCAAACAAACAGAAGTAGACCGACTCCACGAAAGCAAAGACGAATTGCTCAGGTTTGCGTATACTAGGCTTCCATGAACCGACTCCACTTGCTCCTATCGATTCTGACTCTGGCCGCCTTTCTCACAACCTTGATCGCCCAGAACCAAACGCCGGGACCGCGCCATCTTCCGGCCCGCACGATTCCGGTTCCGGAAACCGTCAGCCCGCAAATGCAGAAGCTGATCGCGGCACCGCTGAGTCCAACCTGGAATGTGATTCCGAAAACCGCCGCAGAATGGAAGGCGCAGGTCGCTGCCGGTGCGGCTGCGGCCACGCAGGCTCTGCCGGCGCTGCGCGAGAAACTCGGCGTCAAGGTTGAGCCAGTGACGGTCGGCGGCGTCAAGGCCTACAGGGTGACGCCGCGGAACCTCCCGCCCGAGAACGCCAATCGGCTGTTGGTCCATGTGCACGGCGGTTGTTACGTGAGCGGCCCCGGGGAATCGGGAACCACGGAAGCGGTTCTGATGGCCGGGTTCGGACATTTCAAGATCATCTCGGTCGACTATCGCATGCCGCCGGATCACCCGTATCCCGCCGGGCTCGACGACGCCATGGCGGTGTGGAAGGCCGCGGTAAAAATGGCCGATCCGAAGAACATGGCCATATTCGGGTCCTCGGCTGGAGGCGCGTTGACGCTGTCCATGGTGCTGCGCGCAAAACGGGATCATCTGCCGATGCCGGCTGCTATCGCGCCCGGAACACCCATGGCCGATCTCACCAATTCCGGCGACACTTTCCGCACCAACGCAATGCTGGACAACGTTCTGGTGGCGCCCGACGCAAGCTGCGACAAGCGCGCGGCGCTGTATACCAATGGGCACGATCTCAAGGACCCGTTTCTCTCGCCGCTCTTTGGCGACATGCACGGCTTTCCGCCGGCAATTCTCACGAGCGGGACCCGCGATCTGCTGTTGAGCAACACGGTGCGCGTGCACCGCAAGCTGCGTCAGGCTGGTGTCGAAGCTTTCCTGCAGGTTTATGAGGGCCAGTCGCATGGGCAGTATTCCCGTGACGTGGACGCGCCCGAGACGAAAGAAGCATTCGAGGAAATCGCCCACTTCTTGGACAAGCACTTGGGAAAGTAGCGGGTGCGGCTTTGGGCGCGAGTTCTGTGAGTTTCTAAAGGAACCTATTTCTCGCGCTTCGAGGCGGCATCTTCGGCAGCCTTTTCCTGCGCACGCGCCCCGGTTAGTATATCTTCGAGAGGGCGATTCCCCTCGTGGCAGGCGTTCTCATAGAGCTTTTCTTCAGTCCGCCTGAGGCGAACCATGGCGGTCCACGGGCGGGTCCAGACAGTGGGATCGTCTATGGTGATTTCGTAGCGGATTTCATCTCCAGCGATGCGAGTGAAGCGCTCGGTGAGGTGAAGGTTTTCAGACGACCCCATGAAATTGCTCTTGGCGGAGAAGTTGGTGGTGTCTACCACCAGCGTTTTTCCATCCCAACGGCCTCGCGAATCCCCATCCCAGGTGCGAATGCTTGCAGGAAGGTGCGGTCTGCCGTCGAGAGGAATGATCCGAGTTTGGTGCATGATTTCATTGAAGAGCACCACATGGTCCGGAGTCTGCGCAATCTGATAGTAGCCGTAATCTCCGGCACCGTAGCGGCCGCCGAGCCGCGGCACGCCGGGCGTGATGCAGCGGATTGCGCTATTCAGGTCTTCGGGGCCTGCGGGCGGACTCAGCCCCGCCGCCGTTGCGTTGCGAAGCGCCGACTGCCTGCGTTTTGCTTCGGGTGTCAATGGCGGGATCTTACCGTCGGGAGGATCGATAATCAGCGAGGTTCGATTGTCGAACTCGCGCTCGGGCGTGGCATCGGACTTGCACGTTGCATTGGGATTACTGAATCGGTCGGGATTCGCGAGCGCCGCCAGAAATACGTTATCGCCTGCGGCGAAGTCGCCTTTGTCGGACTTGAAGAGCCGATCCGCCCTCTTCCGTAACTCCAGAACTTCAGCGTCAGTAAGGAACTGCCGCCCCTCCAGTTCTTTCGGGCGTTCCAATGGAGTAGCGCTGTTATCCAGCCAGGTGCCGATGAGATCGGGATGACCATCGGGATTGAGCGGCGCGGTCCGGGGTTGAATTTGGGCGACGGCCGGCGCCGCGGATACGATTGCCAGCGCAATGGCGCAAAACATTACGAATCGTCGAATTTTCATTCCGATCCTCCCGGGTCACCGGCGGTTCAATTGCGATCCATGTACGCATCCTCTCACATGAAACGCGGGCTCGCACGCCCACGACAACGGACGCTGCGTGGTGTAGAATCTATGACGAATGAGGAGTTTGTGGCTACGTGGGTGGCTGATCGCGATGGTGTGCGTCGCCGGCGCCGCGGGCGCGCCAACCGACCCGATTCAGTTCAACCGCGACATTCGCCCGATCCTTTCCGAACGCTGTTTCACCTGCCACGGTCCGGACGATAGCAAACGCCAGAGCAAACTTCGGCTGGATCTGGAGACCACCGCTAAAGGCGACCTCGGAGGCCACGCCGCGGTCGTGCCGGGCGAGCCTGGCTCCAGCGAAATGATCCGCCGCGTGAGTTCATCCGACGTCGCGCGGCGCATGCCGCCGGCCTGGTCCGGCGCGGCCAAGCTGAAGGATTCCGAAATCGACCTGTTGACGCGTTGGATCGCGCAGGGGGCGCAGTGGCAGAAGCACTGGTCTTTCATCCCGCCGGAGCGTCCCGATCCTCCCCAGGTGAGCGACCGTGCATGGCCGAAGAACCCCATCGACAATTTCGTGATGGCGCGGCTGGATCGCGAAGGGCTGAAGCCGTCACCCGAGGCGGACAAGCGCACGCTGCTGCGGCGCGTCTCGTTCGATCTGACGGGTCTGCCGCCTTCGCCCACGGATGTGAAAGCGTTCCTGGACGATTCCTCGCCCAACGCCTACGAAAAGATCGTGGACCGGCTGCTTGCCTCACCGCGCTATGGCGAGCGGATGGCCGTGCGCTGGCTCGACGCCGCGCGCTATGCCGACACCAATGGATATCAAACCGACGCCGAGCGGTCCATGTACCGCTGGAGAGACTGGGTGATCGACGCGTTCAATCGGAACCTGCCATACGACCGCTTCGCAACCGAGCAACTGGCCGGCGACCTCTTGCCGAACGCCACGCGGGACCAGATCATCGCCACCGGCTTCAACCGCAATCATCGCGGCAATGGCGAGGGCGGCATCATTCCGGAGGAGTATGCGGTCGAGTACGTGGTGGATCGCGTGGATACTACCTCTACCGTTTTCCTCGGCCTGACAGTTGGGTGCGCCCGCTGTCACAACCATAAGTTCGATCCGATCACGCAAAAAGAGTATTACCAGTTGTTCGCGTACTTCAATCGTGTGCCAGAGCGCGGGAATGCCTTCAAGTACGGAAATTCTCCGCCCGTGGTGGCTGCGCCGACGCCCGACCAGGAGGCGCGGTTGAATGCCTTGATCCGGCAGCTCGCCTCGGCGCGGCAGCAGTTCGCGGCGCTCGAACCCGCGATCGCCAAGGCGCAAACCGCATGGGAGTCGTCGCTGCGGGAGGCGGCCCCACTCGACTGGGCGCCGGCGCGGGATGCCGCTGTGCGTCTTCCATTGGACAACACCCTCGAAGGCGAAATCACTCCCGATCCGCCACGCTCGGAGAAGTATCTCTACCTGATGGAGAACGGGCCGCTGCAGCAGGCGGTCTCCTTTACAGGCCACGCGGAGTGGAAGAATGGTTCAGCGCTGTACGGCGCTGGGCGCACGGGGCAGGCGGGCGAGTTCGACGGCAAGCGTTACATTGACGTGGGTGACGTCGGGAATTTTGGTTTCTACGATGCGTTCACGCTGTCGGCATGGATCAATCCGGCAGCTTCCACTGGTTCCATCGTCAGCCGTGCGGTGGATGAACCGGAGGCCAGGGGTTGGACCTTCTCGCTCCAGGATGGCCATCTGCACGGGGATCTGATCCTGCGCTGGCTGGATGACGGCGTTCGCCTGGAGAGCGAAGAGACCGTTCCTCTGAACCAGTGGTCGCACGTCGCGCTGACTTACGACGGGTCGCGCTTGGCGAGTGGTGTCCATCTGTATCTCAACGGGAAAGAGCTCAAGACCAAGGTCACACTCGATTACATGAATCAGCCCTTCGACGTGAAGCAGCCGCTGCGCATCGGGGCTGGCTTCGGCCCGGCGAATCGGTTCCAGGGGCGGATCGCGCAAGTTCGAATCTACCGCACGGCGCTCACTAACCAAGATGTGGGAGCGCTCGGAGTGGCGGAGTCCGTGACCCAGATCGCGCAGATTCCCGCCGCGCAGCGGAGTGCGGCCCAGGCCAGTAAACTGCGCCAGGCCTTCCTAGACCAATACGCGTCGGAGACGATGCGCGCCGCGCGCAAACAGGTGCTGGATTTGGAGCAACAGCGAGCGCGTTTGATCGACACCTTCCCCACGGTAATGGTGATGCAGGACATGCCGGAGCCGCGCGAGACGCATCTCCTGCTGCGCGGCGCCTATGATCGGCCAGGTGAGAAAGTAGACCCCGGCGTCCCCGCGATTCTTCCGCCACTACCGAAAGACGCGCCCGCGAATCGGCTGGGCCTGGCGCGCTGGATTACCGACCCGTCGAATCCTCTGACCGCGCGCGTGGCAGTGAACCGGTTCTGGCAGAACGCATTTGGAATCGGGCTGGTCAAAACGGTGGAAGATTTTGGCTCGCAGGGGGAGTGGCCTGAGAATCTGAACCTGCTCGACTGGCTGGCCACGGAGTTTGTACGTACGGGTTGGGACATGAAAGCGATCCAGAAGACCATTGTGATGAGCGCGACGTATCGCCAGGCGTCCCAGACGACTCCGGAAATGCAGCAGCGCGATCCTGAGAACCGGTTGCTCGCCCGGGGCCCGCGCGTGCGGCTTCCGGCCGAAATGGTGCGCGACCAGGCGCTGGCTGTCTCCGGGCTGCTGGTTGAGAAGATCGGCGGGCCGTCGGTGAAGCCGTATCAGCCGGCCGGCTTGTGGAAAGACCTTTCGGGTGGCGCGGACTACAAACCCGACACCGGCGAAGGACTGCATCGCCGCAGTCTTTACACATATTGGAAGCGCACTGCGCCGCCGCCGATGATGATGAACTTCGACGCCGCCGGGCGCGAGGCCTGCGTGGTGCGGGAACTGCGCACCAATACGCCGCTGCAGTCGCTCAACCTCATGAACGATGTCACGTATCTGGAGGCGGCGCGCAAGATGGCGGAGCGGATGATGCGCGAAGGCGGAACCACACCGGCGCAGCGCATTGCGTATGGATTCGAACTGGCCACCGCTCGCCAGCCGGACCGCCGCGAGAGCGAGATCCTGCAATCGAGCTTCAATTATTATCGCGACGCATTTCAAAGCGATCCCAAGGCGGCGTCGAAATATTTGGCACAGGGTGAGGCGCCACGCGATACCACGCTCGATGAACGCGAACTGGCGGCTTACGCCACGCTGGCAAACATGTTGCTCAACCTGGACGCCACGGTGACTAAGGAGTGAAGATGGATCCGCACCTGCTCACACGCCGTTACTTCTTCGGGAAAGCCGCCGCGGGGCTCGGCACCGCTGCACTGGCGAGCCTGCTGCAGGCCGACGAGACCAGCGGCGCCATGCCCGGGATTCCACACTTTCCGCCGACGGCGAAGCGCGTCATCTATCTGTTTCAGTCCGGCGCACCATCCCAGATGGACCTGTTCGACTACAAGCCGCGCCTGCGGGATCTCGCCAAGACGGAGCTGCCGGATTCGATTCGAGGAGGGCAGCGTCTTACGGGAATGACCTCAGGGCAGACCAGTTTTCCGGTGGCTCCGTCGATTTTCCCATTCCAACAATACGGAAATTCCGGGGCCTGGGTCAGCAGCCTGATGCCGAACCTCGCAAAAGTGTCGGACGACCTGTGCTTCGTTAAGTCGATGTACACGGAGGCCATTAATCACGATCCGGGCGTGACATTTTTCCAGACCGGATTTCAGATTGCGGGACGCCCCTCGATCGGGTCGTGGCTGGCCTACGGGCTGGGCAGCGAGAATAAAGATCTGCCGGCGTTTGTGGTGATGATCTCGCAGGGCAGCGGGAATCCGAATGACCAGCCGCTGGCGGAACGGCAGTGGGGCAGCGGTTTTTTGCCCAGCAAATATCAAGGCGTGAAGTTTCGCTCGCTGGGCGATCCGGTGTTGTATCTTTCCGATCCGGACGGCTTCACCCAGACCGAGCGTCGGCGGTTCATCGACGACCTGGGGAAGCTCAATCAGGTGGAGTTGGATGAGTTCGGCGACCCCGAAATCGCCACGCGCATCGCACAGTATGAGATGGCGTATAAGATGCAAAGCTCGGTGCCGGAGCTGACCGATCTTTCGAAGGAGCCGGCGCATACATTCGACTTGTACGGCCCCGATGCGCGCAAGCCTGGGACATTTGCCGCCAATTGCCTGCTGGCACGGCGCATGGCGGAGCGCGGCGTGCGCTTCATCCAACTCTTCCACCGCGGCTGGGATCAGCATAATGAGCTGCCCAAACAGATCCAGGGACAAGCTCACGACACTGACCAGGCCTCTGCCGCGCTGGTGCAGGATTTGAAAGAGCGCGGGTTATTACAAGACACGCTGGTGGTCTGGGGGGGCGAGTTCGGACGCACCGTTTACTGCCAAGGCAAACTCACCGCGGACAACTACGGACGCGATCATCATCCGCGGTGCTTCACGATGTGGCTGGCCGGCGGCGGCATCAAGCCCGGCGTCAGCTTAGGCGAGACCGACGATTACTGCTACAACATCGTGAAAGACCCGGTCCACGTCCACGATTTGCATGCCACCATCTTGCGCACACTGGGCATTGACCACACCAAGCTGACCTACAAGTTCCAGGG
>DATJEI010000031.1:0-21459 GCA_035496735.1 Bryobacteraceae bacterium | reverse complement strand
AAGAGTACGTTATTACACCTACTTGGAGGTCTAGACAGGCCAACGGAGGGTGCGATATACTTCGGGCAGAATGACATTTGCCAGCTACCGGCCAATGAGCTTGCGGAATTCCGCAACCGCGAGTTGGGCTTTGTATGGCAGATTCACTCCCTGCTGGCCGAATTCACGGCGCTCGAGAACGTGATGATGCCCCTGCTGATACGCGGCCAAAGCCAGCAGCAGGCGGAACCCGTATCGATGGCGCGTTTGGATGAAGTCGGTTTAAGCAAGCGAGCCACCCACCGCGCGGGCGAACTTTCCGGCGGCGAACAACAGCGGGTGGTCTTGGCGCGCGCCCTGGCGGGCAATCCCAGCGTGCTGCTGGCCGATGAACCCACCGGCAGCCTCGATTTTCGAACCGGCGAGATGATCATGGATTTGATCGACGAACTGCATCGCTCGCGCCGCCTGACTTCGATTCACGTCACTCATAATTTGAACTTCGCGCATCGTGCGGACCGTGTTGTCGCGCTCGAAAGAGGGCAGTTGGTCGCGGCCAGCCACCTGCTTGAATCCGTGGCCCCGGGGAATCCGTCTAATAGTATCGAGGGCAATCATCATGTTTGAACGCTATACCGAAAAAGCCCGCCGTGTCATATTCTTCGCCCGCTATGAGGCCAGCCAGTTCGGCAGCCCTTGCATTGAAACCGAACACTTGCTGCTAGGACTCTTGCGCGAAGATAAGGCGCTGGCGAATCGCTTTCTGCGCTCCAGTGCGTCGGTGGAATCCATTCGCAAGCAGATCGAGGCGCACACCACGCTGCGCGAAAAAGTTTCGACGTCAGTCGATCTGCCGCTGAGCCACGAGTGCAAGCGGGTCCTGGCTTACGCCGCCGAAGAAGCCGAGCGCCTGAACCACAAGCACATCGGCACGGAGCATCTGCTGCTGGGATTGCTGCGGGAAGAGAAGTGCTTCGCCGCCGATATCCTGCATGAGCGCGGCCTGCGCCTGACGCAAGTACGCGATGAGATTCAGCGTTCCAGCTCGGAAAAAGTGTCCTCGAATCGCCCCAAGGAAAGCTCGCTGTTGAGCGAGTTCAGCCGTGACCTCACGCAGGCTGCCATGGACGGGCTGCTCGACCCGCTGATCGGCCGCGATACCGAGCTCGATCGCGTCATTCAGATCCTGTGCCGCCGTACGAAAAACAATCCGGTGTTGATTGGTGAACCGGGTGTCGGCAAGACTGCCATTGTCGAAGGCCTGGCCCAGAAAGTGGCGGATGGCGATGTGCCGTCCTTCCTGGCCGACAAACGCATTCTGGCGCTGGATCTCTCACTGATCGTCGCCGGCACCAAGTACCGCGGCCAGTTTGAAGAGCGTCTGAAAACCATCATGAAGGAACTGATGGAAAATCAGAATGCCATCATCTTCATTGATGAGCTGCATACGTTGGTGGGCGCGGGCTCGGCCGAAGGGTCGCTCGACGCCGCGAATATTCTAAAGCCGGCTTTATCGCGCGGGGAAATTCAGTGCATAGGCGCGACCACGCCTTCCGAATATCGCAAGTCGATCGAGAAGGACCGTTCGCTCGAACGCCGCTTCCAGGCTGTGAAGGTTCCGCCGCCGAACGAGGAAGACGCGACCCGCATCCTGTTCGGCATCAAGGAGCGCTACGAAAAGTTCCACGCCGTGGCCTATACGGATGAAGCGATCGAGAACGCCGTCCACACCTCGGTTCGCTTCATACCCGACCGCTTCCTGCCCGACAAGGCTATCGACTTGATCGACGAAGCCGGGGCGCGCGTGAAGTTACGCCAGACCACGCTGCCCGGCGAAGTGGCCGACATCCAGAAGCGCATCAAGTTCATCGTGCACCGCATGGAAAACGCCATCGCCAACCACGAGTTCGAGAAGGCGCGCTTCTACTCCGACGAAGAGCGCAAGGAACGCGAGAACCTGCGGATCCTGCGCGAAAAATACAACCTGGATGACACTTCCACCGGCGTCGTGACCAAGGACGACATCGAAGACGTGGTGGCGCGCTGGACCGGCGTCCCCATGACGGCGATTCGAGAAGAAGAAGTTTCGAAACTGCTGCGCATTGAAGAAGAGCTGCACCATCGGGTCATCAGCCAGGAGAAAGCCATCTCCGCGCTGGCCCGCGCCATTCGCCGCTCGCGTGCAGGATTGAAGTCGCCGAAGCGTCCGGCCGGGTCGTTCCTGTTCCTGGGACCCACCGGCGTCGGCAAGACCGAAGTCGCGCGGGCGCTGGCCGAATTCCTGTTTGGCAGCGAAAAATCGCTGATCCGCTTCGATATGTCCGAGTTCATGGAAAAACACTCGGTCTCGAAGTTGATCGGTTCGCCTCCCGGCTATGTGGGCTATGAAGAGGGCGGTCAACTGACGGAGCGCGTGAAGCGGGCGCCCTATTCCATCATTCTGCTGGATGAAATCGAGAAGGCGCACCCGGATGTTTACAACATCCTGCTGCAGGTGTTTGAAGACGGCCAGTTGACCGACGGACTCGGTAATACGGTGGACTTCAAGAACACCATCATCATCATGACTTCCAATCTGGGAGCGCGTTTCCTCGACAAGCGCAGCCCCATGGGATTCTCGGCTCCCGGCACGGGCGTGCCGGCCAAGGTGGAAGATCAGGTGATGAGCGAAGTGAAGAAGGCGTTCAATCCTGAATTCCTGAACCGCTTGGATGAAACTATTCTGTTCACGTCACTCACCGACGAGGATCTGCTGAAGATCATGCACCTGCTGACCGACCAGATCAACAAGAACCTGGTGGCCAAGCAGATCAAGCTGCGCCTCAACGACGACGCGGCGAAATACATCATCGATAAGACTCTCACCGACCGCAGCTACGGCGCTCGTCCGTTGCGGCGCGCGCTGCAAAAGTACATCGAAGATCCGCTCAGCGAGGCGCTGATTCAAGGCTCGCTGCCGCGACCGTCCGAGTTGGAGGTTTACCTCGGCGAAGGCGGCATCTACGTGCGGCAGCTGCAAGAGGAACCGGTGAGCGTAGCCGAAGGTGGCGTCGCCGAAGCGCCGCTTCCGCTCCCCGGCACTGCTTTGTACTTGTTCAATTAAGGCGTGGTCGGATAATATCCTGGACGCACGCGGATCACGGCGTCGGGGTGCGAAGGAATGGCCACTTGAATCTGATGGAAGCCTTCCTTCTTGCTGAACGTGGGGGTGAAGCTCAGCAGGTATTGGCTGTGAATTTCTTCGCCCGCGCGTGAGATTGCCTGCTCCAGCGACGCCAGCGTAAGGAAAGCCAAATGGTGTCCGCCGGTGGAGCGCGCGAGTGCCGCTGCCACGTTCACTTTCCCAATTCGCCCCAATTCGATGGCGCCGCCGAGCAGATCCACGCTATTGTCGCCGCCCGGCATCGGCGGACTATCGGCGGGCTTCGAGACAAACGAGGAGCCCTGGACCGAATAGGTCGCCGGGTACACCGTGACGCCGGCGCGTTGCGCGAGTTCGATGGCTTCGCTGAGCTTGCTCTTACTGCCGCGGTCGCGCGATTCGCTCAAAATCAGCATCACGCGGCGGTTGTTGGGCGGCCGCGTGTCCAGCATCTTCACGCCCTCGACTACCGCGTCAATCAGCCGCGCGGTGCGAATGCTGCGGCTGCGGGTGCCTTCAAACGCAGTGCGAATGATGCTCGAATCCGCCGTAAAATCGGTGCGCACCCGGATCTCATCGTCGAACTCAATCACCGCCGCCTGGCCACGCTCGCCGATTACCAGCGGCTTGATCATGCCGCCCACCTGCTGGGTTCGCGCCAACGCGGGCGCGGAAATTCCGCTGGCTTGAAGCAGAACCATCAGGGACACCGGCGCAAGCACTGTGTCGGACGTGTCCATGCGGATTTGCTGCGGAACGCCTTCGGCGTTCAGACGGAAGTCCTCCACCTTAAGTCCGTCGATGAAGTTGCCCTTTTTGTCCGTCACCGTAACCGGCGCCAGCACCAGTGGCACGTTGGTGCGAATGGTGGCGGAGCTTTCCGGCTCCTGTGCAAGCAAGGGAAACCAGAAAATTGCGGCGAGAAACACGCAAAGCCAACGCAGCACGCACTTATGGGACGCCCTCCGCCCCTTCGCCGTTACGTTATGCAACCGTCACCCTGCTCCATTATCCTTTTGGGTGCGGCCAGTTTGCTAGTCTACAACTTGTAATGTCAGACCGCATGGAAGAACTGCAGCGCCGCCACGCGGCCGCCGAAGCGGGCGGCGGGGACGAACGCCGCGCCCGCCAGCACGCCGAAGGCAAACTCGCCGCACGCGAACGCATCGACTTATTGCTTGACGAGGGCACTTTTGAAGAGACCGACAAGCTGGTCCGTCATCATTGCCATGACTTCGGCATGGAGGAACAAGTCATCGACGGTGATGGCTTCGTCACCGGCTATGGCCTGATCCACGGCCGTCCGGCGTATGTTTTCGCGCAAGACTTCACGGTGTTCGGCGGTTCGCTCTCCGAAGCCAATGCGAAGAAGATCGTCAAAATTATGGATCTGGCGCTCAAGACCGGAGCGCCCGTCATTGGCCTGAACGATTCGGGGGGCGCGCGCATCCAGGAAGGCGTGCTGTCGCTCGCGGGCTACGCCGACATCTTCCTGCGCAATACGCTTTCGAGCGGCGTGATCCCGCAGATCTCCGCCATCATGGGCCCGTGCGCCGGCGGCGCGGTCTATTCTCCGGCGCTTACGGACTTCGTCTTTATGGTGGACAAGACCAGCTACATGTTCGTCACCGGGCCCGACGTCATCAAGACAGTGACGCACGAGGATGTCACCAAGGAGGCGCTGGGCGGCGCCGCCACGCACAACTCCACCAGCGGCGTGGCCCATTTTCAGTCGCACGACGACGCAGAGTGTCTGCGCACGATCCGTGACTTGATGAATTACCTTCCGCAGAACAATCGCGACGAAGTGCCGCGCGGCGACACCGACGACCCCGCCGATCGCCAGGACCCGGAGCTCGACACCATCGTTCCGGCGGCCTCGAATCAGCCCTACGACATCAAGGATGTGATTCGCCGCGTGGCCGATCACGGTGAGTTTCTCGAAGTCCACGAGCACTGGGCGCGCAACATCGTGATCGGATTCGTGCGCATGGACGGGCGCAGCGTGGGTGTGATCGCCAATCAGCCTGCCTATCTGGCCGGATGCCTGGATATCGATTCCTCGACCAAAGGCGCGCGCTTCGTGCGCTTCTGCGACGCGTTCAACATTCCGATCCTGACGTTTGAAGATGTACCGGGCTTTTTGCCGGGTACTGCGCAGGAGTTCGGAGGCATCATCCGCCACGGAGCGAAACTGCTGTATGCGTATGCCGAAGCCACCGTGCCCAAGATCACCGTCATCACGCGCAAGGCCTATGGCGGGGCGTATTGCGTGATGGGTTCGAAGCATCTGCGCACCGATGTAAACCTGGCGTGGCCCAGCGCTGAAATCGCGGTCATGGGCGCCGAAGGCGCGGTGAACATTGTGTTTCGAAGGGAAATTGCGTCGGCCGAAGACCCCAACGCGGTCCGCACCGCCAAGCTCGACGAATTCCGCGAACGATTTGCCAGTCCCTTCGTCGCCGCCGAAAACGGCTTCGTCGACGATGTGATCGAGCCGCGCCTCACGCGCCCGCGTGTCATCCGTGCGCTACGGATGCTGGAGACGAAAGTGGATACCATGCCGCGCAAGAAACACGGCAATATTCCGCTGTAGCAAGATGCGAGGTCAGCTCGCCGCTTCGGCGGCTAGCTTGTCGAAGAACTTCTTGATCATGGTTTTGGCGGTGCCGTCGATCAGACGCTGCCCTACCGCCGCGATGGTTCCCCCTACCTGCGCGTCGCCGTCATATGCCACCACGGTCCCGCCGCCCTCCGCGGGAGTAAGCTTCAGCAACCCGTCGCCTTTTAAAAAACCGACGCGTCCGTTCCCTTCCACCACCAGGCGAAAACTGCTGGGCGGCGCTTGGTCCGTGATCCGCACCTTGCCTTCGAAAGCGCCCGACAGGCTGGCCAGCACCATCTTCATCTTCATGCGGTATTCGTCCGGGCCGATTTTTTCCAGGCTCTCGCAGCCGGGCATGGCGCGCGCGAGCACTGCAGGGTCCTGCATCACCGCGTAGGCACGCTCTTGTGGGAGCGGCAGAGTGTACGTTCCGGAAATCTTCACCCGTTATGTCCCATTAGGTCTTTGCCGTCGCGGCCAGCGCCGCGTTGATCGCGCGCGCCGCGTACACCGTTGCAAGGTGCTTGCGATAATCGCTCGAAGCGTGCAGATCCGAGTTGGCATCGGCGCCTTGCGAAACCAGCCCCGCGGCTTTCGCGACATCCTCCGCCGACCCTGGGGTTCCCTCCAGCGCTTTCTCCGCCGCCGTTGCGCGATAGCCGACGTTGGATAGACCCGTGACGCCGATCCGCGCCAGGGTGATCTTTCCACTACTGCGCTTGATTCGGGCCGCCACGCCTACGATCGCAAATCCGCTGGCGGGCTGCACGTTCTTCTGGTAACTCGTGCCCGTTCCGGCCTCTTCCACCGGGACTACGATCTCACGAATGATCTCGCCGGGTTCGAGCGTCGTCGCGAAGGAGTCGACGAAGAAATCCGCCGCGCTCACCGTGCGCTCGCCCTTCGCGCCGCGGATCACGACTTTCCCCTCCAGCGCCTGCAGCGCCGCTGGATAATCCGCCGAGGGGTCGGCATGGGCCACGCTTCCGCCCATCGTGCCCATGTTGCGCACCTGCACGTCGCCGATAGCCGAAGCGGTTTCCGCCAGCAGCGGGCACTTGGTTCGGACCAGCGCGGAGCTTTCCACTGAATAATGCGTGGCCGTGGCGCCGATATGCAGCGCGCCGCCCTCTTCCCGAATGTAGTTAAGGTCCTTGATGCGGCCCAGGTCCACCAGATGTTCCGGCGCGGCCAGCCGCAACTTCATCATCGGGATCAAGCTCATGCCACCGGCCAGCAGTTTAGCCCCGCTTCCGGCCAGTGCTACCGCCTCGTCCAGCGTTTTCGGCGCGGTGTATTCGAACGTCTGCGGAATCATTTTAGTTTTTGCCTCCCGCCATCACTTTCCAAATCTTCTCCGGCGTCAACGGCATGTCGAGATGCCGCACGCCCAAGGGCGACAGCGCGTCCACCACCGAATTCACCACCGCAGGTGAACAACCGATGGTGCCGGCCTCGCCGACGCCTTTCACGCCCAGCGGATTCACCGGCGACGGCGTGATGGTATGGTCGCTCTCCACCCACGGCATCATGTGCGCGCGCGGCATGGCGTAATCCATATATTCGCCCGTGATCAACTGACCGTTGTCGTCATAGACGGCTTGCTCCCACAGCGCCTGCCCCAGACCTTGCGCCACGCCCCCGTGAACTTGTCCGTCCACAATCAGTGGATTCAGAATGTTGCCGCAATCGTCCACCGCCACATAGCGTCGAATTTTGACCTGCCCGGTGTCTTTATCGATATCCGTGATCACGATGTGCGCGCCGAAGCCAAACGTGAAATTCGGCGGCTCCCAGAAATGCGTGGATTGGAGCCCAGGCTCAGTGTTGGGAGGCAACTTCATGGCGCGATAGGTCGCCCCCGCGATTTCGGCGAATGACTTGGATTGGCCGGTCTTGTTACAGGTCACCCGCCCGTTAGCGAAGGCGACATCGTCCGATTCGAGCATCATCGCGCCGAACTTTTTCACCTTTTCGCGCAATTCCTGCAGCGCAAAATACAACGCTGTCCCGCCAATCGCCGTGGCACGGCTGCCGAAGGTGCCGATACCGTAGGGCACAATGGCGGTGTCCCCTCGCAGCACCAGAATGTCGTCGATGTCGACGCCCAGTTCGTCCGCGGCGATCTGCGCAAAGGTGGTCTCCTCGCCCTGGCCGTGGGAGCAAGTCCCGGTGAGCACCGTCACTTTGCCCGACGGCTCGATCTTCACCGTAGCGCTCTCCCAGCCGCCGGCGGGCGTCGCGGGCGAAGGCCCGAAGCCGCAGATCTCGCCATAGGTGCAGATGCCGATGCCCATAAACTTGCCCTGCTTGCGCGCCTCGGCTTGCTCCGCGCGTAGTTTCTTGTAATCCACAGTGGCCATCGCCTTATCCAGCGGGGCTGCATAGTTGCCCGAGTCATACATGAGACCGGTCGCGGTGGGGAACGGGAATTCTTCGCGGTGGACGAAATTCTTGATGCGGATCTCGGCCGGATCCATCTTGAGCTCGGCCGCAAGAATATCCACCATGCGTTCGATGCCGTGAGTGGCTTCGGGACGGCCGGCGCCGCGATACGCATCCGTGGGAACACAGTTTGTGAACGCGCCGATGATGTCGGCTCGCACGTTCTGAGTCCTATAGAGGCCCGGCATCATGAGCACGCTGAGCGTGGGAATGGCGGGGGTCAGCAGCTGATGATAGGCGCCCAGATCCTGGATCAGCTTGAGCTTGATGCCCAGAATGGTCCCGTCCTTCTTGGCCGCGAGCTCGAAATAATCCACATGCCCGCGCCCCTGAATGGTCGTCAGGAAATTCTCGCGCCGCGATTCGATCCACTTCACCGGCTTGCCGATCTGCATCGCCACGAAGCCCATCAGCGCCTCTTCGGCGTATATGTTCAGCTTGCTCCCGAAGCCGCCGCCGACCTCCGGCGCAATCACGCGCATGCGGTTCTCTTCCAGGCCCAGCATACCGGCCACTAGCGTGCGCACCAGATGCGGCACCTGCGTCGAAGTGTAAAGGTTCAGCTGGCGGTCCGCGGCGCGCCACTCAGCCACCACGCCGCGAGTCTCCATGGCCGCCGGAATCAGGCGCTGGCTGGTGATGCGCTGCTTCACCACCACCTCCGCTTCGGCGAAGGCCTTGTCCACGTCGCCGCCCTCCTGGTGATAGTTGAACGCGACGTTATCGGGCCATTCCGGATGCACCGGAGGCGCGCCCGCGGCAATCGCTTTCTCGGGATCTGCCACCGCCGGCAGCACCTCCCAGTCGATTTCGATCTTCTCGGCGGCATCACGCGCCAGGTACTTGTCGGTCGCGACCACCACCGCCACTGGATGACCCACGAAGTAAACCCGGTCCGTCGCCAGAATGTAGTGATGCGGAATGCGCAGCCCCGGCAGTGATGCGCCGCACGGTACGGGCCCCACTTTCGCTGTGTCTTTCCCGGTGTAGATCGCCGCGACACTGGGAGTTTCAGCCGCTGCCTTAGTATCGATCGAACGAATCCGCGCCGCTGCGTGCGGGCTGCGAACAATCGCCGCGTAGTGCATGCCCGGCATCTGAATGTCGTCGACGTAGGTGGCCGTTCCGGTGATGAGCCGCGGATCCTCCCGCCTGCGAATGCGCTTGCCAACCAGTTTTTCAACCTTTGTAATTGTGCTCGCCATATCTGTCTCCGCTACTCGCTTACTTACCCGCCGCTGCCGCCGCGGCTCTGACCGCGTTGACGATGTGTTGGTACCCGGTGCACCGGCACAGATTGCCTTCAATGCCATGACGGATCTCGTCGTCAGTCGGGTTCGCGTTGCGGTCCAGAATCTGCTTGGACGCCATGATCATGCCAGGCGTGCAGAAACCGCACTGCGCGCCGTGCTGGTTCCAGAAGGCCTCCTGCATCCCGTGCAGCTTCCCGTTTTCGGCCAATCCTTCGATGGTAGTCAGGTTCGCCCCGTCCGCCTGCACCGCGAACATGCTGCAACTCTTGACAGCTTTGCCGTCGAGCTCGACAGTACACGCACCGCAGAGCGATGTTTCGCAGCCGATGTGCGACCCGGTGAGTCCAGCCACGTCGCGCAGGTAATGGATCAGAAGCAGCCTGGGCTCTACATCTGGCGAATACTTTTTTCCGTTAATAGTGAGATTGATCTTCATGAGCGGACTCCAAGAAGGTTTGGGTTTCGGGGCCATGCACCGATGCAGGCCGATACGAACATATCAAACTTGACCCGGAAAAACAAAAGGGTCCGCGACGGGCGCGTTGCCGCCCGGCCACAAACCGCCGCAGTGATCCGCGCGGTCCGCGTCCGAAGCTCGGTGTCGGCGGGCCTTTTGGCCTACGTAGTGGGGTTTCCGCTATACTTTCCCTACCCTATGGCTCAATTACTCGCCCTCTACCATCAGCCCGCTGATCCGGCGGCATTTGATCGCTATTACTTTGAGACCCACGTCCCGATCGCCAAGAAAGTTCCAGGTTTGCGGTCCTACGTCGTCAACGACGGGCCGCTGAACGCGATCGCCGGGAGTCCAGCGCCCTATTTGATCGCAGAACTCGGATTCGACAGCATGGCGGACCTTCAATCGGCTCTGTCCTCGGCCGAGGGCCAGGTCGCCGCGGCGGATCTGAGCAATTTCGCGCAAGCGGGCGTGACGCTGCTCGTTTTCGAGACCAAGAGCGCCTGAGTCTGCTTCCCGCTGGGAGGACCAGCACAGGGAGGACCAGCACGATTGACAACCTCGCCCCCATTTTGCAAGAATGATGCGGCTGTTGAAGCGATTCTCGAAAGTTCAATGCCGCTATAAGGGAGCACTCATGCGTACGATGTTCGCTGGACTTTGGGTTTTAGCCGCAGGCTCGATTCTGGTTCGGCCTTCGTTTGGCCAAACACCCGCTCCAGAGGTGTGGAAGTTCGAGCGCCTGGATAAAATCCACGGCATGCCGATCACGGTTGTAGGTCATCCGCACGTCATAAAGACGCCGCTCGGAAAAGCCATCCAGTTCAATGGCGTCGATGACGCGCTATTCATCCCGGAACACCCTCTGGCCGGAGCGTCCACTTTTACTTTCGAGGCCATATTCCGCCCGGAGAGCGGCGGCGCGACGGAGCAGCGCTGGTTTCATTTAGCCGAGCAGGATCCCAAAACCGGCAAGGATACCGATACCCGTTTCCTGTTCGAGATCCGCGTGATTAACAACCAATGGTGCCTGGATGCGTTTGTGCACACGCCCATGGTAGATAAAGCCCTGCTGTTTCGCGATAAGCTGCACTCGCTCGACGTTTGGCACCGCGTTGCCATGGTCTACGACGGGCAGGAATTCAGGAGCTACGTCGACGGCGAACTGCAGGGGAAGGCAGCGATCCACTTTGAGCCACAGGGGCCGGGACATTCGTCGGTGGGCGTGCGCATCAATAAGGTGAATTACTTCAAGGGGTCAGTTCGCGAAGCGCGTTTTACCCGGCGCGCTCTGCCGCCCGAAGAGTTCCTGAAGCTGCCCGCTGACAAGGCTGGGCATTAGTTGACGCGCCCGCGTCTGTGTTCGGGTAGAGACGTGGGTAAAGACCATGCTGCAATGCGCGACTACATTCCTGCTTGTGGCCGCCTCCCTCGGCGCGGCTGAACTGACGGTGGATCATGTCAGCGTCGCTGGCCGCGACCTGAAGCAGATGCAAGCGCGTCTGGCGGCGCTGGGAATCCCCAGCGAATTTGGCGGACCCCACAGTAACCACGCCACGCAGATGGCTCTGACTGGTTTTCCGGATGGCTCCTATCTAGAGCTGATCGCGCTGCAAGACCACTCCGACGCGAAGGCAGTAGCGGCCCATTATTGGTCCCGGCAGATCCGGGGCAACGCGGGTCCGGCGGCGTGGGCTGTGCGGGCAAACGACACCGGGGCGGAAGTCCAACGGCTGCGGGCGGCGGGAATCACGGTAACGCTCCAGCGCAGCGGGCGCGAGCGTCCCGACGGAACGCGGCTCGAATGGGAGGCGGCGCCGGTGGGGCCAGGAGCGAACGGCGTCTTCTTCCCATTCCTGATTCACGATTTCACGCCGCGCGAAGCCCGCGCGTTTCCCAAGGGCCGGCCGGCCACGCGAGATTTCAGCGGAGTGAAGCGCGTGGTGATTGCGGTGCGAAATCTCAAAGTCTCCGTCGGGCGCTATCGGCAGGCGTATGCGCTGCCCCAGCCGCTGGAGCAGGAAGACGCCGCCTTCGGTGCGCGCCTGGCTTGGTTTAAAGGTACGCCGGTAGTGCTGGCGGAGCCCTCGGACGCGCAGTCCTGGGTGGCGCGCCGAATCGTGCAATTCGGAGAAGGTCCGTGCGCGTTTGTGTTGGGCAAGCGGTTAGATGGGGTTGCGCGAAGGAGCGTGTATCAAGCGGCGGTGAAGACGCGCTGGTTCGGCGTGCCAATCTCCTGGTTCGACAGTGCGAAGCTCGGCTGGCACCTGGGCTTCGAGGATTGAATTTCTAGGATTAA
This sequence comes from Bryobacteraceae bacterium, assembly GCA_035496735.1. Taxonomy (GTDB): domain Bacteria; phylum Acidobacteriota; class Terriglobia; order Bryobacterales; family Bryobacteraceae; genus Palsa-187. The sequence goes on along the minus strand of DATJEI010000031.1, from coordinate 9,279 downwards.
GCCGAGGCGGCACGGGCTATACTCGACAAAAGGCCCATGCAATCGGCGCAGCCCCTGCAACCCGCGAAGTCCGTTCAAGCCGCGAAGAGCGAACTCGCGCGCACTCTAGGGCTCTTCGATTCCACCATGCTGGTGGCCGGGTCCATGATCGGCTCCGGCATCTTCATCGTCTCGGCGGAGATGTCGCGCAATGTCGGCAGCCCGGGCTGGCTGCTGGCTTCGTGGATCATCACCGGTATCCTTACGCTTACCGCGGCCCTCTCCTATGGCGAGCTGGCGGCGATGATGCCGCGCGCCGGCGGCCAATACGTGTACCTGCGCGAGGCATTCTCGCCCATGTGGGGATTCCTTTACGGCTGGACTCTATTCGGCGTGATCCAGACCGGTACCATCGCGGCGGTCGGCGTCGCGTTCGCGCGCTATCTGGGCGTGCTGTGGCCGGTCATCTCGGAAGACCGTTACCTGATTGCGCCGATTCACGTCTCCAGCGGCTATGCGCTCTCCCTTTCTACCGCGCAACTGGTGGCAATTCTGGTGATCCTGTTCCTCACCTACACCAACACGCTGGGGATTCATTATGGCAAGCGGGTGCAGAATGTTTTCACCGTAGCGAAGATCGGTTCGCTGTTAGGGTTGATCGGACTCGGCATCTTCTTCGGATGGAATCGCACAGCGGTGGCGGGAAACTTTGGAGATTTATGGACGCCGCGCGGATTTACGCCCATCGCTTCGGGTCTGACGCCGGAGACTTCCTTCGGCCTGCTTGTGGCTTTGTGCGTGGCGCAGACCGGGTCGCTGTTTTCGGCCGATGCGTGGAACAACATCACGTTCACAGCCGGTGAGGTGCGGACGCCGCGCCGTAATGTGCCGCTATCGCTGGCCCTCGGGACCGCGATCGTCATCGGTTTGTACGTCTTGGCGAATGTGGCCTACCTGGTGGTGCTCCCCTTCGATAAAGTGCAAACGGCGCCGCTCGATCGCGTGGCCAGCGCCATGGTAGGCGCGGTTTTTCCCAGTGCCGGCGCGGAGTTGATGGCCATCGCCATCATGATCTCGACCTTCGGCTGCATTAACGGTATGGTGCTGGCGGGTGCACGGGCCTGCTTCGCCATGGCGAAGCACAACCTGTTCTTCCGCGCGGCTAAGAACATCAATAAGGCCTCCGTCCCCGGCGTCGCACTGATCCTGCAGGCGGTGTGGACCACGATACTGATATTGCCGCGCACCTTCAATCCGGCCACCGGCAAGTTCGGGAATCTCTACGGCAATCTGCTTGATTATGTGGTCTCCGCCGCGCTGATTTTTTATATCCTGACCATCGCAGCAGTCTTCGTGCTGCGCCAGCGCCGTCCTAATGAGGAGCGCCCTTACCGCGCCTTCGGCTATCCGTACGTGCCCGCGCTATACATTGCCGGCGCGTCGGTGATTCTGATTTTACTGTTCGGCTACCGTACCTCGACAACAGTGCCAGGACTGGTGATCGTGCTGATCGGCGTGCCAGTGTACTTTTTCCTGAAACGCCGCGTGCTGTAGCTCCGCCATACCGAGCCGCGCCGGTTGGGTCTGCCAAACGGCGAGTCCTTTCGGCCGCTGACTCGCGTACCTTGGATAGATGAAGACTACACTCCCCGTTTGCGCGATCGCCCTGTTCGCTGCCGTCGGGTTCGCGGACCAGATCACCATGAAGGACGGCGACCGAATTACCGGCGACATCGTTAAGAAGGACGGCGATAACGTCACCATCAAGAGCAAGAACTTCGGCACTGTGACGCTGAAGTGGGCTGACGTCGCCATGGTAAAGAGCGATCAACCACTCAATGTGACGCTAACCGGAGGAAAAACCGTCAAAGCTAACATCGAAACCCAGGGCGACCGCATTCAAGTGGCCGCGCCGGGAGCGCCGCAGGCAGTGGATCCCCAGGATGTCGTGACGCTTCGCGATGACGCGGAAGAGAAAACTTACCAGAAATTTCTGCATCCCAGATTGCTGGATCTGTGGACCGTTACCGGCAGTCTGAGCCTGGCTGGTACGAAGGGCAACGCGCAGACGTCCACGCTGACGACGCCCGTCAACTTCGTGCGCGCATCGAACACCACGCGCACCACGGCGTACTTTAACTCGATCAGTTCTTCGGCGAAGATCAACGGCGTGGATTCATCCACGGCCAAAGCGGTGCGCGGCGGATGGGCCTACGACCGCAACCTCGCAAAGAAAATATTCGCGAACGCTTTCAATGATTATGAGTATGATAAATTCCAGTCGCTGGACTTGCGCGTGGTGATCGGCGGCGGCCTGGGTTATCACGTCTGGTCGCATGACGCCAGCCATCTGAGCGTAGTCGCTGGCATCGATTGGAATCGTGCGGCGTTTGGCGCGTCAGGTTCGAGCCCGGCCTTCACGCGGAACTCGGCCGAGGTGTTTTGGGGCGACGATTTCAACTACAAACTCAGCGCCCGCACCAGCTTCATCGAGACTTTCCGTATGTTCAATAATCTTTCCGATACCGGGCAGTACCGCATGAATGCCGACGTCGGCGCGGCGACGCAATTGACCAAATGGCTCACCTGGAACATATCGCTGAGCGATCGCTACTTGAGCAATCCGGTCCCGGGCTTCAAGAAGAATGACTTTCTTTATAGCACTGGCTTGGGCTTTAGCTGGGCCCGCTAAAAGCTCTGCTCTTCAAAGCCGGCAGCAGTCGCGGTGGCGGCAAGCCGCCGGTCCGCGCAGACAAACCAGCGGCCCCGCGCACGTTCTCCGCACCAAGCGAGTGCGGCCGCCAACTGCAGCCCGTCCCCGGTCCGCGGAGGGAAGCGATCAAGTTGCCAGGTTCAACTCTGCAGCAATTCCGCTAGGATCCGGCCGGCGGTTTCTTTGCCGCTTTCGCCCACTTCGCCGATCGGTCCCACGCAGCCCGGGCAGCCTGCCTCGCACGGGCAGCCGCGTAACAGCGCCGCAGCGCCTTCGAGCAGCGATCGTGTCATCTTAAACAATGGCGCGCTTTGCCCGATGCCGCCGGGATAATTGTCGTAGAGATACAGATTCGGCTCGAAAGTTTGCAGACTGCCCGCGATGGCCTCGGTGAGCGAGATGCCGAGGTCGCGCGGATCGCACATCACGCGAAGAGATCCCACCGTGCGCAGCAGCGCGCCAAGCCCTACCAAGCCGCTTTGTTTTTCGGTAGGTGTCAGATCGCCGAAGCGCCCCAGAAAGGCCTCCGGAAAATGCAGCCAGAACGCGGTGGTATGCATCTCCTGCTCGGGCATCGAGAGGTTGCCTGCGCCCACATTCTCCATGGTGTAAAACTTGATCTTCTTGAAGCCCACAATCTGCCGGTTGAGCCGGACATCGCCGTAAGCCGCGCGGGCTCCATTCACGGCGGCCGATTCGAACTCTTCCAGTTCCTTCACCTGCGTGTAATCGATCGCATCGGTGAAATAGTCCGAATCCACGTGGCGGACATAGGCTTTGCGCCCATCATAATCGAAGCGTTCCACCTGAAATTGCCGCGCCTCGTGCAGATAAATCGCCTTCTCATGCAGGGTCGTCAGCGCGGCCGTGAAAGCCACCTCACCGATCACCCGATGGTCGCCGGTGATGTCGATCACCAGGAAGTTATCGCTTGAAATACTCCGCAGGCTAACGGCGTCGGCTGGATAAGTGTCCGAGGTCCAGTGCCAAGTACCCCGCGCCGGCGCTCCCGCGCGTGCAGGCGCCTCCGAGCGATGCAGCAGCTTGAGATCTGCGAGGAACTGGCACATCTCGCCCACATCATGCGTGCCGAACTTCTCGCCGTCGCGCACCGGCAGCTCGAAAGCTGCACACTTCATGTGGTTGAGCAGGATCTCCAGATTGTCCGGATTGATATAGGCGTGCTCCGGAGGCCGCTCGAAAAAGTATTCCGGGTGCTCGATGATGTATTGGTCCAGCGGTGCGCTCGACGCCACCAGCACTGCCAGCGCCGTAGTCTGTCTCCGGCCCGCGCGGCCGGCGCGCTGCCAGGTGGAAGCTATGGTCCCGGGATAGCCCGCCATCACAACGGCGTCGAGCGAGCCGATATCGATGCCCAATTCGAGTGCGTTGGTCGCGACCACCGCGCGGATTTCGCCGTCGCGCAGCTTGCGCTCGATCTCGCGCCGTTCTTTGGGCAGATAGCCGCCGCGATAGCCCCGCACACTTCCGCCGACGCGATCATCCTTCAAATAGGTGAGCAGTACTTCGGTCGCCAGTCGCGAGTTGGCGAACACCAGCGTCTGTTGGCCGCGATCCAATAGTTCGCACGCGATGCGCCGCGTCTCGTTCAAGTACCCCCGCCGGATGCCCAAGGCTTTGTTCACTACCGGCGGATTGTAGAACACCACATACTTTTCGCCCGACGGAGCGCCGTTTTCCGCTACCAGCTCGAACTCGCGGCCGGTGAGCGCCTGCGCCAGTTCCCGCGGATTCGCAATCGTCGCCGAGCAGCAAATGAACTGTGGAAACGAGCCATAGAATTCGCACACCCGCCGCAAGCGCCGCAGCACATTTGCGAGATGACTGCCGTAGACGCCGCGATAAGAATGCAGTTCGTCGATCACGATGTAGCGCAGGTTTTCGAAAGCCTTGGCCCACTTGGTGTGATGCGGCAGAATGCCGGCGTGCAGCATGTCGGGATTGGTCAGCACCACGTTGGCGCGTTCGCGGATGGCGCGGCGGGCGTCCTGCGGCGTGTCGCCATCATATGTGAAGGCGCGAATTTCGGAGCCCATTGCATCCACCGCGCCCTGGAATTCCGCGAGCTGATCTTCGGCCAGCGCCTTGGTCGGGAACAAGTACATCGCGCGCGCGCCCGGCTCGGCAATCAGGCGCTGCAACACAGGCAGGTTGTAGCACAGCGTCTTGCCGCTGGCTGTAGGAGTGACCACCACCACGTTGCGCCCGCCGGCCGCGTGCTCGAACGCCTCCGCTTGGTGCGAGTACAGTTGCCGAATGCCGCGCGACACCAGCGATTGCTTGAGCGGCGGCGCCAGCGCCTCGGGGAAGTCGGCGAACACTCCGGGCCTCGCCGGCTGGCGGCGGATGGCGCGCACCGGCGACTCGGGATCGGCCATCCATTCCTTGAAACGCGCGATGGCTCCCGCCAAACCGGTGGGCCGTGCCAGAATGCGGTCATTCTGTTGCGCCAGATCGTTTTCAGGCAACCGGGGTTCGGCTAAGTGCGTGAGCTTCATTCTTCGCCCTTCCTTCGCCTATAGTAGCACCGCAACGTTGTGGGCTGAAAACGTTTTATACGTCGGCTTCCAGAAACTGCATTTCGTGCAGGCGCTGATAGATGCCGCCGTGGCAGATCAGCTCGTCGTGGGTGCCCGTCTCGGCGATGCGGCCTTGATCCAGCACCACGATCTTGTCCGCACGGCGCACGGTGGAGAGCCGGTGGGCGATCACGATCACGGTGCGGCGGGCCATCAGGTTCTGCAACGCCTTCTGTACCAGGCGTTCGGATTCAGTGTCCAGGTGCGAGGTAGCTTCGTCGAGGATCAAAATCGGGGCGTTCTTCAACAGCGCGCGGGCGATCGCCAGCCGCTGCCTCTGCCCGCCCGAGAGCTTAGTCCCGCGCTCGCCGATAATGGTGTCGTACCCTTGCGGAAGCTGCAGAATAAACTCTTCCGCCATGGCGTTGCGCGCGGCTTCGTGGATCTGCTCAGAGGTGGCATGGCGCAAACCGTAGCCGATATTGGCGGCGACAGTGTCGTTAAACAGGAACGTGTCCTGCGCCACGATACTGATCTTGTCGCGGAGCGAGGCCAGCCGCAGGTCGCGAATATCGCGGCCGTCGATGAGCACCGCGCCGTCCGTGACGTCATAGAAGCGCGGCACCAGATTGGCCAGCGTGGTCTTGCCGGCGCCGCTCGATCCCACCAGCGCCACGACCTGCCCGCGCTTCACCTCGAGTTGAATGGAATCCAACATGAAGCCATTGGGCACGCTGGGGTAGCGAAAACTGACGTTGTCGAAATGGATAGCCTTCTCAAAGCGCGCGAGTTTTACCGCGCCCGGCTTCTCCTTCACGTGCTGATCGCGGTCCAGGTATTCAAAGACCTTCTGCGATGCGCCCAGCGCCTGCTGAAAGATATTGTGGATGCCGGTCAAGCGCTTGACGGGTTCGTATAGCATCAGCAGCGCGATGACGAAGCTGCTGAACTCTCCGGTAGTCATCGAACCGGCTTTGATTTGCAGCCGCGCATAAGTCAGCAGGCCCACGATGGTGATCGCGCCGAAGAATTCGATCACGGGGCTGGCGATGGCCTGCTGCGAGACATAGCGCAGGTTGCTGTCGCGCAGTTTCTCGGCACGGTCGCGGAAGCGGTTGGACTCCACTTCTTCCGCGCCAAAAGCCTTCACCACTTGGTGGCCGCTCAAGGTCTCCTGCAGCACCTGGTTCAATTCTGCGGCGTTGTCTTGGGCGCTTCGCGTGGTTCGGCGAATGCGGCGGCCCAGCCGCACTGTGGGCACCAGCACGAAAGGCAGCATCGTCAGGCTCACGCCGGCCAGCTTCCAATCGATCTGCAGCAGGACCGCCAGCAAACCCAGCGCGGTAAAGCTTTGCCGCAGCCAGTCGGCCAGAATTTGCGACAGCGCGACCTGGATCTTTTCCAGGTCGTTCATGATCGACGACATCACGCGCGCTGTCGAATTGGCTTCGAAGAAATGCGCGTCCTGATGCACCACGCGATCGAATACCGTCTGGCGCAGATCCGTCACCGCGGAAAAGCCCACATAGTTAATGAGATAGTTGGCGCAGTAATCGCACAGACCTTTGACAAAAAATACCGCCAGGATGCCCGCCGCCACCATAGTCCATACATTATGAATCGATGCAGGCATCAGGTCGGAGAGATAAACTTTGTGTCGCAAGATGGGAATCGTGGCCAGCAGTACCGGCGCTTCAGCCGATGCGGGATTGAGCACGCGATCGAAGATGGGTCCGATGAGCAGCGCCGTAAGGGCCTGCGCCGCGCCCACGCAGGCCATCAACAGGACCGACAAAACCAGGTACGCCGTGTAGGGCCGCGAGAAGCGCAGGAGCCGGCCTAGTTCGCTCATGCTTCGTTCTTCACCTCTCCGTTACGCAGTGCTTCCGCCGCAGCCATCACTTCTTCCAGCGCGATCTGGGAGATTCCGCCGTGCGATGTAAGCACCCGGGATTGAGTGCGCCAAGGCGCCCAAGTGACCGGGTCGGATGGGCCGAACAGAACTACTACCGGAATCCCGAACGCCGCCGCCACGTGGGCCGGGCCGCTATCGTTGCCGATGAACAAAGCCGCGCCCGACATCAGGCTCTTCAACGCGCCCAGAGTGGGGTTGCGAAGCACCTGGAATTTGGAGAACGGCGCTGTGTCGTCGGCTGGCCCGGCCACGATCATGGGCTGCAGGCCGGCGGCTTGCATCTGGTCGGCGGCCGCGAGAAAGCGTTCACGAGGCCAGGTTTTCTCGGCGGTCGCCGCGAACGGATGCAGCACAACGTAGGGCGAGTAGTCGGGCCTTCTGGACGCGATCAGTCTTGCGCGCGGGATCTCCGCGCGGGGCACTCCCAGCCAGAACATCGCAGCAGCCAAATGTTCCGCCGTGTGGACCGGCCGTTCTTCGCCCAGGATCTCCTGCGCGCGGGGAATCCGCTGCGAATAGATGCCGCTAAAGCGGTGATGCCCGAATCCGACGCCGAACCTGGCGCCTGAATTCAGCGTCATCCACATGCTGCGCGTGCCGCCGTGCAGGTTCAACACCAGGTCTACATGGCCTCCCACGCGCGGCGAGATTTCGTCCACGTCCGGATTATCCTCGAATATACCGGCGAAGCGCGGCTCCACCACGATGCGTACTTGCAGATCGGAACGGTAGGCCTTCAGCAACGCAAGGGCGGGAGTGGTGAGGACGCAGTCGCCCATCGACCGCAAGCGGATCACGGCAATCCGGGAGCGCGAGGGGAGCCTCGCCAGCAGAGATTCCATTTTTCGCGCGTAGCCTATTCCGCGTAGCCCTAATCTTCGATGCGGGCCTCGTCGACCAGCATCACTGGGATGTCGTCGCGAATGGGGTAGACCCGCTTGCACTGCACACATTTCAGGCCGTCCGGATTCTGCTTCAGCTCGAGGTCCGCTTTGTCCACCGGGCACACGAGAATCTCCAGCAGTTCCTTGCTGATGGCCATAACATTGTCAGTGTAGCACCGCAGCGACAGCCTTCCGGGGCGCGCAGTTCGCGGATTCTAGGTTTTTGCCTTACGGTAGCGGCGGCCCAAAGCCGCTGAAATCCGGCGCATCAGCGCGCCCGGCGTCGCGCGCAGGAATGCCACAATGGTCTTGTAGCGCCAGCCCGGGACCACGATCACCTGGCCGCGGTCGAAGGCCCGCAGCGATTCCGCGACGACAAATCCGGCGTCGAGCCACAACTGGTTCGGAATCGGACTGCGATCCATCGCCATGCGGTCGTGAAATTCCGAGTACGTGAAGCCGGGACAGAGCGCCTGCACTTTCACCGGAGATTGTTGCACGGTCAGCTCAATGGCCAGGCCGTTCGTGAAGCTGGTCATCCAGGCCTTGGTGGCGTTATAGCTGATGCTGGTGGGCGCCTGCTCGAAGCCCGCCACCGACGACACATTAATGATGCCGCAGCCCCCGTCGGCATCCGGCCGTCCCATGAGATTTTCGAGCGCGGCATGCGACAACGCAAGCGTAGTGAGCACATGCAGGCGATGCATCCGATCCTGCACGTCAAGGTCAACTTTATGAAACATCCCGGACGCTCCGAAGCCTGCGTTATTCACCAGCAGTCCGAAGTTAGGCGCGCTGCGGATGCGCTCGACCATGGCGGCTCGGCCCTCATCGGTCACCAGATCGGCCGGCTTCCCTTCTATCGCGACGCCGTGCGCAGCCGCGATTTCTTTGGCCAGCGACTTGAGCCGATCCTCGCGCCGAGCTACCAGTAGAAGGTCGTAGCCGCGTGCCGCGAGTTGGCGCGCGAACTCCTCGCCGATGCCGCTCGACGCGCCGGTCACCACCGCGAGCAAACCGTTAGCCATGCTGGTGTCCTATTCGTAAACCTCGCGGCGATGTGCCATCCGCGTCCCGCTGACGAGTTCCGCCGCGTCGTCGATGATGTACGGAGGCGCCAGTCGCCGACGCGCACCCGCCACTGATCCGGTCTATACGGTTGAACAAGACATCGTCGAGCGCATCCAACTCCTTTTGCACCGAAAGCATGATGTCAGGGGCGGCTGCGCTTCAGACGGCTAGCCCGAT
>DATJEI010000030.1:0-9471 GCA_035496735.1 Bryobacteraceae bacterium | reverse complement strand
TACAACAAGACTTACGACACCACCAGCAACAAGCAGTTCACGCTTTCCGATCAGACGGTCAAAATCGCTAAAAATCTGAAGCAGGACGTGAGCATTTCTTATTGGGATCAGCCTACCCAGTTTCAAGCGGCGCACGATCTGCTGGATCGCTACAAGAATCTTTCCCCGAAGATCGATGTGCATTACGAAGATCTTGAGAAGAACATCACCCAGGCTAGAGCGGCCGGTGTGACACGGCGGGGCGCAGTGCTGGTCCAGACGGGCGGCAAGACGCAAGAAGCGAAGAGCTTGTCGGAAGAAGAAGTCACGGGAGCGCTGGTGCGCGCCATGAAGACCGGCGATAAGCTGGCCTGCTTTACGGAGGGCGCGGGCGAGCATACGCTCGATGACGCGGACCGCAGTGGCTATGGGCAACTGAAGACGCTGGTCGAGAGCAACAACTACAAAACGCAGAGTATTAATCTGCTCCAGAAGCCGGAAATCCCCAAGGATTGCACGATGGTGATTGTGGGCGGCCCGTCGCGGGATTACTTGCAACCGGCGGTGGACGCGCTGAAAGCTTACGTCGAAAACGGGGGCAAGGCGATTTTCATGCTGGACCCGCCGCTCAAGTTCGCCAAGCAGAACGTGGATGACAATGCAGCACTCGTCAGCCTGCTGGCATCCTGGGGCGTCACCGCCGACAAGGATCTGGTGCTCGATACCAGCGGCGTCGGCCAACTATACGGGCTAGGCCCTGAGATTGCGCTGGTCAGTTCCTACGGCACGCATCCGATTGTCGGATCGATGAAGAAGCTGGCGTCTGGATTCCCGATTGCCCGCTCGCTGGAGATCAAGAATGGCGAAAAGACGACAGTGGAGAAATTGTTTGAATCCACAGACGATTCCTTTGCCACAGCCAACCTGGCGGCGTCGGAGATCAAGCAATCTGCTTCGGACAAGAAGGGGCCATTCGTTCTGGGCGCAGCGGGTACCTATAACACCGGAAAGGAAGGTGGAGGCGGGCGGTTCGTAGTGGTGGGATCCTCGAGTTGGGTGGCGAACACGTACTTGCGCCTGGCGGGCAATCGGGACCTGTTTTTGAACATGATGAACTGGCTGTCGGCGGATGAGGATCTGATTTCGATTCGTCCTAAAGAGCCCGAAGACCGACGCCTGACCATGACGCGGAGCCAGATGGCGCTGGCGTTTTATTCGAGCGTGCTGGCGATTCCGCTGCTGATTCTCGCGGCTGGCATAAGCGTATGGTGGAAGCGGCGCTGACATTATGAAGTGGGGCAGGATGTTGGCGGCCGGCGTCTTGCTGGCCGGATTAGCGGTGGTCTTGTGGTGGTCGAACCGGCAAGAGAAGGCCAGGGAAGGTAAGCCGGCGGCGGACGCACCGCCAAAAATTCTCGCGCTGGGCGCGGATACCATCCAGCGGATTGAGATCCGGCGCCGCGGTGAAGATCCGATCACTCTCCAGCTCAAGGGAAGCCAATGGGAAATGACTTCGCCGAAGCCCTTCGCGGTAGACTCCACGGCGGTATCGGCGATTACCAGCGCGGCTGCAAGCGTCGATTCGGAGCGGGTGGTGGATCCGAACCTAAGCGATCCTAAGGCCTATGGGCTGGCTCCTGCGGCAATTGAAGTGGACTTCGGCACGAAGGACGGCAAGACTTCCAAGCTTCTGATCGGGGATACTACGCCGGCGGGCAGCGCGGTCTACGCCAAGCTCGACGGGGACCCGCGCCTATTCACTATGGCGATGTACTCCAAGAGCGCGTTTGACAAGGAGGCCAAGGATCTTCGAGATAAGCGTCTGCTCCCGTTCACGCAGGATAAACTGAGCCGCATCGAGATCACGGCTCAGAAGCAGACCTACGAATTTGTCAAGAAGGGCGAGAGCGAATGGCAGATCGTCAAACCGAAGGCCATGCGCGCGGATAGCACGCAGACCGACGAACTGGTACAGCAACTGAAGAACGCGCAAATGGATTTGAGCGGCGTCCAGGATGACAAGAAGAACGCCGCGGCATTCAGCTCAGCCTCGCCGCTGGCGATTGCCAAAGTCACTGATCAGGACGGCACTAAGACGCTCGAAATTCGCAAAGTCAAAGACGATTACTACGCGAAATCGAGCGCGGTTGCGGGCGTTTACAAAGTGGCTAAGACGGTTGGCGATGGCCTGGACAAGCCGGTCGACACCTATCGCAACAAGAAGCTGTTCGATTTCGGCTTCAGTGATCCAACCCACATCGAAGTCACCGACGGCAGCAAGACTTCGATCTTTGACAAGAACGGCGATAACTGGATGTCCGGCGGAAAGAAGATGGACTCGACCAGTGTTCAGGCATTTGCCGACCGCCTGCGCGATCTTTCGGCCGCCAAGTTCGCCGACTCGGGATACACCACCACCGTCATCACGCTGACAGTGGTGTCGAATCAAGGCAAGCTGCGGGAGAAAGTGGAAATCGCGCCCGCAGCCTCCGGCGGAAACTTCCTGGCGCGGCGGGATGGCGATGCGTCATTCTATGAGCTGGAGGCCGGCATGGTAAAGGACTTGCGGCAGGCAGTGGGCGATGTGCGCGAAGCGCAGCCCGAAAAGAAGAAGCAGTAGTGGGCCTCGGCCTTACCACCGATCTTTATCAGCTCACCATGGCTGCCGGCTATTTCGAGGCCGGGAAAGCGCAGGATCGCGCGACCTTCGAACTCTCCATGCGGCGGCTGCCGCACAATCGTAATTTCATTCTGACCGCCGGACTCGCGCAAGCCGTCGACTACCTTCTCAACTTCCAAATCACCCCGGAGGAAATCTCCTACCTGCGGCGCATCCCGCAGTTCAAGTATGCGAGTCGCGAGTTTTTCGAGATGCTGGCTGGATTGCGCTTCACCGGCGACGTGTTCGCGATACCCGAAGGCACCCCTATATTCGCGGGCGAGCCGTTTATGACAATACGCGCGCCCATCATTGAGGCGCAGATCCCGGAGACCTATTTGCTGGCGATGATCGGTTTCCAGTCGTCTATCGCGACCAAGGCGGCGCGGGTGGTAAAGGCGGCGCTGGGCCGCGACGTGGTGGAATTCGGCACGCGGCGCGCGCATTCGCCCGAAGCGGGCGTGCTCGCGGGACGGGCCGCGTACATTGGCGGCTGCGTGGGTACCAGCAACGCGGAAACGGGGCTGCGTTACAAGGTACACGTATTCGGGACAGCGGCGCATTCCTGGGTGATGTCATTCCCGAGCGAGCGTGCGGCGTTCGAACAGCTGCAGAAGTTGCTAGGCGAGCGTACGACCTACCTCATCGATACCTACGATACGATCGAAGGCGCGAAGCTCGCCGCATCGCTGGGGCGGCCCTTGTGGGGCGTGCGACTAGACAGCGGCAATTTGATCGAACTGGCCCCGGCAGTGCGCAAGATTCTGGACGATGCGGGGCTGGCGGACGCCAAGATCATGGCCACCGGCGATCTGAACGAGTTCAAAATTCACGAACTGGTAGCGGCGCGCGCGCCGATCGACGTATTCGGCGTAGGAACCGACTTGGCGACATCGGCCGACGCGCCGTCGCTCGGCGTGATTTACAAGATGGTAGAAATGGAGACTGCGGGCGAACACCGCTTCACGGCCAAGTTCAGTCACGAGAAACACACGCTGCCGGGCGCCAAACAAATTTTTCGTTTTGCGGATCATGACGTGCTGGGCCGCTCGACCGAGTGCTTTGCGTGCGGAACCGACGGGATCGAGGCGCTGCAGCGTCCCGTGATCCTGGCCGGCAAGCTAGTGGAGCCTCTGCCGGCGATCGCCCAGGTGAGGCGGTACGCGGCCGAACGCCTGGCGCGGCTGCCCGCCCCGTGCCACAGTTTGTTTCAGGCCAAGGATGCCTGGCGCGTCGATCTAAGTCACGAACTTCTGGAATTAACCGAGAAAGTTCGGAGGGAGCACGGCGGATGAAGACAGTATTTTTCGACGTAGACACCCAACTGGATTTTATGTATCCGGCTGGAGCGCTGTACGTGCCGGGCGCCGAGAAAATCGTCGAACAGATCGCCGCGCTGAACCGCTTCGCTGGAGCGCAAGGCATCCTGCTGGTGTCGACCGTGGACGCGCACGCCGAGAACGACCCTGAGTTCCAAGCGTGGCCACCGCACTGCGTGGCGGGCTGCATCGGCCAGCACAAGCCGGAGGCTACGCTGTTGAGCCGGTGCGTGGTGGTCCCAAACACGCCGCGCGATGTGGCCATCGAAAGTGGGCAGCAGATTTTGCTCGAAAAGCAGACTTTCGACTGTTTTACGAACGTAAACCTGGCCCGGCTTCTGGAACAGTCGGGAGCGGAGCGCTACGTGGTCTATGGCGTGGTGACCGAGATCTGCGTGAAGCTCGCGGCTTGGGGCCTGCTGAAGACCGGCAAGCGCGTGGAACTGGTCACGGACGCGGTGCGCAGCCTGAACGTTGCCGCCGCGGCCGCGATGACGGATGCGTTTCTGGAGGCGGGCGGTATCCTTACAACCGTCAGCGTCGCGACCCGCAGGCCCTAAGATTTTACCGGAATTTCTTCCTGGATCGGCTGCGGGCTGGCTGCGGCGGTCCGCGCGCACCGCCGCCTACAATTTTTTATGAGATTTTTCCCCGCCTCCTCGCACTCATGAATCAGCACGTACTCCTCCGATCCGTGCCTCGGGCGTTCCTCTCATGGGCCGCGTGACCTCGCCGCCTAGGGGGGAACGCCTATTTTTGGTCACAGGTTGGGATGGCATACTGGTTTCGTGCGCGTTAAAGAAGTGGCGGCCTTCCTGCAAGCTCCTTTTGAGGGCGATGGCGAGCGGATTCTGCGCAAAGTGGCAGCGCTGGAGTTCGCAGGCCCGGAAGATCTTTCTTTCGTCTCCGGCGGGCGGACGCGCAAACTGGCCGACGCATCGGCCGCAGGCTGCCTGCTGGTCCCGGCCGACTTCGACAACAGCGGACAGCGCACGGTAGTGCGCACGCCACATCCCAGGGCGGCGGTGGCCCGGGTGATCCCCAGGTTTTATCCGGTGATCGAGCATCCTCCCGGGGTCCATCCCTCCGCCGTGATCGGGCCGGGGACGATTGTCGAGCCGGGGGCCCACATTGGTCCCCTGGTTTCGATTGGCGCGGGGGTGCGCGTGGGCGCGGGAGCCTCCATCGGCGCAGGGAGCGTGATCGGCGATTACGTGGTGATCGGCGAAAAATGCATGCTGCACCCCAATGTGACGCTCTATCGCGACGTGACGCTGGGTTGTGAAGTGGTGCTGCATTCCGGCTGCGTGATAGGCGCCGACGGCTTCGGCTATGTGCTGACGGATGGGATCTACGAGAATTTTCCACAGGTAGGGCGAGTGGAGATCGGCGACCGGGTGGAAATCGGCGCGAATTCCTGCGTGGATCGCGCGGCGCTGGGCGTGACGTCGATCGGCGACGGGACCAAGCTCGACAACCTGGTGCATGTTGGCCACAATTGCCGCATCGGGCGCAACGTGGTGGTAGCGGCACAGACCGGGTTCTCGGGCGGCGTGGTGGTGGAAGACTATGCGGTGATCGGCGGGCAGGTAGGCGTGGGCGACAAGGCGCGGATCGAAGCGGGAGCGATCGTGGGTTCGGGAAGCGGCATTCTGACGTCGAAGATCGTGCGCGCGGGCCAGCCCGTGTGGGGCACACCGGCCCGGCCGTTGAAGGAACACCTGGAGCAGTTGGGGGTGCTGAGCCGGCTGGCCAAGCAGCGGAAAAGGGAGAAGGCGTCCTGAGCGGCACCCACCTCCTACTGTTTCCACTCCAGCGTCTCGACTACGCTAACGCGCGCCTGCGGAAACACGGTCATGCGGAAGCGCACTGAATTCGAGACGCTGCGATAAATCAGGCTGCCGTTTTGGAGTTGGGCGGCGTCGAGCGCGACCGGTCTGGTGTAGCCGCCATCGTCGATTTCGAGCAAGCCTCTCTGCGAATATCGGACTGCTGGCGACAGTCTGCTCCAGCTCAGACGCAGGTTGTCGCCGCTTTTCTTGACCGATAAGGACAGGGACAGGTCCTGCGCGGCAATCGCAGCCGCACGGGCCCCCACAGTGAGAGCCAATTGATAGCCCAGGGCTGTGCCCAGGACCATGAAGAGAAAGACCAGCGGAAGCCACACCCAGCCGCTGCGCAGGCGCGACCTGGCAGGCGCGGGTTCGGTATCCTGCGGCGGGTCAGTTTCGTAGCCCGCAAATCGAAAGGCTGCCGCTGGCGACTCGGAACCTCCATTGACGGCGCCTGCGTTTCGCTCTACTCGACCTTCCATCCGTCCTTCTGTAAGCGGACGGCGCGGGGCAGGTTCCTCTCCCAGCAACTCGCGGCGACGCAAGGGAAACTCCAGAGGAGTGGCCCCGGGAAACTCTCCGTGTTCGCGAACGAAGAAACCGCCGACACTGACTTTGGTGGCGTAGGGCTTGATCAGCAGTGCGACCTGGGCCGGGCCGGGGAAAAGCCGGTCGAGCAGATCCAAGTCTTCCGGTGCAAGCGAGAATCCATCACGGGTGTGGCTGCGAAAATAACCCACCGCGTATGCCGAGGGCGTAACGCTGGGCTGGAGCGCCCGCCAGCCGTCCTCCAGAGCTACACCGTCTTCTTCCGTGAACAGATAGGAAGGGCCGCGCCGGTATTCGCACGCGATCGGCTCGAAGTCGTCAATACGTACAATCGCTGGAACGCCTGGGCGGATGGTCCCGATGAGAAAACCGCCGACCTCAGCGCCGCGTTTGGGAACCGAGCCAAAACCTCGCATGACTTCGGCGGCAAGACGATCGACGACGTCGAGACGCAGGTGAACTACCACGGATTGCCCCGGCGCTTCCCAGACGTAGTAGCCGGCGGGATCTTGTGTCCGAGTCTCCATTTCGGTTACCGTTTCATCGTACTACGGTGATTGGGACTCTCTATATAATCGCGACGCCGATCGGCAATCTGGAAGACATCACGCTGCGTGCGCTGCGCCTACTGCGCGAAGTGGATTGGATCGCCTGCGAAGACACCCGGCAGACCCGCAAGCTACTGGAGCATTTTGGCATCTCGAAGCCGATGATGAGCTACTACGAGCACAATGAAGCTGCACGCGCTGCGGAATTGGTGGAAAGGTTGCAAACCGGCGTCAGCGTCGCGCTGGTTTCCGATGCGGGGACGCCGCTGATTTCCGACCCCGGCTACCGCCTGGTGCAGGCGGCAATCACGGCGGCGATCCCTGTAGTGCCCATTCCGGGGGTTTCGGCAGTGGTGGGCGCATTGAGCGCGGCCGGGCTGCCGACCGATGCTTTTCGATTTTGCGGATTCCTGCCGCCGAAGTCCTCGCAGCGAAAGAAAACCCTGGAACAATTGAAGACCGAGACCGCCACCCTGATCTTCTACGAGACTCCGCATCGGATTCTGGAAGCGCTGGAAGATGTAGCGGCGGTGATGGGCCCACGTCCGGTGGTAGTCGCCCGCGAGCTTACGAAACTGCACGAGGAGTTCTTGCGCGGCACGGCAGCGGAGTTGCGCGCGGAACTGGCCTCGCGGCCGTCTGTGAAGGGCGAATTCACCCTGCTCATCGGCAAAACCGACGAGGTGCAAGCGGACGGCACTCCGCTGGAGGAAGCTGTACGAGCGGCCGAGGAGCAGGGAATGCCGCGCATGGAAGCGATCAAGCAGGTGGCCCGGCAACGCGGGCTCTCGAAGCGCGAGGTCTACCGGCTGATTGCCGGCGACGGCGGCCGTTGAGGCGACGGGCAGCAACCCGCGGCGCAGGGCTCCGGTTCGCGCTCGATCAGGTCCGTGATCATCCGAATGATGGCGGGATGGTTTCCCACCGTCCCGGCGCGCACCATACGGATACCCAGTTCCTCGCACACCGCGCGCGCTTCCGTATCCAGGTCGTAGATCACTTCCATGTGATCCGAAAGAAAGCCGATGGGGGCGATGATGGTGTCGGTGGGGGATTCGCGCAGATAATCGCAAATGTCGGGACCAAGCCAGGGCTGAGACGGCGGTCCGCTGCGGCTCTGGTAGACCAGCTTCCACTCGCGCGCGCCCACCGCCTCCGCGACGCGGCGCGAGGCGGCTTCGAGCTGCGCCACATAGGGGCTCGCCTCCGCCATTGAAACCGGCACACTGTGCGCGGTGAAAACCAGACTCGCGTGTGGTAACTCCACCAAAGCGGCGCGCACGCGATCCGTCATGGCTTCAAGGAACAGCGGATGTTCGGAAAATGGCGGAAGTTTTACGATTTTGGGCGCTTTCTCACCCACCTCCATCCGGGCCCGCTCAATGTTCTCCAGATATTGGCGGCAGCCGGAATAGGAGCCGAACGCCGAAGTTGGAAACGCGATGGCGCGGCGGATGCCATCCTCTTGCATCTGGCGAACCGTATCGGCCAGGAGGGGGTGCCAGTTGCGATTTCCCCAATAGATCGGGATTTTCACCACCTCCCGCAGCGCCGCAATCAGGGACCGGTTTTGATCGTTAATAGGGCTCCGGCCCTCAAAATGGTAGTAATGGGAAGCCACCGCCAAAAGGCGCTCCCGGGGGACGTTGCGTCCTCGTAATACGTTCTCTAGAAAAGGGATAACGTCCTCGCGCTGCTCCGGACCACCGAACGATACGATCAGCAGGGCATCGAAGAGGGAAGCCATCTTTCCATTGTAGCGGGGTATAATTTAAGTCTTGGCGCGCAAAGGCGTGGCACACAAGCCTATTCATGCTCGCACTCACAATCGCAGCAACGGTCCATATCAGTGTCCTCGGGTCCTTCCACCCAGTCCAATTCGAACTGCAGCCGGCCCACGGACAGACCCTGATGGTGGAATCGCAAGGACACACGGAAGTCCTTGAGGGCGAAGGCATGCTTACTCTTACGGGGCCGGCCAAGGTGAGCGGACGCAACGGGGCCATGGCGCATTTTCGCCTGGCGGTGCCGGGTGGAGCGCCTCGGGAATATATCGGACGGCTGGAAGTGCGGCCTTCCGGCTCGGAGCTGCTGGCCATTGTCGAGATGGATCGCGAGACCGCGGTCGCGTCCATCGTTGAGGCGGAGGGCGCGGCCGGACTCCCCTTTGAGGCGCGCAAAGCCCAAGCGGTGGTGACGCGCTCCTACCTGGCGGGCGCGCACAACCGGCATCAGGGTTTCGATTTTTGCGATAGAGAGCACTGCCAGCTCTTGCGGGGTCTCGCCCACCCGGCCAGCGCGGGGAGCCGGGCGACCTTGGCAACACGTGGGCAGGTGCTGATTTATAAAGGCGACGTGATCGCCGCCATGTACTCGGCCAATTGCGGCGGACATACCAAGTCACTGGCGCAGACCAAGTGGGAAGGCGCTGCGATCCCTCAGCCGGGGTATCCGTATTTTTCAGTGGCTTGCCCGTTGCGTGGCAAGGCTTCCGGGCACGGGGTCGGCATGTGCCAGATGGGCGCGATCGACATCGCGCGGCATGGCTACCCGGCGCCGATCATACTGGGTCATTACTTCCCTGG
>DATJEI010000029.1:0-23463 GCA_035496735.1 Bryobacteraceae bacterium | reverse complement strand
CGGCGCAGCCAGAACTGCTCTATGAACTGCTCCCGTTCCTCATCGGTTTGAAGTGTCTTGAAGGCGCGCTTTTCGTCGTCGCTGATGATGTAGACCACGTCTTCGTTAAGCCACTTCTTGTAAGGCGTTTCGAGTTCCTTGCGCAGACGGTCCTGCTGCTGACGCTTCTGCTTCTCCGTCATCGGCTTAGCGACGGTCTTGTCGGTTTTCTTGGGCTGACCGGCATCCTGACCCGCCGCAATCAGGCAACCGATGGAGCAAAACGCGAACAAAATCGGGAGGCGCATACTTGAAATCACCTGTGCTAATTCTACTCTCTCAGCAGGGACGGGGCAACAGGGTCTTGCGGGTACAATGAGAGCGAGGGAAAAATAGGGACGGAGCCTGATTATTTGGACCAATCGAATGAACCAGTTGACTAATCGGGCTCCGCTCCTATTCTTCCTGTGACGCACCCGGCAGTCCGCGACCTCTTTCAGACCCTCAGCCGCCACCCGGCGTTTCAGGAGATCCTCGCCAAGGCGCTCCGCCACGAAGCTTCCGAGCTGGCGCTAGCCGGGCTTACGCCCACGGCCAAGGCGCTCTATCTGGTGCTGTTGTGGCAGCTCACCGAACGTTCGCTGCTGGTGATCACCGATGGCAACCAGAGCGCGGAAACTCTGCTCGAACTCACCGAGACTTTTTTCGATCTGCTGATCGGACGCCCGGAAGCGGGCCATCCTCAGCTACTACCGGCTCTCGATGTGCTCCCCGGGCAGAACCTCTCGCCGCACACCGAGATCAGCGAACAGCGCGCCATCGGGCTCTGGCGCATGGCGGCCGCGAAGGTCCCCATCACCATCGCGCCGCTGGGCTCGGCCCTGCTGCGCACTCACGCCGCCGATTACTACCGGCGTCTAGCCGTCGAGCTGCGCATCGGCGAAGAACTGCCCCTGGAGACCATCGAAGCCCACCTGGTTTCGATCGGCTACGAGAAGCGCGAGCCGGTGGAGATGACCGGCGAGTACTCCATCCGCGGCGGCATCCTGGACGTCTTCCCGGCCGAGAACGCGCGCCCTTTGCGCATCGAATTCTTCGGCGACGAAATCGAATCCATTCGCCGCTTCGATGTTGAGAGCCAGCGCTCCATCATGAAGCTCACCGAGGTCGAAGTGCTGCCGCTGGCCGAGCAGCCGCGCAGCGGAGCCACCTATCCCGGCTGGGAATTCGCGGCCGCACTCGAAGACCGGCGCGAACAGAGTTTGCTCGACCTCGCAGCCGCCGCGCTCATTGTGCTTGACGAGCCCGAGCAGATTCGCAGCGCAGCCGAGCGCCTGTGGAAACGGCTAGATCAACTCGAAGACGCGGCCGAACTCGCGGCAGCCAGCTTCCTGCGCTGGGAAGATCTCGAAACCCGCTTGGCCGCGCGCCGTCAAGTAGCCTTCCGCGAGCTGGATCTCAATCCGGCGACGCCGCACATTGCCGCGCGCCCCGCCATGGCCTTCCACGGCAGCATGCAAGTCGCCGTCGCCGAGACCAAGAACATGGTGGAGTCCGGCTACCGCGTGGCCCTGTTCGCGCCCTCTAACGGTGAGCTCGAACGTCTGGCCGACATCCTGCGTGAATACTCGGTGCCTTTCCAATTGGGCCTCGCGCCCAACGAAGCCGCCTCGCCGTACCTGGCCGAGCGCGCCTACCTCGCCGGCCCGGTGGCGCACACCTATCTCATCAAGGGCCTGGTCCGCCGCGGCGCGATTTTCCCGGATTCGTCGATCGCCTTTATCGGCTCCGAAGACCTGTTCGATCCGTCCGATCTAATCGCCCGCCCGGGCATCACCAAGAGCCAGCTCAGCGTCTTCGCGGCCGACCTCGCCGATCTCAAACCAGGCGACTTCGTGGTCCACACGACGCACGGCGTGGGCCGGTTCCTGGGCCTGCGCGAAATCGTGCAGGGCGAGCAAAAGGGCGACTTCATGTTGCTCGAGTATGCCGGCGACTCCAAGCTCTACGTGCCGCTCACGCGCATGGATCTGGTGGAGAAATATCGCGGTGGAGGCGAATCCGGCCCGCCTCTCGACCGCCTCGGCGGCGCCACCTGGACCCAGCGCAAGACCAAAGTCAAAGCCAAAATGCGCGACATGGCCGACGAGCTATTGAAGCTTTACGCTCAGCGCCGGGTCGCCGAAGGATATTCGTTTTCGAAGGACTCCAACTGGCAGCGTGAATTCGAAGACGCCTTCGAGTTCACCGAAACCAAAGACCAAGTTTCCGCGGCAAAAGAAATCAAGCGCGACATGGAATCGCCGCATCCCATGGACCGCCTGCTCTGCGGCGACGTAGGCTTTGGCAAAACCGAAATCGCCATGCGCGCGGCCTTCAAGGCACTGGGCGATGGCAAGCAGGTGGCCGTCCTCGCGCCGACAACTGTGCTGGCCTTCCAGCACTTCGAATCTTTCAAGCGGCGCTTCGCCGCATTCCCCGTGCGCATCGCCATGTTCTCGCGCTTCGTGCCCAAGAAAGAACTGGCGCAGTCCGTCGAAGAGCTGGCGCAAGGCAAGATCGATGTCGCTATCGGGACTCATCGACTGCTATCGAAAGACATCGAATTCCGCGATTTGGGGCTGCTGATTTTCGACGAAGAGCAACGCTTCGGTGTGCGCCACAAGGAGCGCCTGAAGCAAATGCGCCAAAACGTGGACGTGCTCACCATGAGCGCAACGCCTATCCCGCGCACGCTGCACATGTCGATGTTGGGCATCCGCGACATGAGCGTGATCGAGACTCCTCCCAAGGATCGCCTGGCGATTCAGACCGTGGTCGCGCATTTCGACCATAACCTGATCCGCACCGCCATCGAACAGGAAATGAGCCGCGGGGGCCAGGTTTACTTCGTTCACAACCGCGTCGATTCCATCTACATGCGCGCTGCGTCGATTCTGGAATTAGTGCCCAGCGCCCGCATCGGCGTCGGCCATGGCCAGATGGGCGAAGAAGAACTGGAGCGCGTTCTGCTCGGGTTCATGCGCCATGAATACGATGTGTTCGTCTGCACCACCATCGTCGAGAACGGTCTGGATATTCCACTGGCGAACACCATCATCATCGAAAACGCCGAGCGCTACGGCCTCTCGGAAATGTACCAGCTGCGCGGGCGTGTGGGCCGCTCGAACCGCCGCGCCTACGCGTACCTGCTGGTCCCGCCCGACACCGAATTGAGCGAGGTCGCGCGCAAACGCCTGGCTGCGTTGCGCGAGTTTTCCGATCTCGGCGCCGGCTTCAAGATTGCCGCGCTGGATCTCGAACTGCGCGGCGCGGGCAACTTGCTGGGGGGCGAGCAGCACGGCCACATCGCCGCCGTGGGCTTCGACATGTATCTCAAGATGCTGGATGAAACCGTACAGGAACTCAAGGGCGAGGAGACGCCGCTGGAGATTCATTCCGCCTTGAATCTGGGTTTAGACATCCGCATCCCGCCCGAATATATTACGGACGAACACCAGCGCTTGCGTGCCTATAAGCGGATCGCCGACGCTAAGGACGGCGAGCAGGCCGCGGCGTTCCGCGCGGAACTGGCAGACCGCTACGGGCCGCCGCCGGAAGCCGTCGGCACGCTGTTCGCCTTCGCCCTGCTCAAGACCGAAGCAGAAAAGCTCGGGGTCGAAGCCATCGACCGCCGCGGCAGCGCGGTCCAAATCAAATTTCACCCGGGCTCGAAGGTCGATCCCTCCCGCCTGATGGCGCTGGTGTCCTCGGTCGACGGCGCGCAGTTCACGCCGGCCGGAGTGCTGCGGCTGCCGCTGGATTCCTCGGCCGACACGCCCGGCGGCGTCTTGTCCTTCCTGGAAAAATCGCTGCACGCGCTGGGGGCAGAAGCGGAGGCGGCGTCGGCGGGGAAGCCAGTGGCTGAACAGTTATAGAAGCCAGTCGCCGAAAGGTTATAATTGTTTTATGCGCCTCCAGTTGGTCCTCGCAGGCATCGCGGCCGCCGCGCTGGCCTCCGCCGCCGAGATTACAGTCATCGAAGAGATCATCGCCAAAGTGAATGGCGAGATCATTACGCGCGGCGACGTTGAGCGCACCCGCAAGCAAATGGAAGCGGCCATGCGCGAGCAGGGCGCCACCGGCCAGCGTCTTCAGGAAGCCATGGCGGAGGCCGACAAGAACATACTCCGCGAGCGCATCGATCAGCTTCTGCTGCAATCCAAAGCCAAGGAGCTGAATCTCAACGTCGATTCCGAAGTAGCCAAGCAGCTCGCCGACATCCAGCGCAAATCGGGCATCACCGATCCCGATAAGTTTCAACAGTTCGTCCGGGACCAGACTGGGATGTCCTATGAGGATTACAAGAACGACCGCAAGAATGATTTACTGACCAACCGCGTGATTCGCCAGGAAGTAGCATCCAAGATTACGATCAAGCGCGAAGAGGCGCAGCAGTACTACGACGGCCACAAGGACGAATTTCAGCGCGAGGAACGTGTGTACTTGCGGGAGATCCTGGTGGCTACGCCGCCCGGAGCGGACACCGCGCAGGCCCAGAAGAAAGCCAAGGACCTGGCTGATCGCGGCAAGAAGGGTGAGAAGTTCGACGATCTCGCGCGCAACAATTCCGATTCGCCGAGCGCCCAGCAAGACGGCGATATCGGCGCTTACGAGAAAGGCAAGCTGCGCCCGGAAATCGAGAAGACGGTGTGGGATCAGCCGCGCGGATATGTCACGGACCCCATCAACGTCGGCAATGGCTTTCTGATCCTGAAGGTGGAAGAGCACCAAAAAGCCGGGCTGGCCGGCTTCGAGGAAGTCCTGCCGGAGATCACCAACAAATTGTTCAATCCGCGATTTAACCCGGAGCTGCGCCGCTATCTCACGCAGCTTCGCGTGAACGCGTTCCTCGAAATCAAACCGGGCTATGAGGACAGCGGGGCTGCGCCCGGGAAGAATACCGCCTGGGTGGACCCTGCCGAGATCAAGCCCGAAACCATCACCAAGGAACAGGTGGCGGCCCGGCAGCGCCACCGCCGCTTACTGGGACTGGTGCCCATTCCCGGAACGAGCACGCAGAGCACCGGCACATCCTCGTCGCGCTGAGCCGCCGCGGCGCGTTCCCGGCCAAGAATAATGAAAACTCCTTATGTTTCTGAGCTGGAACCCAATCAGCTCATCCTGGGCGTGTTTCTGGTCCAGCACAAAGAAATTCGCCAGAAGAAGACCGGCGAGCCGTATCTTTCGCTGACTTTGGCGGACCGCACCGGCGACCTCGACGCGAAAATGTGGGACAACGTGCCCGAGGTGATGGACACCTTCGACCGCGATTGCTTCCTCAAGGTCAAAGGCATGGTGCAGCTCTTCCAGAACAAGCCGCAGCTCACCGTCTACCGCTTGCAGCGGCTCGCGGAATCCGAGATCGACATCGCCGATTTTCTGCCCGCCTCCCGGCGCAACCGCGACGAGATGTTCGCCGAGCTCAAGGGTTGGATCGCAGCGATGTCGAACCCGCACTTGAAGGCGCTGCTGGAAACGATTTTCGCGGACGAAGCGGTGGCGCTGGCGTACCGCACGGCGCCGGCTGCCAAGTCCATTCATCACGGCTGGATCGGTGGCTTGATTGAGCACGTGCTGTCGGTGTGCCAGCTTGCCAAGGTCACCGCGGCGCATTATCCCGACGTCGATTTCGATCTGCTGCTCACCGGCGTGATCCTGCACGATATTGGCAAGATTCACGAGCTGACCTACGCGCGCAGCCTGGGCTACAGCACGCAGGGCCAGTTGATCGGGCACATCTCAATCGGCGTCCGCATGGTGGAGGACGCGCTGCGCAAGCTTCCCGGCTTCCCGCCTTTGCTGCGCGATCTGGTCGAACACATGATCTTAAGTCACCACGGATCTCTGGAATTCGGCTCTCCCAAAGTGCCCATGTTCCTGGAGGCGCTGCTGCTGCATCAGATCGATAACCTGGATTCGAAGATGGAAGCAATGCGCGCGCACATCGCCAAGGATCGGCAGGCTACCGGCGTATGGACCGGGTATAATCCGGCACTCGAACGCATCGTTTTGAAGAAGCAGCAGTACTTGGTGGAGCCGGCCGAATCAGCCGCTGCCCAGTCCGCGGCGCCCCTGCCTACCGCCGCCGAGTTGATCGCGAACGCCCGGTCCGCGCGCCTCCCCGCCCAGTCATCAGCCCAGTCCTCCGCCCCTCCCGTCGCCCAGCCATCCGCGCCCGCGTCGCCTTTCGCGGCGAAGCTTCAGGGAGCGCTGAAGAAGGAATCGTAGGCGGAACTCACGCCGCTCAAGCTCTAATGTCGGCGGGCCGGACCAGCCGCACGAAGTCGGCGTCGGAAAGCACGATGAGCCCCTCTTCCATCATGGCTTCGATCGCTTGCGCGGCTTTCTCGATCTTCTCGGGAGCGTCCACCACTTCTATCATCACCGGAAGGTCCTTCGAAATGTGCAGGAAGTGTTCGCGGTGGGTGTGGCCCTTGGCGCCATAGCCAAGGACTCCGCGGTAGACCGTCGCTCCGGCAATATCCATCATGCGCAACCGGCGTACGATTGCTTCATAGAGGGGCTCGCCGTCAAAGCGGTCCGCTTCGCCCAGGAACAGCTGCATCATCTTGGCTTTGCCTTGCAGGCGCTCTCGCGGGGGCTGTGCGGCCAGCGCCGGCGCTTCCGCGCCGGAGGCTTTGATTACGGTGGTCTCCTGCACCTCGATTAGTCCGTCTCCGATCATCTCGTACAACTCCGGCAGAAGCGCATCCACGCGCGCCGCAGTCTCTATAAATTCGATGCGTATCGGCAGATGCTCCGCAAGGGCTTCGATCTTGGGGGTATGCAATTGATGATGTGAGCCGAAACCCGAGAGGCAGCGCGTCGCCGTGGCGCCTGAAACGGCTTTTTGCAGGAGCAGATGCATGATGGCCTCATATAGGGGTCCGTGATGGTACCGCGTATCTTCGTTGATATAGATCGTGACCTTTTTCGCTGTGCCTTTGGAAAGCATGGTGCACCCCTTAACGCCGAACCAATAACGCCCCGCACCAGACCGCAAGGTAGCCCAGAATCACACTCAATGCGACGTTGGCCAAACCAATCCAGCGGCTGCCTTCATCCATGGCCTGGAAGCTTTCCCAGGCGAAGCTGGAAAACGTGGTATAGCCGCCCAGAACGCCAACCACTACAAGCAGCCGAAGGTTCGGGCGCGGCTCGCCACGCTCCGTGAGCAATGGAAGCAGAATGCCGATGAGAAAACAGCCCGTAACGTTCACTACCAGCGTACCCAGCGGAAAGCGCCCGGTAAAACGCTGCATCACCGCGGTTCCGATCACGTAGCGCGCGAGTCCGCCCAGCGCCGCGCCGAGCATCACCAGCAGATAGCGGGTCATATGCGGTGGAAACTCTTCAGGATATCGCGGGTGGCGTAGCGCAGCGCGATCGGACGTCCGTGCGGGCAACTCATGGGCGAGGAGGTGGCAGCCAGCGCGCGCAATAACCAGTCCATTTTCGCCGGCTCCAGGCGCATATTGATTTTGATGGCCGCGCGGCAGGCGATGGAAGCGGCCATACTGCGCCGCAGGTCGTCGAGGGAGGCCCCGCGCAGCTCCCGCTGGGAGATATCAAGGATCTCAAAGATCACTTTCTCAACGTCGCTCGCGCCGATGCCAGCCGGCGCGGATTTCACGGCCACGGTGCGGTTCCCGAAAGGCTCGGTATCGAAGCCCAGCGCGTTCAACTCTTCGGCGATGCGCGCATATTCGATCTGCTGCGCCGGAGTGAGCTGAATCACCAGAGGCATCAGCAAGCCTTGCGTCTCGACCGCGTTGCGGCCGCGCGCGGCGAGAACCTGCTCGAACAGAATCCGTTCGTGGGCTACGTGCTGGTCGATGATCCAGAGTCCATCGCGGCCCGCGGCGATGATGAAGCTGTCGTGAATCTGACCTAACGGCCGCAGGTCGTTCAGAGCTTCGAGACTCTCCGGCTCCGGCAGAGCGCCGCCGGGTAAGAGCGGCCCGTGGGTATCCGGAACGGCCATTCGCGGCGCGCCCTCAAGTGTTGGCGGCGCATCCACAAAATTAAAGCGCGGCGCCGGTGAAGGCGGACGGTGGAGTGTGAACTCAGGGAGCACAGACGGGTTCTCCGGTTCAGCCACTGCCGGGAAAGTCATGTTCTGCACGCGCTGGGTGAACTCCGAGTACGGCAGCACCGCTGCGGGCTGGGCCGGCGACGGGATACGCGACACGGGGCGCTGCGCCATCAAAGCGTCGCGGATGGTATCACGCACGAAGTCATGCGCCAGTGATCCGTGGCGGAAGCGGACCTCGGTCTTCGAGGGATGCACGTTGACGTCCACCTCCTCCAGGTCGCAATCCAGAAACAACAACGCGAAGGGATAGCAGGCCTGGGGCATCAGGTTGTGATAGGCGGCGGAGAGGGCATGCAATAGCAGGCGGTCGCGGATCAGGCGCCCGTTCACGAACAGATAAATCGAATTGCGATTCAGGCGCTGCACCTGCGGCCCGCTGACGAAACCACGCAGGCGGAAGCGGCGCGGCCCTCCCTGCTCGTCTTCAACCGGCAGCGGAAAGGAGCGCGACTGGTCTCCCAGGTCAAGAAGCTCATCGAGCATCTGGCTGCCGAATACCTGATAAACCCGCTCGCGGAGGGTGGCGACCGGGGTTACATCCAGGAGCTCGGAGTTATTATGGCGCAGCAAAAAGCTCTTGTCGGCGTGCGCCAGGCTGTAATGCGTCATCAGCGACGCCACGTGCGCGATTTCGGTCTGCTCGGTGCGCAGAAATTTCTTGCGCGCGGGAACGTTGTAGAACAGGTCGCGCACGGTGATCACGGTGCCGCCGGCGAGGGCGGCGTCTTCGCAGCGCAGGATCTTGCCGCCCGCGAGTTCGACGGTAGTGCCAACGGCTTCTTCGCGCGCGCGGGTTTCCAGCAATAGCCGTGAAACCGACGCGATGGAGGGAAGCGCTTCGCCGCGGAATCCCAGCGTGGCGATGGACAGCAGATCCTTCACGTCGGAAAGCTTGCTGGTGGCGTGACGCTCGAAGGCCAGCAGCGCGTCGTCGCGCATCATGCCCATGCCGTTGTCTGCCAGCCGAATCAGGCGGCGGCCCCCGGCCTCGACATCCAGCCGAAACTCGGTGGCCCCGGCGTCGAGCGAGTTTTCGAGCAGTTCCTTGACGACGCTGGCGGGGCGCTCGACCACTTCTCCGGCAGCGATTTTATTGGCGACGTTGTCGGAGAGAACGCGGATGCGGCCCATTCGGAGGGAAGTCTACCCCTCGGCCGCAATGAAGATGGAATCGACGGGAAGGCGGCCGCCGAAGAACAAAGGGATTTCCTGCCCGGATTTGTAGGTGATGGTATGGCCGTCCGGGGTTGAGACTTCAACTTGGCGGTGATCGGTGTCGACGATGCAGAATTCGCGAGATCCGTTCTCCAGGCACACGTTCCTTTTGTCGAGCATTTCGGCAGCGGTATTGGATGGCGATAAGACTTCAATCACGAGTTCCGGCGCACCCATCAGATAACGGTCGATGTTGTCCCAGCGTTGCTTTGAAACATATGCGACATCGGCACACCAACCTTCGTGCTCAGGTAGCGGCCGGTATGCGATTTCTTTGTCAACTACGCCCGCGCTTCCAGCGGCGCTTTCGAGTAAACGGCGAAGCTGCCATTGTGCTCGTATATGTGCGAAGTCGGGGAAGGGCACTTTGACCAGTTCTCCGTGGTGGAGCTCGTAGCGATAGCCCGGCGGGTTCGGCAACTGCTCGAACTCCGCGAAGGTCATGAGCTTGGTTGTGGTGGTGGCCACGGAAAATACCTGCTTCGATTATAGGCCCAGGGGTCGATCCGCGCCCTAGCCGCTCATCGCGGCGAGGAATTCGCCGTTGCTGCGGGTCTTCGAGAGTTTGTCGATGAGCAGTTCCATGCTTTCGGTGGGCGATAGCGGGTTGAGCACCTTGCGCAACACCCACACGCGGTTGAGCTCTTCCTTGGGCAGCAACAGCTCTTCTTTGCGCGTTCCGGATTTCGAAATGTCAATGGCCGGGAACACACGCTTGTCCATGAGTTTGCGATCCAGATGGATTTCCATGTTGCCGGTGCCCTTGAATTCTTCGAAGATGACGTCGTCCATGCGGCTGCCGGTATCGACCAGCGCCGAGGCGACGATGGTCAGCGATCCGCCTTCTTCAATGTTGCGCGCCGCGCCGAAGAAACGCTTGGGGCGCTGCAGCGCATTTGAATCTACGCCGCCCGAGAGCACTTTGCCGGACGGCGGGACTACCGTATTGTAGGCGCGCGCCAGACGGGTGATGGAATCGAGCAGAATCACTACGTCTTTCTTATGCTCCACCAGGCGCTTGGCTTTTTCGATCACCATTTCGGCCACTTGTACGTGGCGGGCGGCGGGTTCATCGAAGGTCGAGCTGATGACTTCACCTTTTACCGAACGCTGCATGTCGGTGACTTCTTCGGGGCGTTCGTCGATCAGCAGCACGATCAGCGACACTTCCGGGTGATTCGCAGTGATCGAATTGGCGATCGACTGCAGCAGCATGGTCTTGCCGGTGCGCGGCGCGGCCACGATCAGCCCGCGCTGGCCCTTGCCAATGGGCGTGAGCAGATCCATCACGCGGCCCGAGAAGTTGTCTTTGACAGTTTCCATCTTC
The DNA here is from genome assembly GCA_035496735.1 of Bryobacteraceae bacterium. Taxonomy (GTDB): domain Bacteria; phylum Acidobacteriota; class Terriglobia; order Bryobacterales; family Bryobacteraceae; genus Palsa-187. The sequence goes on along the minus strand of DATJEI010000029.1, from coordinate 12,805 downwards.
AGGCGCGCTTGCGGATAGAGCGGCGTGAGATTGTCGAAGAAGATCTTGTTGCGGGCTTCCTCGGGCGGCTCAAAGTTGATGGCATCGACTTTGATGAGGGCGAAGTAGCGCTCGCCTTCCTTGGGCGGGCGGATCTGGCCGCTGACGGTATCGCCGGTGCGCAGATCGAAACGGCGGATCTGCGAAGGCGAGACGTAGACGTCGTCGGGGCCCGGCAGGTAGTTGTATTCGGGCGCTCGCAGGAAGCCAAAGCCGTCCGGCAGGCATTCGAGCACGCCTTCCGAGAAGATCAGACCGCTCTTTTCCGCCTGCACCTGCAGGATTTTGAAAATAAGCTCCTGCTTGCGCAGCCCGGCGAAGCCCTGGACGCCCAGATCCTTGGCGATCTGGTTGAGCTTCTGGATGCTCATGTCCTTTAGTTCAACCAGATCGAGTGCGTTGCCACGATTCGGCTGACCCTGCGCAGTAGCGCGCCGACGGGGATCGAAGAGGCGCCCGGTTATCTCCGGTTTGGAGGCTTCCGCTGGGTTCGTTTGGTTGTCGGCGGATTGCGCCGGAGCCTCGGCTGCCTCGGCTGGGTTCGTTTGGTCGCTGGCGGGTTCCGACCCGCCTGCCGGCCTGGCGTCGACTGGAGGCTTGGCGTCCGCGGGGGGCTTGGCGTCGGCAGGAGTTTTGGCGTCCGACCTCTCACCCCGGGGTCCTTTGGCTCTCGCTTCGCGCGGCGGCGGGGTGTCTTTATTGCCTTCCGCTTTGGCGGGCACGCCTTCCGGCTTGACCGGAGGTTGAGCCTGATTGCCCGTGTCTAGTGGTTCTTGATTTTCGAAATCGCTTGCCAAATTTCCCTCACTCCCCGGCCGGTGGTGGCCGAGCATTCGAGCACTTCCCCCGCGTGTCCTTCGCGGAGCGCCTCGCGGCTGCCGTGCCGTTCCTGCTGCGTCTTCAACTTATCGGCTTTAGTGGCGACCACCAGATACGGCCGCCCATGCGCTTCGAGCCAATCTTTTAGCTCATGGTCGCGTTCCATCCATCCCCGTCTTGCGTCCAACACCAGGATCGCGAGCCGCAAGGCGCCGCGTCCCAGCAGATAACTTTCAATCAGCTCTTTCCACTCTCGCGTAATGTGCTGGGGAACTTTTGCGAAACCATACCCCGGGAGATCTACAAAGCGGAATCCCTCGTCGAGCTGGAAGAAATTGATCGATTGCGTACAGCCGGGCCGCGAACTGGTATACGCCAGCCCGTCAGCCCCTACCAGCGCATTGATGAGACTGGATTTGCCGACGTTGCTTCGTCCCAGAAACGCAATTTCCGCCTGCTCTTCCGGCGGAAACTGGTCCGGCTTCGCTGCACTTATTATAAACCTTGCGGACATCTTCAGGGCCAGAGCCATTTGGGGAGCCAAGGCCATTTAGTGCCAGGGGCCGGCGGCCAGCGGCGGCCAAGGGGCCAGTCCCGGAGGCGGCGACGATGACCCCTAGTGCGTTATCTTTTCGTCTCGCGACTGGGCCACGATCTCCGCCGCCGTTTGCATGGCGGAAATAGGCGCCATTTCCAGTTCGCTTTCGAGCGCCAGCCGCAAAACCTGGTCCATCGAAGTCACGAAGTGAAGCTTCATGTCGTTGCGGATGTTCTCCGGAATATCCGGCAGATCCCGCTCATTATCCTGCGGCAGAATCGCTTCGCGGATTCCCTGGCGATGCGCGGCCAACAACTTCTCCTTCAAGCCGCCGATGGGAAGCACGCGCCCGCGCACGGTGATCTCGCCGGTCATGGCGATATCGGCCCGTACAGGAATACTGGTAAGCGCGCTCATGATACTGGTGGCAATCGTAATGCCGGCCGAGGGGCCGTCTTTCGGAATCGCGCCCTCTGGAACGTGTAAGTGAATGTCGAGATGCCGATAGAAATCACGCGGTAACCCTAGCGCTCCCGCGCGGCTGCGGACATAACTCATCGCCGCCTGCGCCGATTCCTGCATGACGTCACCCAGTTTCCCGGTTAGCGTCAGCTTGCCGCGGCCTTCCATGATCGCGGCTTCGGTGGTCAGAATCGAGCCACCGACTTCGGTCCACGCCAAGCCCACGGTCGCACCGACTTCGTTCTTCTTGTCGGACTGGGTTTCGCGAAACTTCTGTGGGCCAAGGAGTTGGTTGACCTTCTCTGGCGTGACTGTCACTTTGACGAAGGCCGTTTCCTTCTTCTTGGCTGCCTTGTCGGCCTGCGCGTTGACGACGGTGCGCGCGATCTTGCGGCACACATTGCCGACTTCGCGTTCCAGATTGCGCACGCCCGCTTCGCGAGTGTAATACTGGATCAATTCCTGGATGCCGGAATCCTCGAACTGAATCTGCTTGTCGGTCAGGCCGGTGCCCTTCATCTGCTTGGGGACGAGGAAGCGCTTGGCAATCTCCATCTTTTCGAGCTCGGTGTAGCCCGACAGACGGATGACTTCCATGCGATCCTGCAGCGCCGGCGGAATGGTGTGCATCACGTTGGCGGTGGCGATGAAGAATACCTGGCTCAAGTCGTATTCGACGTCGAGATAGTGATCCTGGAACATGTAATTCTGTTCCGGATCGAGCACTTCGAGCAGCGCGGCCGATGGGTCGCCGCGGAAATCGGTGGACATCTTATCGATCTCATCCAGCATGAACACCGGGTTGCGCACCCCGGCCTTCTTCATCATCTGGAGAATCTGTCCGGGCAGAGCCCCGATATAAGTGCGACGATGGCCGCGGATTTCGGCTTCATCACGCACTCCGCCGAGAGACAAGCGCACAAACTTGCGTCCGGTGGCCTTGGCGATGGACATACCTAGCGAGGTTTTGCCGACGCCGGGAGCGCCGACGAAGCATAAGATAGAGCCCTTGGGATCTTTTACCAGACGGCGCACGGCCAGGAATTCGAGAATGCGTTCTTTAATTTTTTCGAGGCCGTAGTGATCGCTTTCGAGCACCTGCTGGGCGAAAGCCAGATCGCGGATTTCCTTGGATTTCTTCTTCCATGGCACCGCCAGCAGCCAGTCGAGGTAGTTGCGCGAGACTGTCGATTCGGCCGACATTGGCGGCATCTGCTCCAGCCGCTTCAATTCCGCCATGGCCTTCTCGTGGGCGTCCTTGGTCATACCGGCGGTTTCGATTTTCTTTTTGAGCTCGTCGAACTCGCTCTTCTCGCCGCGGCCCAGTTCCTTCTGGATGGCCTTGATCTTCTCGTTGAGGTAATACTCTTTTTGCGCCTTCTCCATCTGGCGCTTGACGCGGCCCTGAATGGTGCGGTCGACGCTCAGCTTTTCAATTTCGATGTCCAGCATCTCGGCGACCCGGGTCAGCCGGTCGATGGGATCGAAGATTTCGAGCAACTCCTGCTTCTCTTCGATGGCAAGCTGCAGATTCGCGCCCACGGTATCGGCCAGTTTGCCGGGATCGTCGCCGCGGATGGCCGCGACGATAGTGTCGTAGTTGACGTTCTGGCTGATCTTGGCGTATTGCTCGAACAGGTTGGTGACGCGCGAGGTCAACGCGTCCAACTGCGTGCCTTGCTCGACTTTGAACTGGAACGTTTTGACAGTGGCTTTGAAGTAGCCTTCGTCCTCGGAGACAGAAAGAACTTTGCCGCGCTCGACGCCTTCAACCAGCACCTTGATATTGCCGTCGGACTGCTTCAGGCTCTGCACGATGTTCGCGACCGTCCCCACCGAGAAAATTTCGTCCGGGCGGGGCTCATCCACGCTTGCGTCATGCTGCGTCGCGAGAAAAATCTTCTTGTCGCCGGCCAGCGCTTCTTCGAGCGCCCGTACGCTCGATTCGCGCCCTACCACGAAGGGCGTCATCATGTGCGGGAAGATCACGACGTCCCGAATGGGCATCATCGGCAAGCGGCGGGTTTCGGACTTTTCTTTGGAGGTAGTCATGATATGAAAGGTTCGGTCAAAGAGCGAACGCCGGGTCAATCCTCAAACAGCCTATCGGCTTAACCGGCTTTTTCGAGCAGTGTTACGTTAATCTTCTGCGTCAGCACCATTTCCTTGGTGACGGCGAACTCGCGGACCTTCTTATAGGTGGGCAGGTAGTACATCAGGTCCAGCATCAGATCTTCGAGAATCATGCGCAGGCCGCGGGCACCCACCTTGCGCTCCATTGCGAGTTGCGCGATCGCTTCCAGGGCGTCGTCGCTAAATTTCAGCTTAACATTTTCGAATTCGAACAACTTCTGGTATTGGCGGATGATCGCGTTCTTCGGCTTGGTGAGGATCTGCACCAGGGCTTCCTTGCTCAGGTCCTCGAGCACGGCAACCACTGGCAGGCGTCCGATGAATTCGGGAATGAAGCCGCTCTTGATCAGATCCATGGGCTGGACCTGCTCAAGCATCGTGAGATCGCGGCGTCCGGAACTGCCGCCCCGGGGACGTTGCGGCTCGCGGCCGGGCTCTTCTGTTTTGGAATAGCCAATGGTGCGGGTTCCGGTACGGCGCTGGATGGTTTTTTCGAGGCCGATGAAGGCTCCGCCGCAGATGAACAGGATGTTGGTGGTATCGACCGGCGTGAATTCCTGATGCGGATGCTTGCGGCCACCCTGCGGCGGCACATTCGCCACCGTGCCTTCGAGAATCTTAAGCAGCGCCTGTTGGACGCCCTCGCCCGACACGTCACGGGTGATGGAGGGGTTTTCGTCTTTGCGCCCGATCTTGTCGATTTCGTCTATATAGATGATGCCCTGCTGGGCGCGCTGCACATCCCAATCGGCGTTCTGCAAAAGCCGCAGGATGATGTTCTCCACATCTTCACCCACGTAGCCGGCTTCGGTGAGAGTGGTGGCGTCAACGATAGCGAAGGGAACATCCAGAATGCGCGCCAGAGTCTGGGCGAGTAGTGTCTTGCCTGTACCCGTGGGTCCGATCAGCAAGATGTTGGATTTGGACAGCTCCACTTCACCCGAGCGCTGCTTGTTCATCTGGATGCGCTTGTAGTGGTTATAGACAGCTACGGCGAGTTTCTTCTTGGTGGCGTCCTGACCGATGACGTACTGATCCAGGTACTCTTTTAATTCCAGCGGCTTAGGAAGTTTGTTGGGGGAGGCGTAGTGCTGATCCTGCCGATCGTCTTCAAGAATAGAATTGCAGACCGCGATGCATTCGTCACAAATATACGCCTTGGGATAATCGGAAGGAGAGGAGATCAGCTTCCCAACGACATCCTGGCTTTTGTGGCAGAAGGAGCAACGTAGAGCATCATCCGAGCCAGTGCGCTTCACTGGGACCTCCTGACGGAACCACCAAAGTCTAAATGCTGACAACTCATTATAGCGAACTTAAGGGGAAGCCGTCATCGCGAAAGGGGGCTTAGGGTGGAATTTGGGTCGTGCTGGGGTGTTTCTGCGGACCCGCGGGAGACTTGACGGATCTCGGCAAAGCCCGGTTCTCCCACCCCGCTTCTTCCGCGGATTGGCCAAAAGATATGCCATCGACTTGATATTTTCGCTCTAATCCTGTAACTTCCCATGTCCCTTGCAGATCATTGCCAATAGCGCTTCGCTTCAAATCGTCCGGCACAACCCCGATTGACCAGGTCTCCGAGGTGGCGAGGGATTGAGCGGTCAGGAAGTACGCGGATGAGATCCGAGTCATGTCCCGAACGACGGGTTTTGATGGAGGAATACTCCGAAGCAGTCCTGACTTACTCCGCTATCGTGCAGAAGTGCACGGAAGGTAGCTGGAGTATTGATTTGAATGAGTCGTTCCGGCGCACAGAGCAGGCCAGGATTAATTGTGAGATTGCGCGACTGGCCCTGGAGTCGCATATCGCCGAACATCAGTGCCTCAACCGGGCCGCCCGCGCGGGCGAAACTGACTCCTAAGAATGCCGCGGACAAGTGCCGCATGCTCCCATGGACGAGGGTGAACATCCTCCGCCCGGAGTGCAAGTAACTCAAGTATTCAAAAATGGGTCATTGCGCGGGCAGATCCAATGGGCCTTGAAATGCTTTGTGAGAGGTATGACTCTCAAAAGTTTCGGGTTGACAATCCTTTTCGCGGCCCTCTCGGTGGTCAACATCGGGCGGGCCCAGAGCGCTAAAGACGACGTCAAGGGTGCCGGGCAAGACATCAAACAAGCAGGTAAATCGACCGCTTCGGCCGCGAAGAAGACCGCGAAAGCCACGAAGAAGACCGTGAAGAAGGGCGTGAATAAGGCCGCTGAAAAGACCGAGGAAGGCGCCAATAAAGTCGAACAGAAGACACGATAGGCGTTTTCGCAAGTAAAACTTCCTGGACGTCCGGCTATAGCGCCGTTATCGAGTGCGATAATTGCCACAGACGTGGCTTTTCAAAACCTCACCCTCTGCCGATCCTGCCGCGCGACCAATCGTATTCCGGCGAAGCACTTGGCGGATACGGGACGCTGCGGATCCTGCAAAGCGCCGCTAGGACCGGCGGACGAGCCCATCGAAGCGGACAGCAGCAATCTCCTGCCTATCATTCAAGAGGCGAAGGTTCCGATTTTGGTGGACTTCTGGGCTCCCTGGTGCGGGCCATGCCTTGCGGCGGCGCCGGAAATCAAGCTGTTGGCGAAAGAGATGGCGGGGCGGGCTTTAGTCCTCAAGGTGGATACGCAGGCTCACCCGGATCTGGCAGAGATTTACCAGATTCGGTCGATCCCGCACTTTATGGTATTTCGCGGCGGGAAGCAGTTCACGCAGAGCAGCGGGCTCGCGCCACGGTCGGAAATGCGCCTGTGGCTGGAGCGGGCCGGCGCGCGGATGGACTAAGCCAAGTTGACCCGGGCGCGAAGCCGGGCGCGAAGCGATAAAATCGACTCGGAGGCAAGATTCCGCGAAGAATCCCGCAGCGTCCGGCGTCTTATAATGTGCCGAATGGTGCTCGCCGCCAAACTCTTGGAAACCGATCCGGAAGTGCAACCCGCAGCGGCCCGCGAAGCCGGCCCTGACGTGATCGACGCCTGCCGCCGGGGCGAATCTGACGCTTTTGCGGCTCTGTTCGAACTGCATCGGGACCGGGTGTACTCGATTGCTCTGCGGTTTTCGGGCGATCCGAGCGTGGCGCTCGACATTACGCAGGAGACGTTTCTTAAGCTGCTGTCGAAGATCGGGGAGTTCCGCGGGGAGGCCAGTTTTGAGTCGTGGCTTTACCGGTTGGTGGTCAATGGTTGCCTGGATCACCGGCGCGCGGGACGCCGGTGGTCTCCCATACTGGATGGCTGGCTGGGGGTGCTGCGGGCTTCCGGAGAGAGCGTGCTGCAGCAGTTGCTGCGCAGCGAGGTCCAGGAAAACGTGCAGCAAGTGGTTGCCAAACTGCCGCCGGAGCTGCGGATCGTGGTGATCCTGCGCTATACCGAACAGCTTTCTTACGATGAAATCGCCGAAATCCTGGGCTGCCCCCAGGGGACGGTGGCATCGCGCTTGAATCGCGCGCACAAATTGCTGGAGCGGCGGCTGGCGGGCCTGCGAAATACTTTGGGAGGAAATCGTGCTTAAGCAAACCAACACCGGGCCTAAGCAAACCGAAACCTGGCTGGAGCCTCTATTGACCCGGGAATTGCGGAGGGTCGCGGCGCCCTCCGTCGTCGCCGGGGACCCGCTTTGCGCCGTGGCGGCTCCTGGCCGCCCGTCAAGTATGTGGTTCGCATGTGCTTCGGCGGCCGGGCTGCTGCTGGCATCGGCGGTGGGCTTACATACTTACATATCGAATGCCCCGCCCCTGGCCGGGCAGCGGGCGGCCAAGGCGGTCCGCTTCGAAACCTGGGTTCAGGCCAGCACCGGGCTGAACGTCCATGGGGCGTGCCGGTTGTGCCATGCCGACGAGGAGTTGCGGGCGGGGATCCCGCGGGGATTGGACCGCTCTTTGGCAGGCGCATTCTTGACGGACGCGGGAGTATACTAGAGTCGAGAGTGAAGCGCCCTATGAAGAACTACTTGAAATTCGGATTGCTCATCGCCGCGGTTCTGGGTACCTTAGCCTGGCTGGCGGCGGGCGGTATCAACGATACCAAGACATACTATAAGACTGTCGCCGAATTGAAGCAGTTGGGCGATCAGGCGCAGGAGAAACGGCTGCGCGTGGGAGGCGATATTGCTCCCAATTCCATCGTGCGCCAGGGCGCGAACGTGTCATTCACGCTGGCGCAGGACAAACTGCGCATGCAAGTGGTTTATAGCGGCATCGACCCGCTGCCGGATACCTTCCGCGACGGCGCGCAGGCTTTGGCGGACGGCAAGCTGGGCGCGGACGGCATTTTCCACGCCACCAAGATCCAGGCAAAGTGCGCTTCGAAGTATGAAGCCAAACCTGTGGTCAAGGGCAATCCGTCGGTTCGTAGTTAGCTGGTTCGTAGTTAGCGAGGCGGGACAATAACCTGTCCCGATTAAAGCGAAAGAGGCTTCATGGAAAATCTGGGCACGCTTGCGATCTTGCTCGCATTCTGTTTCGCGATTTACGCGGTCATTGGGTCGGTGGCGGGCAAGCTGGGGCGCCGTCCGTTCCTGGTGCTGAGCGCCGAGCGCGCGGTCTATTGCGTGTGGGCGCTGCTCACGGTGGCCGCCTCGCTGCTGGTGTATTCGCTGATCGCGGGCGATTTCCGGCTATCGTATGTAGCCGAGCACAGCAATAAGTCGATGGATCTTCCGTACAAGTTTGCTTCCTGGTGGGGCGGACAGGAAGGTTCGCTTCTGCTGTGGTCGTGGCTGCTGGCTACTTATACGAGCGTCGTAGTGTTCCAGAATCGCCGCAAGTTCCGCGAGATGATGCCGTACGTCACCGCGGTGCTGATGACCACGGAAGCTTTCTTTTTGACGTTGATCAGCTTCGTCGAGCCGCCCTTCAAAGTGTTGATGGCCGGCAAGGGCATCGTGGATGCGGGCGACGGCCAGGGGCTGAATCCGCTGCTGCAGTATTGGACCATGGTGATCCATCCGCCCATGCTGTATCTGGGCTATGTGGGATTTGCGGTTCCGTTTGCGTTTGCGATGGGATCGCTGATCACCAAACAGCCGGGCGATGGCTGGATCAACACGACGCGGCGCTGGACGCTGGTCACCTGGATGTTTCAGACTACCGGGGTCCTGCTCGGAGCAGGCTGGGCTTACGCGGTGCTGGGATGGGGCGGCTATTGGGGCTGGGATCCGGTGGAGAACGCATCGTTGCTGCCCTGGATTACTGCCACCGCGTTTCTGCACTCCGTGATGATGCAGGAGAAAAAGGGAATGATGAAGGTGTGGAACATGGTGCTGGTTTCCTCCACCTTCTTTCTGTGCATCTTCGGAACATTTTTGACGCGCAGCGGCGTGGTGCAATCGGTGCATGCGTTCGCGCAGTCATCGCTCGGTCGGTATTTTGTCACGTTCCTGGCGGTGGGAATCGCGGCGACGCTGTATTTGATTCTGAATCGCCTGGATTACCTTAAGAGCGAGGCGCAGTTGGAAAGCGTTTTGTCGCGCGAATCCAGCTTCCTCTTTAACAATTTGATCTTGCTCGCGAGCTGCTTCGCGGTGTTGTGGGGCACATTGTTCCCGGTGATCACCGAAGCTATCAATGGCGAGAAGATCAGCGTGGACGCTCCGTTCTTCAACCGCGTAAACATTCCCATCGGACTCTTCCTGATGCTCCTGACCGGGGTTGGGCCGTTGATCGCGTGGCGCAAGAGTTCGGTGGAAAGTCTTAAGCGCGCGTTTTTCTGGCCCACGATCGCCGGCTTGGCAGTCGTAGTGGCGCTTTTCGTGATGGGCGTCCGCCACTTCTACGCGCTGGTATCGTTCGCGCTATGTACCTTTGTGGCGGTCACCGTGGTGATCGAATTCTTCAAGGGCGCGATTGCCATCCGCAGCAAGGACGGACAGAATCTGCTGGCGTCCATGGTGGAACTGACGCATCGCAACACGCGGCGTTATGGCGGCTACCTGGTGCATATGGGCGTGGTCTTCATGTTCATCGGCTTCACCGGCAAGGCGTTCGACTTGGATAAAACCGTTCAGGTGTCCAAGGGTGATAAGGTGCAGCTGGGCGCGTACCAGCTCACCATCGGCGAGACTGAATCCGGAAAGAACGAAAATTATTCGTGGGATATTCTGAACGTCGGAGTGACGAAGAATGGCTCCGACCTGGGCACGCTGCGGCCCGAGCGGCGCTTGTACTTCGCGTCCCGGCAGCCGACTTCGAACGTGGCGATTCGCCGCCGCCTGAATGAAGATCTGTATTTGAATTTTGCCGGCGCATCCAACGACGGCGAGGGCACGGTGTTGCAATCCTACGTGTTCCCGCTGGTGAGCTGGATCTGGATCGGATATTGGGGAGTTTTGATCGGCACCATCATCTGCTTGATCCCCAGCAAGAGCCGTCTGGTATATCCGCGGACGGAAGTGGTAACGGTCGCGGGGAAACATGCACAAGTGGAAAAGTAGTTTTCTGATCGCCATCATGATGGCGGCGGCCGTCGCCCAAACCGCAACGGAGATGGATTCGCCGCAGATCAACCGCATCGCGTCGAAGCTGAAGTGCAACTGCGGCTGCAATCAGAACATGGCCTGCGTGATGCCGCCGGGCTGCCCGGTGTGCAAGACCAATAAGGCCAAGATGGTCAACATGCAGAAATCCGGCATGAGCGACCAGCAGATTCTGGATCGGTTCGTAGCCGAAAACGGCAAGGACATTTTGGTGGTCCCGCCCGGTATCGCCGGGGTGCTGGGTCCTTATGTCGCGCTCACCTTGGGATTGGGCCTGGTGATATTCACGATCCGCCGTCTGATGCGTCCGCGCGCGGTTTCGCCGAACGGGCCGCCGGTTGACCCCGAAACGCTGGCGCGCATTGAAAAAGACACGGCTAACCTCGACTAGATGCCCCTTACGATCGCCGTCGTCATTCTGCTGACAGTGACCCTACTGTACACGCTGTTCATCCGCGCCAAGGACATTCCGCCGGCCGACCCGGTGTCACCAACGCAGCATCTGGACGAGCGCAAGGCGACGATCTATGAAAACCTGCGCGATCTGCAGTTCGAGTATCGCCTGGGCAAGCTGTCCGACGAAGACTACGCGAAGACCAAGCTCGCGCTGCAAAAAGAGCTGGCGGTGGTAGTGGCCGAGATTGAGAAAGTGCAGCCCAAACCGGCGGCTGCGGCCGGCAAAAAGGGATCGCGATGAAAGCGCTGGCGGTTCTGTGCGTTATTTCTCTGCCGCTGCTGGCGGTGGATGGCGTGGTGGTCAACGCGACTACCGGAAAGCCCCAGTCCGGGGTTGCTGTCAATTTGGTTCAGCCCAGCCAGAACGGCATGGTGCAACTGGGCAACACCACCACCGATGCGCAGGGTCAGTTCAAGATCGACAAACAAATTCCGCCGGGACCGGGACTTCTTCAAGCCACCTACGAAGGCAGCACTTACAACCAGATCATCACACCCGGAATGGCAACTACCGGCGTCCAGCTGAAGGTCTACGATTCGACGAAAAAGGCCGGCATCGCGCGGACGGTGGAACACCTGATCCTGCTGGAGCCGGGCGCCGACCGGCTTCGGATCAGCGAGACTTTTGTACTGGGCAACGATTCCAACCTGACCTATAACGATCCTGCAAAGGGTTCGATTCAATTCTTTCTGCCGCCTGCCACCGACGGCAACGCACAGGTGATCATCACCGCTCCCGGTGGAATGCCTATCCCGCGCCCTGCAGAGAAGACCGCTACGGCGGGCATCTACAAGGTGGACTATCCCGTGAAGCCGGGTGAGACGCGCATGGACGTGAGCTATACCCTCCCTGCCACTAATAAGTTCTCCGGCAAGGTTGTGGCGTCGGATGCAGCTACGCACTTAGTTACACCCGGAACCGTGACTGTCACGGGGGACGGCATCGAGCTCGCGGGCCGCGAGCCGCAGACGCAGGCGAATATCTACAACCTGACCGGGCTCGACTACAACCTTTTGATCGACGGCATCGGCTCGCTGCGCCAGGACGATTCGGCGGGTGCAGGAGCGCAGGGCGATGACGGCGGCTCGCCGCAAGTCGAGATCAAGAAGCCCCGCATTTACGGCCAACTGCCATGGGTTCTGAGCCTGGCATTCGCGATCCTGGCGCTGGGCGGGACCATGCTCTATCGCCGAGGGACCGCGTGAGTGCGGCTGCACTTGAAGTTGACGGAGTCTGGAAATATTACGGCGACTTCCCCGCCCTGCGCAATATCCAATTGAGCATCGAGCCGGGCTCGACGGTGGCGCTGCTGGGCCGAAATGGCGCTGGCAAAACCACGCTGCTGCGCATCATCGCAGGCCTTTCGAAAGCATCCGAGGGGAGCGTGCGCATCCAGAATGCGGACGTCCGCCAGCAAGCCACGCGGCGGCGGATTGGCGTGCTGGGCCATGGGATCTCGCTCTACGACGAACTGTCCGCTACCGAAAATCTGGTTGTATTTGCCAATCTTTACGGATTAGAGGAGCCGGAAAAGACGGCGCTCGCGTGGCTGGAGCGAACCGGACTCGGCCGCGTGCGAGATGGCCTGGTCCGTGAATTTTCGCGCGGCATGCGGCAGCGCTTGGCGGTGGCGCGCGCCTTCATGCATGAGCCCGAAGTGCTGCTGCTCGACGAACCCTTCACGGCGCTCGACGATCGGGCAATTACAGTTCTGCAATCGTTGCTGGCGGACGCGCACGCCAACGGACGGACTATTATTCTCTCGACTCATCAATTGCGCGAGGCGTTGGAAGTGGCGACTCACGTTGCGCTGATCCAACGGGGCCAGTTGGCCTTCAGCGGTGAGCGCACGCAACAAATGGTCGACGACACTGGTTGGCTGTATCAGACGCATGGAGA
>DATJEI010000028.1:0-6081 GCA_035496735.1 Bryobacteraceae bacterium | reverse complement strand
AGAGCATTCTTCGGCGCGACGGTGCGCTATGCCAATGCCGCGGGAGTGGAGCGAGTGGTGAGCATCGTGGGTACCGACGAGGTCGATCTCGACCGCAACCATATCAGTTGGGTGTCGCCGCTGGGGCGCGCGTTGCTGAAGTCGGCAGCGGGCGACAGGGTTGTACTCCAGGCGCCGGGCGGTACGGAATACCTGGACGTCCTGGAAGTGTGTTACGAGCGCATTTCAGTGGAACCGTTCCGTGAGCCGCCTGGATCCGAGTCCTCGTCAAAGGGATCCTTGCGCTGAGGCCGCTTTCGTTCCGTTATCATCCCGCCCCAGCATTGTAGGAGCATAGCGGCCACCACGCACGTACCAGAGCCGCCTCCGCCTTTCCCGCCTTACTTCCTTGTGAAACAATGGCCGAGGATGACTTTGAGAGCGATGGTGCCGGGGTTGGTCTTCGTGCTGGCCCTGCGCGTATGTGCGCAGGAGGTTCAACCCAAGCCGCAGCGGGATGTGGCGGAACTTTACCAGGCAGCGGTTGCTGGAGACTCGCAGGCACTCCAGCAGTTGCGAACTCTTGGCACCGAAGGCGAGGCTGCCGCCCAGTACAACCTTGGTTTGATCTACGAGAATGGTCCAGGCGTTCCGCAGGACTACGCGGAAGCGGTGCGCTGGTATCGCAAGGCTGCGGATCAGGGGCTCGCTAACGCGCAGTATAACCTCGGCTATATATACGCTGGCGGACAAGGCGTGGCGCAGGATTACGGCGAAGCGATGCGCTGGTATCGCAAAGCTGCCGATCAGGGCGTCGCTAGCGCGCAATACAACCTTGGCTACATGTATGCCAACGGTCAAGGTGTGCCCCAGAGCTACATCGAAGCAGCCCGCTGGTTTCGCGCGGCTGCCGATCAAGGGGATTCCCGTGCGCAGTACAGTCTGGGTGCGTTATACGCCGCGGGCCACGGCGTGCCACAGGATTTTGTTTACGCTCATATGTGGTTCAACTTGGCGGCGTCCAGAGCTAAGGGGGATGACGAAAAGCAGTATTCGGCCGCCCGTGACTCCCTGGCAGCGAGAATGACACCACAGGAGATTGCGGAGGCCCACAAGTTGGCTCGCGAGTGGCAACCAAAACAATGAAGCGGACGCGAATCGGTTCCTGTGCTGCCTAACTCGAGCGACTCATGGAAAATGAAAAAACGAACTGCGGTCTTACTCGTCTTGATTTCGTCCGTGGGCGTGGCCACGTCGTGCGGCCCGTCCGCGACGAGTGACAGCGGGCCGGCGGATGCGGCGGCGATTCAGGCGCTGGATGAGCAATGGTCGGCTACGGCAGCAAAAAACGATGTGGAGGGGACTATCGCGTTTTATGCCGATGACGCGGTGCTGCTTCCTCCCAACGCGCCGATTGCGAGAGACAAGAAGTCGATCCGGGAATCGTGGGCGGGACTGCTCGGTCCCAACACGGCCGTAGCATGGAAGGTATCGAAAGTCGAGGTCGCGAACTCAGGAGATATCGGATATCTTTATGGAACCTACTCGCTCTCAATCAAAGATCCGAAAGGCGGAGCGCCGGTGAGCGATACCGGCAAACTCGTCGAGATTTGGAAGAAGCAGGCGGACGGGAAGTGGAAGTGTATTGTGGATACTTACAACTCCGATCTGCCTGCCGCTCCGGCGCCGGAAGCGAAGAAGTAGCGCGCCATTATTTCCCGACGTAACTGACGCGCCAGATGGATTTGGTTCCGTCGTCGGTGAAATAGAGGGAGCCATCCTGGGCGACGGTGACGCCGACGGGTCGGCCCCACGCTTCCCCGCCCGGCGTGACGAAGCCGGTGATGAAATCTTCAAAGACTCCGCTGGCGTGGCCGTTCTCCAGGGGCACGCGGATCACTTCATAGCCGGTGCGATTGGCGCGGTTCCAGGAGCCGTGCTCGGCGGCGAACAGATCGCCGCGATATTCGCGCGGGAACTGGGCGCCGTCGTAGAAGGTCAGCGCGAGCGAGGCGTTGTGCGGTTGCAGGAGCACGTCGGGGACGATGACTTTATTTTTCAACTCGGGGTGCTTGCCTTCAAGGCGCGGATCGGGATGGCCTCCGATGTAATGCCAGGGCCAGCCGTAGAAGCCGCCTGGCTGGACGTGGGTGATGTAGTCGGGGACGAGGTTATCGCCGAGGGAGTCGCGTTCGTTGGTGGAGCACCAGACTTCGCCGGTGGTGGGATTGACACCGATGCCGGCCGGGTTGCGGATGCCGGATGCGTAGACACCGGTGAATTTGCCGTCGGGGGTGTATTCGAGGATGTTGGCGCGGTGGAATTCGCCGGGGTTGCGATCGGGATCGTTGATATTCGAGCCGGAGCCGACCGCGACGAAGAGGCGCTTGCTGTCGAGGGAGAAGGCGAGGTCGCGGGTCCAGTGGCCTCCGGTGGGCAGGTGCGGGATGATTTCTGCCGCGGCGCCGGTGGCATTCAGATCGCCGTTGTGATACGGGAAACGAACCACCGAGTTGGTGTTCCCCACGTACACCCATTGCGGATTGGCTCCGCGCGGGTAGAAGGCAATTCCAAACGGCAGGCGCAAGCCGGTCGCGAACACCGAAACCTGCTGCGGCTTGCCATCTTTGTCGCGGCCGCGAAAGATCTTGATCTGGCCCAGATGGCTTTCGGCGACGAAGAGGTCGCCGTTGGGGGCGGTGCGGATCTCGCGCGGCTCGTCGAGATTGGTGGCGTATATTTCGACCATGAAGCCGGCGGGAGCTTGCGGCCAGGCGTTGGCGGGGCGTGGAACCAGGCGGGGGAAATTCGCCGAGGATGAGGTCGCGAAGGGCTGGGGGAGAGCCTCCGCGGTGATCTTGCGGAAGGTGCCGGGCTTCAGGGCGCGCCCGTCGATGAAGGCGGCTTGTCCGGTGCGGAGATTCTTCGCATCGAACTTGTCAGAGTTCTCCGCGGCGGCGTGGAGGATCCAACCGGCGGCGAGAAGAAGCGACCCAGCCATCACGCGATGTTTGTCCATATCAGATGCTCTCCGCTTTGATCTTACATTTCGGTGAAGGGCGATGCGCGCTCCCGGTAATTGGAAGATAATAACCTTCTATGAATGAGACACGAGCCGTATTCGCTCTGATTTTAGGCGCGGTTGCCATGCAGGCTGCGACCACGCTAATGTCCGCGGACTTTGGGAAGACGCGCGAGGGGACGCCGGTGCGGATCTACACGCTGACCAACGCGAGCGGGGTCGAGGCGGCGATCACCAACTATGGGGGCAGGATCGTTTCGCTGAAAGTACCGGACCGCAACGGCGCGATGGGCGATGTGGTGGCCGGATTCGCGACGCTAGATGGATATCTCAACACGAATCCTTACTTTGGGGCGGTGGTTGGGCGGTATGCGAATCGGATCGGACACGCTGAGTTTAAGCTGAACGGAATGGTTTACAAACTTGCGAAGAACAATGGCGACAATGCGCTGCACGGCGGGCTACGCGGATTCGATAAGGTCGTGTGGACGGCGCAGGAGATGCCGGACGGCGGGCTGGAACTCACGTATTTGAGCAAGGACGGCGAGGAGGGGTATCCCGGCAATTGCAAGGTGACGGTGCGCTATCACCTGACCGACACCAATCAGCTAAGGATCGAGTATTCTGCAACGACGGATAAGGACACCGTGGTCAACCTGAGCAATCATGCCTATTTCAATTTGAAAGGCAGCGGCGATATTTTGGGCCACGTGCTGACGTTGAACGCGGACCGCTTCACGCCGGTGGACGCGGGCCTGATTCCGACGGGCGAGCTGCGGTCGGTGGCGGACACTCCGTTCGATTTCCGCACGCCCACGGCGATTGGCGCGCGGATCGGGCAGGACGACCAACAGCTGAAGTTCGGCAAGGGCTACGACATGAATTACGTGCTCCGGAAGAGGGGCGTTGAGCTGAGCCGGGCGGCCGTGGTGGAGGAGCCGTCGAGCGGGCGTGTGATGGAGGTGTGGACGACGCAGCCGGGCGTCCAGTTTTACACCGGCAATAATCTGGACGGGACTCTGAAGGGGAAAGGCGGGCAGGTTTATACGGCGCGGTCGGCGCTGTGCCTGGAGACGCAGCATTTCCCGGATTCTCCGAACAAGATGAGGTTTCCATCGACGGTGCTGAAGGCGGGCGCGGAATTCAAGAGCACGACGGTTTACCGATTTCGGACGGCAGGTGCGCAATGAGGGGGGCTTCGCTGGGGGCGGCCGGCGTGGTCGCCGTTTGGTTGGGCGCGTGGGGCCAGGCGCAGGGAATCGACTACGCGAGAATTGAGATCCTGACGGAGAAGATTGCTCCGAACCTTTATATGTTGTCCGGCTCGGGCGGGGCCGATCCCGGGCATCAGGACGCGGCGGGGGGCAGGATCGGCGTGCTAGCGGGGCCGGACGGTGTCTTCATGGTAGACGCGCAGTATGCCCAGATCACAGACAAAGTGGTGGCGGCGATCCGGAAGATCAGCTCCGAACCGATACGGTTTCTGGTGAACACGCATGTGCATGGCGACCATACGGCCGGCGATGCGAATTTCGTCAAGATGGGCGCGCTGCTGTTTGCGCGGGAGGAATTGCGCGAGGAAATGTTACGTACGCCCGCCGGGGATCCGGCGCGATTGCCCGTCATCACCTACGGCATGGGCGATCCGGTGAAGTTTCGCATGAACGGGGAGGTGGTGGACCTGATTCCGGTGCGGGCGGCGCATACTGGCGGCGATACCATGGTCCGGTTCGAGAATGCGGACGTGATTATGATTGGCGATTTCTACCGGAATTATGGGTATCCGTTTATCGACACCAACAACGGCGGGACGCTGAAGGGTGCGCTGGACGCGCTAGAGCTGACGATGAAGGTGGCGGGTCCGAACACGAAGCTCATCCCGGGCCATGGCACCGTCATCAATCGGACGGACATCGTTCCTTACCGCGATATGATTCTGGGCGTGGAGGCCAAGGTGCGGCAGATGATCGGCGAGGGCAAAAGCATGCAGGAAGTGCTGGCGGCGAAGGTGACGGCTCCTTATGACGCGAAGGTGCCGGGGGGACTGCTGCCGGCAGGCGCGGGGACCAGCGCCGACCGGTTCGTCAGCATGGTGTATTCGCAACTGAAGGGCGGGAAGTAGCGGCACGCCGAAATCCTGCGCCTCACCCAAAGCAACGCGCTCCAGGAAAATCGCCGGAGATCCAGCGGCAACCGGCGCCACTGACTACTTCTTCACCGAAACCTTGACTTGGGCGTTGGTCCAGCAGCACTGGAAGCCGCGGCCACCTTCGCCGGTCCAGTCATTGGCGACTGCGCGCAGAATATATTCGCCGGGCTCGCTGAAGGTGGCGGTGGTGGATGCCTTGCCGTGAACGGTGGTCCGGGCGGGGGCGGCAAATTCAGCGTCTTCAATCGACGGCTTTTCGGCGGAAAATATCACTGATCCGGGACCGCGAAATTTATTCCAGGTTACGGTGACGGGCGGGGTCTTGGGGCGCGCGGCGCCAGGAATCAGGTTGGCGTCATCGGCTACCCAGAGGGGCAGAGGCAGGGGCACGCCGACGGTTGCCGATAATGTTTCGCTTTGCGCGCGCGGGCCCTGCATGAACGGGCCCTTGTCGCTGAATCCGATTAACGGCGGCGTGTTGCCGCTGGCGTCTTTGAGGGGCGAGAGCTCCCACAGGGGGTCGAGACCGGCAGGAATCGCGGTGGTGACGCCGTTGGCGGTGATGGTCCACGTAACTTTTTGCGAGCCGAAGTCTTTCGGGACGGTCACGGTGAACATGCCCCACTGGCGGCGCGTTAAGAAATGCGTGGGCTGGCCTTGGTCCGGTCCGCCGGGTTCGATTTTGTTTTCGGGTCCAATGGGAATATCCAGCTCTTGTTTCATATTCCGATTGAAGTAGCCGTACAAAATGCTGTAGGTACCGTCGGCATTCGCGAACCAGCCTTCGAACGCGGGCGTGACGCTTTGGCCGGAGTCATGCGGCGGCTCCATGCGCAACTGCTGCTGGGCGGGCAGAAGAGCAGCCGTCAAGGAGGCGACTAATATAGCGTTGCGAATTCGGCGTGGCACTAGCGAGCGGCCGTGACCGCGT
>DATJEI010000027.1:0-5712 GCA_035496735.1 Bryobacteraceae bacterium | reverse complement strand
CGTATTCAGGTGAACGGCATCCCGGTGAGCGAAACGCAGTTCTCCCGGGCGTTCGATGTGGTGCATCAGGCCGCCGGTTCGCTCGACCTCGACGCGCATCCCAGTTACTTTGAGACCGTCGCTGCCATGGGGTTCTGGTTGTTCCGCGAGTTAAACGTGCAGACGGCTGTGATTGAAGTCGGCTTGGGCGGCCGTCTGGATGCGACGAATGTAGTTGACCCGGTGCTGACCGTAATAACCCCGGTCGATCTGGACCATCAGGTCTTTCTCGGCGACACCATCGAGCAGATCGCAGCCGAAAAGGCCGGGATTTTGAAGCGCGGTGTGCCGGCGGTGTTCGCGCGGCAGCGCCCGGAAGCCGAGGCGGTTCTCGACGCGAGGGCCGCAGAGCTCGGCATCCCCGTGCGGCGTTCGGCCGAATTCGAGATCCGGGATCTGGAGATGGACGCGCGCGGCAGCCGTTTTTCGGGAATCGAGGTCCCGCTCGCCGGAGAGCACCAAGTGGATAACGCGGTGACGGCGGCATTGGCGCTGGAGGAGTTGGGTGTGTCCCCGGCGGGGATCGCGGAAACTCGGTGGCCGGGACGACTGGAGCACATCTCGCCCAACCCCGATATCCTGCTCGACGGGGCGCACAACCCGGCGGGCGCGCGCGCCTTGGCGCGGTATCTGGAAACGTATTATTCCGGCCGCAAGCGCTGGATGATTTTCGGCGCGATGCGCGATAAAGCAGTGGCCGAGATGGCAAAGATCCTGTTCCCTCTGGCCGACGAACTGATCCTGACGGCCGCCGACTCGCCGCGTTCCATGCCGCCCCAGGAACTCGCGGCGCTGGCCGAACGCGGGCGTGCGGTAGAAAACATAGGCGCGGCCCTGCAACTGGTGGCGCGGGAAGTTGCCGCGGACGACGCCATCATCATCACCGGCTCGCTGTTCCTGGTGGGCGAAGCGCGCTGCGCCTCTTACAATAGAGACTCATGGCCTTTCTCTGGAGCCTGGTCGTAATCGACCCGCTGTTCATTCTGTCCACTTTTCTGTGTGGCTGCGTCAGCATCCCACTCGCGCTGATCGACAAAACCGGCGATTCGTCGATGCGTGTGGGGCGAGTGTGGGCGCGCTCTCTGCTGTGGATCGCCGGTGTGCGTGTAACCATCGAAGGCCTGGAAAAAATAGACCTCAATCGGAACTACCTCTTCTGCTCGAATCACCTGAGCTACATGGATACGCCCGTGGTGCTGGCCAACATTCCGGCGCAGTTCCGTTTCCTGGCTAAGAAAGGTCTGTTTCAGATTCCATTTCTGGGTACACACCTAAGCCAGGCCGGACATATCCCGGTGCCGCTCGAAAATCCCCGGGAAGCCGTCAAGACCATGACCACTGCTGCTGCCGTCATGGAACAGCGCTCAATTTCGATGCTGATCTTCCCTGAAGGCGGCCGTTCAGAGGATGGCGTGCTGCAGCCTTTCAAGGAGGGCGGGGCGTTCATCGCTATCAAAGCGGGGGTACCGCTGCTGCCGATTGCGCTGATCGGCACGCGTGAGGTGATGGCGATGGGTTCGCCCGTAATCCACGCTTTTCGCCGGGTGACACTGCGCATCGGCCACCCGATCCCAACCGACGGGCTCACGCTGCGCGACCGTGCGCAAGTCACGGAAGCCGTGCGGGAGCAGGTCGCCGCTATGCTGGCTAAGCCGTCTGAGACTTCCCGGAAGGCGGGGCTTCAGCAAGCGCAGGCTTGACGGGAGGCGCTTCCATCAGTCCCAACTTCTGGCGCACGGCAGTGTCCAGCTTGTCGCGAATATCGGTGTGCTCTTTCAAGAAGAGCCGTGCGTTTTCGCGGCCCTGCCCCAGGCGCTCGCCGGCATAGCTGAACCAGGACCCGGATTTCTCCACTACTTCGTGCGTTGCGCCCAAATCCAATAGATCGCCTTCGCGGGAGATTCCTTGGCCGTATAGGATGTCGACCTCCACTTCGCGGAACGGCGCCGCAACCTTATTCTTCACCACTTTGATCTTGGTACGGTTACCCATGATCTGATCGCCATCCTTAATGGCGCCGATGCGCCGCACCTCGATGCGCACGGAAGAATAAAACTTAAGCGCCCGCCCGCCGGTGGTGGTCTCCGGGTTGCCGAACACCACGCCGATCTTTTCGCGCACCTGGTTGATGAATATCAGGCACGCGTTGGCCTTCGACACCGCTGCGGTGAGCTTGCGCATGGCCTGCGACATCAAACGCGCGTGCAGGCCCATGAAGCTATCGCCCATTTCACCTTCGAGCTCGGCCTTGGGAACCAATGCAGCCACCGAGTCCACGACGACAACATCGATCACATTCGATGAGATCAGCGAGTTGGTGATCTCCAGCGCCTGCTCGCCGTAGTCGGGCTGCGAAACCAGCAGGTTGTCTACGTCCACGCCGAGCGCGCGGGCGTAGGTGGGGTCGAGCGCATGCTCGGCGTCAATGAAGGCCGCCGTCCCTCCGGCCGCCTGCGCCTGGGCGATCACTTGTAAGGCAAGCGTGGTCTTGCCGGACGATTCCGGTCCGAACACTTCCATGACGCGCCCGCGCGGGAAGCCGCCCACGCCCAGGGCAGCGTCGAGGGAAATTGAGCCAGTAGGGATAACGCTCACTTGCTGCACGCTACGGGACCCGAGTTGCAGCACCGAGCCTTTGCCAAACTGCTTTTCCATTTGCAGCAGCGTCTGCATGATCAAGCGGGCACGTTCCGTGGTTGGCACGGCGGGGTTTTGCATAGGCTTCCTCGCCAATTGGTGCCTTCACGTGGAGAAAGTTCTCACGACCCAGAGTAGAATTGTTGGGAGGAGATCAAGCATGTCTTTACGCATTAACGACGAAGCACCGAATTTCACGGCCGAAACTACTCAGGGCACCATTAACTTTCACGAGTGGATTGGCGATGGCTGGGCCGTCCTGTTTTCACATCCCAAAGACTTTACGCCGGTATGCACGACCGAATTAGGCTATATGGCGGGCTTAGAGCCTGAATTCAAGAAGCGGAATACCAAGATCATCGGGTTGAGCGTGGACCCGGTGAGCAGCCACGGCAAATGGGCAGCGGACATCGAAGAGACCCAGGGGCACAAGGTCAACTACCCGATGATTGGCGACCCCGAATTGAAGGTCGCCAAGCTCTATGACATGCTTCCAGCCGACGCCGGAACCACTTCGGAAGGCCGCACCGCCGCCAACAACGCCACCGTGCGCACAGTGTTCGTCATAGGGCCCGACAAAAAAATCAAGCTGATGCTAATTTATCCGATGAATACGGGACGAAACTTCGACGAAGTCCTGCGTGTTCTGGACTCGATCCAACTCACGGCTAAGCACACTCTCGCCACCCCCGTGAACTGGAAGAATGGCGAGGACGTGATCATTCCGCCTGCCGTGACGGATGAGGTCGCCAAGCAGAAATATCCCGGCGGCTGGAAGACGCTCAAGCCGTATCTGCGGATCGTGCCCCAACCAAAGTAGTGGGCGGCTTGAAAATAGCGTCCAAAACGCGGCAACGGAGTGGGCGCCTGAATGGTCGTGGGTTTTCAGGTGTGCAGATAGAACAGACTGAGGCGCGGCAAGCCCCTGTTTTCCAATAATTTTCTCTCTAGAAATTGCTTCTCGAGCATGGAGAGTTGCTCGGCGCTCATCTTGCCGCGGTAGGGCTTGAGTTCACGATCCAGCGTCCGGCGGGCCTCAAACAGGGCTTCTTCGGGGGCGTCCGAGCGGAGCCGTGCGATCATCTTTTCTTCGATGGCCGTGAGCCGTTGCTCCAGTTGCTCCAGATCGCTGTAGAGTGCTTCGAGGGGAAGCGCTTCGAGCGGGCCGGCCAGTTCCTCGAGACCTGCTCTGCGCAACGTTGCCGCGTTGCGCGCCACGAAAGCGCGCACGTCTTCGAGCGAAAACGGCGCGGCGGCAGCGCTGGGTTTTGACGGCCTTCCATCTAACATCGCCTGCACTTCAGCAGCGATCGCCTGCGCGCAATACGCCAGTGAATTCACCATCTGGATGCGCCCGCGCGGGGGCCGCGAGCGCCATTTGTCGAAGGCTTGATCGATACCGCGCAGCACCGCTTCGAGCGGAATGCCGGCGTTTTTCCAGGCCTCGATCAGCGCCCAATCCAGCGGCGAGAGCAGAAACAGGCCGGTCCCGCGGGCACGCTGAAAATGGTCTTCGATTTCGGTGAAGTAGTTGAAGTAGTTTTCGGTCAACTGATTTCCGTTAACTATTTTGCGTTAGCTGGGCTGATTGCGCTCCCAGATGAGCCGCAATCCTTCGAGCGTGAGGTCTTCGTCGTAAATCTTCACCAGCCGCGAACCGTCGGCGATCAGCTGCCCCTGTCCCCCGGTGGCGACAGCCTTGGTACCGGGTCCGAGCTGGGCCGCGATGCGTTCCACAATGCCATCGATCAAGCCGATGAATCCGTAATACAGGCCGGATTGGATGCTGCCGATGGTATTGCTGCCCACCAGTTTTTCGGGCGCGCGAAAATCCACCATGGGCAAGCGGGCAGTGCGGGCGAATAGTCCGTCGATCGACATGCCGATGCCGGGCGCGATCAAGCCGCCGAGAAATTCCGCGTCCTTCGAAACCACGTCAAAGTTGATGGTGGTGCCCAGATCTACGATCACGCACGGTCCGCCGTACTTGTGAAAGCCCGCGACCGCGTTGACCACGCGGTCCGCGCCCACTTCCCGCGGGTTATCGTAAAGAACTCTGATGCCGGTGTCGGTCGACGGCGTGACGAACATGGGCTGGCGCTGGAAATAGCGCTCGGCCATGGCTGTGAGGGGCAGGTCTACCGCCGGCACCACGCTCGAAATCACCACGCCGTGGACCTGGCTCAAGTCCAATGCGGAAAGTGAAAACAGGTTGCGCATCAGAATGCCCCACTCGTCGGGAGTCTGATCGCGAATGGTGCGCAGGCGCCAGCGGCCGCTGAGTTTGCCGCCCAGGAACGCGCCGATGGTGATGTTGGTGTTGCCCGCGTCGAGTGCTAGCAGCATAAGGTTAGAGGCACGGTGGAGTTGGACGCATCGTCAGAGCGGCCGCACGCCGCCAGCCAGGATTTTCGTTACCGTTCCATTATCCTGCCGGAGGAGCAGGAAACCGCAAGGGTCAAGTCCGCGGGTCACTCCTTCGAGGATCGCGCCCTCCTGGTCGACGCGGACCCTTCGCCCGTGCGCATAAGAGGAAGCGAGGCCGAACGCTTTGCAGATCGCCTCGGGTCCGCCTTGCTTGAGCACGCTGCAGGAGGCGTCGACCGAATCTACCAGGGGCCCTAACACCTCCTCGCGCGATACCGACGCGCCGGCCATCCGCAGCGAGGTTGCCAGCGGCGCGATCTCCGATGGAAAGCTGGAGTGCGCCACATTGACGCCGATTCCGGCGATCACGGCGTCGCCTTCCATCTGCGCCAGGATACCAGCGCACTTCTTCTCCCCCAGCAAAACATCGTTGGGCCAGCGCAGGTCAGGCGCGAGCCCGCTAACATCGGCAATAGCGTCGCGCGTTGCGAGCCCCAAAGCCAGCATCACCAGAGGTAGCGATTCGGCGCCGAGTGCGAGCCGCAGCACGATCGAGACATACAAACCGGCGTCCGGCTCGGAGTGCCAGGAATGGCCGGCGCGTCCGATGCCGGCAGTCTGTTCGTCGGCTCCGACGACGGTGCCGGATGCACAGCCTTCACGAGCCAG
>DATJEI010000026.1:0-8073 GCA_035496735.1 Bryobacteraceae bacterium | reverse complement strand
TTCGCGTTCGTCCAGATCAGCGACAGCCACATCGGCTTCGACAAGCCAGCCAATGCCGACGTGAACGCAACGTTCCAGGCTGCCGCGGATAAGATCAACGCGCTGGACCGTCAGCCCGACTTCATCCTCCATACAGGGGATCTTTCGCACCTGGCGAAGGCCAGTGAGTTCGATACCTTGGACCAGCTCCTCAAAGGAGTGCGCCAGAAGCAAGTATTCTTCGTCCCCGGAGAGCACGACTTGCTGGGAGACGACGGCAAGCAATACCTGGAACGCTTCGGGAAGAGCACCATCGGGCGGGGCTGGCAGAGCTTCGACCACAAAGGGGTTCACTTCATCGGGCTGAATAATTCGGCGCAGCTCGAAGGCATGGGCGCGCTGGGCGATGAGCAGTTGGCTTGGATCAAGAGCGATGTTGCCAAACTGGGGGCCAGCACTCCGATTGTGGTATTCGCTCATATTCCGCTGTGGGCCGCGTATCCGGAATGGGGCTGGGCCACCAAGGACAGCGCGCAAGCCCTCAACATGTTGCAGCGCTTCGGCTCGGTTACCGTGCTGAACGGGCACATTCATCAAGTGATGCAGAAGGTGGAAGGAAACGTGACGTTCCATTCCGCGATGTCCACCGCATTCCCGCAGCCCGCGCCAGGCAGCGCGCCGGCGCCTGGACCTATGAAGGTGCCTGCGGATAAGCTGCGCGATGTGTTGGGTATCCGCAGCGTTCATTTCATGGCCGGATCGCATAATCTGGCCGTGGTGGATACGCCGCTCAGCGCGGCTTGAAAGCCAAACCCCAAAATGTGGCACAACTGGACAAGCTTAAGACTTCGAACAACTCGTACGATTCTTACTGGCGCTGTCTGCGCAACCATCGCGATGGCTGCTTCAGCTAAGGAACACGGCCCCGGCCGCGATGCTTTCGAGAAACGGTGCGCTGGCTGTCACGCGCTCGACAAGATCAAAGTGGGGCCGGCAATGCGCTCGGTATACGGCCGCAAGGCCGGGCAGGACGCGCAGTTTACCTACTCGGACGCGCTGAAGGCGGCGCCGGTGACGTGGGATGATTCGACGCTCGACCGCTGGCTCACCGATACCGAGAGCGTCATACCCGATAATGACATGTCTTTTCGGCTGAACGACCCGGCCGAACGGGCGAGTATCATTGCCTACCTACGGCAACTGTCGGGCAAATGAGGGCGGGGCATTGTGATCAAGAAGATTCTCCTCCCAATGGGCTTCGCCGCGATTGCCGTGGTCGGCGGCTCGCTGATCCATCCCTTCGGAAAGACTGCTGTGGCCGGAACCGGCCCGACCATCTTTCGCGAGGCGCAAATCGATCCGCAAACGCTTGCCATCGTCCGGCGCGCATGCCAGAACTGTCATTCTGAAAACACCGAGTGGCACTGGTACGGTCACGTCGCCCCGGTCTCCTGGTTCCTGGCGCGTGACGTCCAGCAAGCGCGCTCGCACATGAATTTGTCGCAGTGGCAGGATTATTCAACTGACGACCGACTTCGATTGCTAAGCGCGATCGGGAGCGCGGCCAGAAACCGCACTATGCCGCCGCAGCGATATCTATTGCTGCATCGAGAAGCCCGGCTGAGCGCTGGGGAGCGGCAGCAGATCTATCTCTGGACTCGAAACGAGCGGCGACGCCTATCCACAAGCCAAACCCAAGCCGTCTTCGCAAATTCAGAGTAGCGCCCGGCGAGCCGGCGGCGACGCTTGCGAGCTTCGCCTAGGCGCAAATTACGCGGGTCCGGGGTGACCCGCGTTATTGATTTCCCTAAGCGCCGTGCAGCCCGTTGTGCTCCATCGCTCGGGCAAACACGGAAGTCAAAGTACGGCGATAATCCCATTGGCCGCGGCAAGCAGCGTGTTGCCGGTTTGGACGCTCATCTTGCCGGTCTTGACGGATGACTGAACCGAATTGATCAACGCATTGAGTTGATTGATCGCCTGCTTATTGAGCCCCGCCTGAATCGACGCCAGCGCATTGTTCAACTTATCTGTAAGGCTGCTGACCTGCCCGGATGTCAGTCCTAACAGCGGGTTCGATACCACATTGATCAGGTTAGTGACGAGAGTGGCGGGATTTGGAGTTCCCGAGTCCCATGTTCCTGGGCTGCTGAAGAGCTGGGCGAAATTTCCGCCAGGCGTGGGGTCGCAACAGGAGATTGTGCCCCAATCAAAGATATGCGGTCCATTTACGTCTGTAAAGTTGAAGGTTATGATCCCGCCGTTCAGGAGACCACCCGTGTTTATCCCCAACCTCCATTGGTTGATTTGGCCGCTCGCATCGGTGGACACAAATGAAAAGAGCCCTTGCCCCGACGTGATCGGGGTTGACACAGTGTGTTGTCCGTCGTCCAGAGTCAGGTGAAATCCCGGCAAACTGCTAATGTCTGCGTAGGAAAAATTTGGACCTAGCGGCGAGTCAAGCGTCAAGGTTGCTGAGACGTGATCTGTGGCTGTATAGGACGTGAGTGTATTGGTAGGGTACGGAGTTGAACAACTGATGGACCCGGGGCCATTAGGATTTGGTCCGCAGGAAAAAAGGGTGAACGGATTCCCGTGATATTGGTAGGTGGCTTGAGCGGATGCGGACGCGCCCAATGTTGCAATCAAGAGTGTAAAAATCAAAATTTTTTGCACAGAGAGGTCCTTTCTTTTTCGAGTTAATGGATGGGAGTCCTCTGAGACTCGCAAGCCAGTTCGGGGACGTTCTCATCCTGAAGCGAATGAGTTTTTAAGACAACTATCAATTGATAGGTGAGGAAGAGCGGCGGTACTGGAACCACCGGTATCAGGGCATCGCGAGAGTCGTCAGGAGCACGCTAACCAGTTCCGATTGCCGGCGAGTATCGGTTTTCTGGAAAATCTCGGCGAGGCGGGCGCGCGCGGTGCCGTACGTGATGCCGAGTTTCGCAGCCGCGGACCGCAATTCTTCGCCGGTCGCGAGCAGCGCGGCAAGCATCGCTTCGGCCTCCGTAAGACCGAAGGCGCCGCGGAGGCGATCACTGGGGAGAGAAGTTCTGGTCTCGGGATCCGTGATGATGATACAAACAGCGGGACGGAAGGCCGTCAGCCCGGGATAGCGGCCGGCGATGGGGGCCACAAGGATACCGTAAGCCCGCTTTCCGGAACGGCGAGGCGCGCGCATGACGCCACCGACGCCGGGAAGCGCAGCCCCCGAAAGTACTCCTGCAATGAGCGTTTGTAGCTTGTCGTTGTCTTGCTTGCGGGCTAGAACCAGGCCCCTGCGGGACAACTGAATTCCATCCGCCGCCGTGCGGAACGCTTCCGCTCTGCGGTTGGCGTACACGATACACTTGTGCTCGTCCAGAAGCAGAATTGCGGCTGGGTGGCGGTCCAGCAGCGCGCTGGTACATCGCTCGGTTGCGCCCAATGAACCGAGGCGGATTCCGATGGCCAGCGCCCTTTGAAGGTGGCCATGTACCAAGGCAAACCGCTCTAGATCTTCAGGCTCATATCTCCCCATTTTTCGCGTTCTGTGCAGTGCCACGCCCGCTTGCACCGTGGGCGTTGGCCGGGTCTGACCGACCATGCGGAAGTGGATGTCACTTTGGCGTCTTTGCCAGTCGTAGTAGGGGTGAAAATCTTTGTCGCGCTCGCTGATCACAAGGCCGTCGTGAACGATCGGCTCGTCTGGATGATGAACCAGATACTGCACGGTGGGATCCAAGGGCACCATGCTCTTCAGATAATCGTTTATAAATCGATCGTCGAAATTGAAGGTTGTGAAGATTGGGAGGCGAGGTTGCTCAGAACTCTCCAAGGTCCAGAAGCTGGCACCCTGGCTGCGTGTAACACTGACCAATTCCTGGAGCGCCTCCGGCCAGAGAGTTTCGTCTAGCGCGGCGTCATAGAGCACTTGGATCACCGCGAGTATACGCTCGTCAACCGACACGGCACCTCTCAACTAGGCTCAAATTTCTTCAGGATATCGAAAATCTTCTCGTTGCAAGCGGCGATCGGTGCCAGCCAAGGCGCTTGCACTCTTAGTGGCCCACCAAGAGTCTTGTTCAGGATGAGTGCCGCGCTTCCCGAACCTGGATTGCCCGGACGATAAAACGTTGCGGGGCGTTTCCTATATAGCGAAATGGATAGCACGTAATCAGAGTCAACGTTGCGCCATCGCTGGGCTTCAAAACCTCTGTTTGATCGGGCTCGACGATGGCTGTCGATTCCACCTGATATTCGAATTCGCCCTGCGGGCCCAAAATGTTCACTTCATCGCCGCGGCGTATGTTTCGCAGCTCGCGAAAGAAGGTGTCGCGATGACCCGCCAGAACCAAGTTGCCGCGTTCCCCAGGTCCGGCTGAGCCTATCAGATGGCCTACGCCGCGCGACAATGTCTCATCGCTGGTCCCTTCGAA
Organism: Bryobacteraceae bacterium; assembly: GCA_035496735.1. Classification (GTDB taxonomy): domain Bacteria; phylum Acidobacteriota; class Terriglobia; order Bryobacterales; family Bryobacteraceae; genus Palsa-187. The sequence continues at coordinate 3,673 of DATJEI010000026.1, read as the reverse complement.
TACGATGGCAGATAGGTCCAAACGCGGGATATCAATGCGGCCCACCAGGCTGCCCTCCGCGCTATACGGAGGACGCCTGGATGGCCCCGCTGTCATTGGATCGCCGGGCAAAGTGTGCTCGAGCGCCCACTTGCCTTCAGCCTGGTCATACTGAGCGCGCCCCCACAGGAACGCGCAGTAACCTAAAGCCAGGCAACCCATCGCCCAGAAGCAGATTTCCAGCCATCGGGCAACGCGACTCGTGCTTGACTCCCGCATATTCCGTCTTTAGAAGCGGCGAAGTTTGCGGGCGGCGAGCGCACCGCCGATGGAGGCCAAGCCCATCAGCGCGATGCCGGCTAAATTTCCGTCAGTCTTCGGCAGTTCTGTGGGTGCCGGGGCCGTTTGTGTCAGCGCGGAGGATGGAGCGGTAGCAGGCTCTTCCGGCTTCGGCGGAGTGGCCTGCGCAATCTCTACCGGAGCATTAGATTCGTCATTCGTCAGCGAACTGGCCTGCGCTTGGGTTTCGATGGGAGCTGCTACTGGAGCCGACTCGCCTTCCGGAACAGGCTCAGCGGCCGCTACTGGACTCTGGACCTGACTTCTGGTGTCAAGGCCCGGCGACGTTGCAGGATGAACGGCCGCGATTTCGCGGAGATGCTCTTTCGGATAAACGAATTCCTGTCCGAAGTTGTCTCCCGGGTAAAACCAATTTCGGATCGGTTCCGGCTGGCCCGCGGCAGCTTCATAGAATGTGATGACGGTGCGGCCGGTAACCTGCGTGCGGTATGCCGGAACCGCGATGGTCGTTGCATAAACGTGATTCTGCCGTTCATTCGTGAACTGCACGAGGTGGCGGTCGGACTGCGAGTCCACCAGCTTCATTACATATTTTCCGGGCTGGAGGATATGGCCCGGCACCTCAACCGGCTGCGAAAAACTTACCGTGGTCTTCTTGTCCCAGGTATCGGCGCGACCCACCGATAGCGAAGCAGCCAGCGTAACGGCCGCCAGTAGACAGCGCCCGAAAGAGATTGAATAATTATGGGTTCGTTTCATGGAATCGGGTCTCCTTCCATGACGCAGGGTGCACCCTGCGTGCCAAAATGTGTGACTCTCTTAAAAATCAAGTGTTTACAGCGCGGGCGCGGCGCCGGGAACGCTTTACCTGAAGAACTATCTTCCGGCACCGGTAAAAACGTCGCGCAGCCTACAAATTATTGCGTTGCCGGGTTCTCAACAAATCGATCACTAACAGCGCCGCGCCGATGGTGATGGCGCTGTCGGCCACGTTGAACGATGGAAATTCGTAGGAGCCGATAAACACCTGCACGAAATCGGTGACCGATCCGCGCCCCACGCGGTCCCATAGATTGCCGAAGGCTCCGCCGAAGACCAGGGCCAGTGACGTCGGCATCAACCAGTGTGCATCTTTGGGCAGCCGCAAAAGCATTATGCCGACGCCCGTCATCACCATTGCGGAAACGCCCACCAGCAACACTGAACGTACGAGCGGCGGAGCCCCGGCAAGCATGCTGAACGCAGCGCCTGGATTCTCGGCGTGCACGATATTGAAGACGCGCGGGATCACCACCGTCACGTCCCAAGGTGCGTACGCTCGGTTGATATAGAGCTTGCTCAGCCGGTCCAGGATCACCACCGCCAAGGCGATGACCGCGGACCGCAGGCGCAGATTCATCCCAGCATTTCCTTCAATGCGTCAGTACACGAATCGCACACCGGGCCGGTGAACACCGAGTACTTCCAGCAGCGCTCGCACTTGGCGCCTTCGGCACGTTCGACCGTCACCTTTAAGTCGCCGCCCGGTTCCAAGACCACTTGCGAAACGATGAACAGCGCGGGCAAGTCGTCCGCGTAGTCATCGAGCTGCGCCCCCGCCAGCCGGACCCGCGCTTCAAGCGACGTGCCAATGAACTTCGCCTGCCGCGCTTCTTCCAGCGCCTTCAGCACAACGCCGCGCACTTCGAGCAGGCGCTCCCAACGCGCCAGCTTCGCCGCGTCGAGGCCCGACGCCAATTCTTCCGGCTCCGGCAGCAGCGCCAGGTGAACGCTATCCGGCGCGCCCGCCGGCTTGCGTGTGTGATTCCACACCTCTTCAGTGGTGAACGCCAGCAGCGGAGCCGCCAGTCGGGTAAGAGCGTAGTGGACTTTGAACAACGCCGTCTGCCCGCTGCGCCGCGCGCGGCCCTTGGTGGCTGCCGTATACAGCCGGTCTTTGAGCACATCGAAATACACCGCGCTCAAATCCGTGGTCGCGAAATCGTAGATCGCCCGATACACCTTGTGGAACGCGTTTTCGTCGTAGGAAACGCGAGTGCGCCGAACCAAGTCTTCGGCCCGCGCCAGAATCCAGCGGTCAATTTCAAGTAACTCATTCACCGGTACGGCGTCTGTCTCCGGGTCGAAATCATGCAGGTTGCCCAGCGTGTAGCGGAACGTATTGCGCAGTTTCCGGTAAGCCTCGATCAAGCGGCTCACGATGGTATCGGAGAAACGCACGTCCTCGGTGAAATCCACCGACGCGGTCCAGAGGCGCAGCAGTTCCGCGCCGTATTTGTTAATGACTTTCTCGACTTCCTCCGCGCCTTTCGACTTCGATAGCGCATGGCCCTCGCCATCCAGCGTCCAGCCGTTGGTGGCCGATGCGCGATAAGGCGCCTCGCCGCGAAGACCGACTGCAATCAAGAGCGAGCTGTGGAACCAGCCTCGGTATTGATCGCCGCCTTCCAGATACATGTCCGATGGCCACGGCAGATGATTTTCCGGCGTCAGCACAGCCAGATGGCTTGCGCCCGAATCGAACCAGACATCCAGGATGTCGCTTTCCTTGCGGAACGTGCGGCCGCCGCAGCGCGAGCATTTGGCATCCGGTCCCGCCAGCTCCGCGGCGTCGGTCGAATACCAGACGTCAGCCGTGTAAACGCGAATCAGATCCACCACGCGATCCAGAATCTTGCGGTCGGTCAGGGGTTCCTGGCACGCGTCGCAATAAAACACGATGATCGGCACGCCCCAGGCGCGCTGGCGCGAGATGCACCAGTCCGGCCGCGTCGCGATCATGTTGCCGATGCGCTCCTCTCCCCACGCCGGGTTCCACTTCACCTTCTTGATCGCGGCGAGCGCGTTCTGGCGCAGCGTTCCGCCCTTCACGACGCGATCCATGCCGATGAACCACTGTTCGGTGGCGCGGAAGATGGTGGGATGGTGACACCGCCAGCAATGCGGATAACTGTGCTCGATCTTGCGCGTCGCCGCCAGCGCACCTACAGTATTCAGGATGTGAATGACAATCGGGTTACCTTCCCAGACTGTCTTGCCGAGCAATTCTTCGGGCAACTTTCCGGGCGCGCCTTCGGCCTGAAAGAACCGGCCCGCGCCATCCACCGGACAATACACCGGCAGGCCGTTCTCGACGCCGATCACGTAGTCTTCCTGGCCATGTCCGGGGGCCGTGTGCACCGCGCCGGTGCCCTGCTCGAGCGTTACGTGATCGCCCAGCAACCCCACTGAATCGCGCTCCAGAAATGGATGCCGGAATACCGTCCCCGCCAGTTTCTCGCCGGCGAACGTCGCCAGCACCTGCGGCGACTCCCATCCGCACGCCTCCGCCGTCGCGTTGAGCAAATCCTGCGCGATGATGTAGACCTCGCCGGCGACCTCCACGGCGGCATAG